>NC_009380.1:609803-914705 GCF_000016425.1 Salinispora tropica CNB-440 | reverse complement strand
TCGACGAGGACACCTACGAGCTCGACCTGGTCGTGGAGAACCTACGCGGCGGGCACGACGCGTGGGACTCGACGCTCCTCATCGAGGCCGGCGAGATCGCCCGTGACCTCTCGTACGCGCTGCGGGTGCCCGCCGTGTTGGACATGCTCTCCGCTGGCTCCAGCCTCGACGACCTGGATGAGGCGTTACGGGCGGCAGCCAACGGGGGAATCGGCGGTTTTCGCGGCCGGCGCCGGCTCAAGAAGATCGGGGCACAAACCGCAAGCCTGGGTTGGCGCACCATTGTCGGCAAGATCTCTGCCGTTGTGGACTGGCGCGACTGACCCACACCAGGGAGCATCATTCTCTGGCAGAGAAGACCCGTGTCCCGGGAGGAGGACGACGCCGTGGCGCTCGTGCGCGTGTACTGCGGTCTGGCCTCGGCGGATCCGGCCGAGCGGCCAGCTTCGGTCGGCTCGACGCTGACATCCGCTGTAGTCGACGACGCTGGTCGTCTGCTGCACGTCTGCGAGATCAGCGACGACCCCGCCGGCTACGCCCAGTTGGTCACACTGATGGTGGAGCGATCGGGCGGGCCCAGCGGCGCGGCGATCGCCGCCGACAACGACGACCACACGGTCACCTCCCTCGTCAGCGCCGCTGGTCGTCCACTGGCGGTCGCCGACGACGACTCGGTGGACGACTTCGCCGAACGGTTCGCCGACGACGATTCCCCGGAGGAGATGCAGGCGCCACCGGTGCAGCGACGGGCCGTCGGTCTCGCCCGCGCCCTGCAAGCCGGCGCGCTCTCCGCCGTCGCGCTCCCCGCTCCTCGGGACCTGGCCGGTTACAAGCCGGTACTCGCCGCACACGCCGCGCTCGCCAACGGCCGGCACTCGGCCGCGGTCGCGCTGCGGGAAGTGCTGCGAGAGCTCTTCCCGGCGGCCCTACAGGCCTATCCTGACCCGGCCGAGCCGGTTGCGCTGGCGGTGCTGGACGCCCTTCCCGAGCCCGGGATGCTGGCCAGCACGGGGCCCGACAATCCGACCGACCGGGTCGTCGCGGACCTCACCGCCGCAGGCGTCGCCGCACCCGAGGTGATCGAGGCGGCGATCACCTCCCTCCGGGTCGCGGTCTCCGAGACCCCGCGCCGCGCCTCGGTCAACCGGACCCTCACCTCGGCGGTCTCCACGACCGTCCGGCAGGCCGTCGCCGCGGTCCGAGCCTGCGACGTCGGTTGCGAGGCACTGGTCGGTGTGCTTCACGACCGGGCGGGCACCTCCGTGGCGGGCCGCCGGGCCACCGCCCGACACGGTGCGTCGATCGACGAACCGGCGTCCGCCAGCGCCGCCCTGCCCACCCGGCCGGCTGGCGTCCGCCGGTCCCGGCCAGAGCCGATGCCGAGCCAGAGCGCCCCGCCGGCCCCGCGCCCGCTCGGCCCCCCACCGGTCGCGCCGATGCCGGTCGCACCCCCACCGGTGGCCCCGGAGCCGATCGCACCCGCAGCCGTGGCCGGTCCGCCGGTCTCCGCGGCGCCGGCTCAGCCGGAGGCGCCGCCAAGCCCTGTTGACGGCCCGACGAACCGCCCCATCTCGTCGCCCGGCAGCGCCCCCGCCCCGCCGTCGCAGCGCGGCTCGAGCTCGCCAGCGGAGGCGGGTGAGCCGTTCCGGGCAACGTTGACCACGGCGGCGATCCAGAGTGCCCGCGCTGAGCGGCAGCGCACCGTCATCCCGCCACGACCCAACACGAAGTCCGAACCGCCGACACCGAGCGGCGGGTTCAGCGCGACCGACCTCAGCGTGCCGGTGCCCACCCCGCGCCCCAGCCGCGAGACCGCTCCCCCGGGCTCGCGGGCGAACTGGCCGCTGGTCAACAACCCGGACCCGACGGACGGTTCCGCGGGTACCCCGATGGCCGACTCGTACGGTGGACAGGGGGTGGACGCCCCGACCGATCCGGGTACGGAACATCGAGTTCCACCGCCGTGGCTGGCCGAAGACATGCCGCAGGAGCCACCGGCGCTGCGCCTGGTCGAGCCGCCACCACTGGCTGACCGGGCGCTGCGCGACGGAGTTGACCCGCAGCTCGAGACGCCACCGCTCCGCCTCGTTGACCGGGTTGAACCCCGCAGCCACCGGCCCACCGGGCAACAGGTGCCGCCGGTCGAGCACCGTCCCCCACCGGTCGCCGACGACGGAGACGGTGACGGGGACCTGCTCATCTTCGCCCAGGCGAAATCGGCTTGGTTCGTCGGTCAGAGCGAGGACGACGAGGTGGACTGGTCGTCGCTGAACGACACCGGTTGGCAGGCGGCGGAGCAGGCAGCGGAGCAGGCAGCGCAGCCGACGGCCAACTCCGAGACCGCAGCGGGCCTTCCCATTCGGGTGCCGCAGGCCAACCTGGTCCCCGGTTCACCAAAGCGGGACGAGCGTCCGCTGCGGATTGTTCGGGATCCGGCCAGCCTCGCCGAGAACACCACCGGTTACTTCCGCGGCTGGCGTCGCGGTCAGGAGATCGGCGGTTTTGCGGTCGGCGGGCGTCCGGGGCGCGAAGCCGCTGGCGGCTGGGACTTCACCCGTGACACCGGAGACCGTGACGAGGAACGGAAGTACGAGTACCGCTCGGCCGGGTACCGGTCCTGACTTCCGGGACCCCGGCCTCGATCGGCACCGGCTAGATCGCGAACAGCCCTCGGCAGTTAGCCGGGGGCTGTTCGATGTCCTCGGCCGGGCATACCGTGGAATCGGTGTCCATGCGAGGGCGGGACCAGGGACGGCTCAACCGCTCCTGGCCGGCGGCCTACCGCCACCAGAGACAGCTCGGGTATCCGGCGACGGCCCTGCCGTCGCCGGATACCCGCACGTCACTCAGGCCCGGGCGACAGCCCGGGACCGACGCATGGTGAGCACGTACTCGACAAGCGAGATCAGTACGTGCTTCGTGGACTCCCGGTTGCGGGCGTCACACGCCACCACCGGTACGTCGCTGGAGATTGCCAGCGCGTCCCGGACCTCCTGCGGGTTGTGGTACTGCATCCCGTCGAAGCAGTTGATGGCCACCAGGTAGGGCAGCCGCCGGTGCTCGAAGAAATCGATCGCCGCAAAGCAGTCAGCGAGCCGACGGGTGTCAACCAGGACAACCGCACCGATGGCACCACGGACCAGTTCGTCCCACATGAACCAGAACCGAGTCTGACCGGGGGTACCGAACAGGTACAGAATCAGGTCTCGGTCGATGGTGATCCGGCCAAAGTCCATGGCCACCGTGGTCGTCGACTTTCCCGGCACCTGCCGGTTGTCGTCGACGCCCACACTCGCGGAGGTCATGACCGCCTCCGTTGTCAGCGGCGTGATCTCCGAGACCGAGCCGACCAGTGTCGTCTTACCGACGCCGAATCCACCGGCAATGACAATCTTCGCCGATGTCACGCGGCCGCTCGGGGTCGGCGGACGCGCCACGTCAGAGCCTGCGAAGTCCACTCAGCACCCTCTCCAGCAGTTCAGTGCCCACCACGTCGTCCGAGTCGTCCAGGATGGTCGGCTCATGGACCGCGACCAGGCCGTCTGTCGCCATGTCGGCGATGAGCACCCGGGCCACCCCGAGCGGAAGCTGCATCCGCGCCGCAATCTCGGCTAACGACTGCACGCGTCCATCACAGAGCGCGGCGATGTACTGGTGCTCACGGCCGTGTCCGCCGTTGCCGGTGGCAACGGCCCGCCCGCGCACCGTCGTCTCGATAAGCGCTTCCAGCGCGATGTCGAGTCGGGGACGGGTGCGACCCCGGGTCACGGCGTACGGACGGACCAACGCGCCGGTCGGTTCGTCATGATCAGTCATGTCGCCGCTCACCTCCTTCGCACCCGGGCCGGCCAGCGCGAGGCCGGCCCCTCGTTGTTGTCCTTGCCCCCGCCGACCACCCGGTCAGCGAGACATCAGCCCGGCATGCCCGCAGCCGCACGCGGCTGCGGGGTCAACGCATCACCCACCCGGTCAACCAGGAGGGCCATCTCGTAACCGACCTGCCCCACGTCAGAGTTGCGGGCGGCGAGCACGGCGAACGACGAGCCATCCGAGATCGACATCAGGAAGAGGAAACCGTTGTCCATCTCTACCACGGTCTGGAGCACGGCACCGCCTTCGAAGCAGCGGGCTGCACCCTGGGTAAGGCTGACCAGTCCGGATGCGATGGCAGCCAACTGGTCGGCCCGGTCCCGCGGAAGGTCCCGTGAAGCCGCGAGGAGTAGGCCGTCCGCCGACACGGCGACCGCGTGCGCGACTCCCGGCACCCGGTCGGCGAAGTTGGCGAGAAGCCAGCCGAGGTCCTGCGTAGTAGTCATCCTTCTTGCTCCTTCTGCCCGCTCCCGGCCATTGGGCCTGAGCCAGATTGCGAGGACTGCCCACCCGGATTCCCCTCCGGGCTGCTCCGGTTGCTGTCCGAGGGATTCTTGCGCCCCCGCTGGACACCACGGTGATACGCGGAAAGCAGCCCTCGGACCGACTCGGGCGTACGCCGCTGAACCGCTGCCGATGGTTTCTCCACCGCGCCCGGTACAAGCTGCGCCATCGGCGTGCGCTTCGGCAGGCCGGTCGAGGTGGTCGCCGCCACCTGTACGTCGCTGGCCGCGGTAGCGGCCCGCCAACCATCGTCGGCGGCGGTGCTCCAGCCTTCACCAGCCCTACCCCGCCGCTGGGCGAAACTACCCGTGGGCAGTGCGCTCCCGTTCGCTGTCATGCCGCTCTGAGGCGGCGTACCACCGGTCGTCGGGGTTTCTGCCATTGGTGTGTTACCTGTCGTTGCGGGTGGTGTCTGCTGCTGCCTGTCCGCATCTATCCTGGCGAACTGCTGGATCGCGGGACCACCCGGCCCCGTGGCACCGCCGCCCCCGACAGGGTCGGCGCCCTTGGCTGTCTCCTCAGGACCGGGTCGGCGGGTACGGAACCAGGCCGACTCCAGCTCCCGAAAGATCGGCAGTTCCATCGTCGCGTCGGCAGGCGGCTGGCGGTTCTGGGCCGGGGCGGTCGCCGGCGCCGTTGGCGTCGCCGGAGCCGGGGCCGCCGGGGCTCCGGGCACCCCAGCGGCGGGGCCGGCCGGCGCGGACGCGGCGGGGTGCGTGGTGGGCGGAGGGCCGGCCGGACGTACGACCCGAGGCAGCTCGGTCGTCCGGTCGGGGGCCGGGGGGACCCGTTCGGAGGCCGAGGCGGCGGGGGTGTCCCCGGCCGCACTGGGCACCGGCGGCCACGCCGGTGGGGCGGCGCTGCCCGGGGCCGTGGTGGTCGGACGCTGCGGCAACGGCGTCGTGTACGGCTGACCGGAGGCCGGTGCCGCGGAGGTCGGTTGGCCAGAGGTCGGGGTTGCCGACACCGGCGACGCGGAGGTCGGCATGCCCGGGGCTGGTGGGCTGGAAACCGACCACCCAGGGTAGGGAGTCGACGACTCTGCGTACGGCTGGGCCTCTGGACTGCTCGGCAGTTGTCGCGGGATCCCCGGCTGCTGCCCGCCGGCATCCGACTCACCCGAGGCGCGCCGTTGCGGCAACGGGCTGTTCGGCTGCCCGTTGATGGGGTACGGGGCGTGCGCCTCACCGCCGGTGGCGGCGCTGTTCGCACCGGTGAGATCGGACCACGGCGGCATCGCCTGCGGGGACCGCGAGGGCGTGCCCGCACCGTTGCGATGGGCCGGGTCGAACGGCCGGCCACCGAGCGTTACCTGGTTACCCGACTCACCCGGGCGGGGCCCGGGGAGCGAACCACTCGGCGCGGGCCGCGCCTCGAAAGCCGCCATCGAGCTGGTGTTCGCCGCTGGCGGCAGGCCGGGGGGCAGTTGCGGCCCAGCGGTGAGCGCCCTGGGCACCAACACGCCAGCCGGAAGGCTCACCTCCGCCATGGCTCCCCGGTCGGGACCGGAGCGGAGTTCCACCTTGACCCCGTGCCGGGATGCCAGCCGGGCAACCACGACCAGACCCATCATCCGAGAAACCGCCACGTCCACCTGCGGCGGGGTGGCGAGCTTCTCGTTCAGTTCCCGCAGCTGTTCGGGGCTGATGCCGATGCCACGGTCCTCCACATAGAGGGAGGCGCAGTCGCCGACCCGACGGGCCTCCACGACAACCTGCGACTCGGGCGGCGAGAACGCCGTCGCGTTGTCGAACAGCTCGGCGACGAGGTGCACCAGGTCGTTGACGGCGGCGGCCGCGACCTCGATATCCCGATCGATGACGCCGAACTCGATCCGCGTGTAGTGCTCCACCTCGGACTGGGCGGCCCGGAGCACGTCGATCAGGGCGGCCGGCTCCCGCTGCACGCGGGTGGAGTCCGCGGCCGCGAGGACCAGCAGGTTCTCGTCGTTGCGGCGCATCCGGGTGGCGAGGTGGTCGAGTTGGAACAACTCGGCCAGCCGGTCCGGATCCTCCTCGCCCCGTTCGAGTCGGTCGAGCTGGCCGATAAGTCGATCGACCAGGATCTGCGACCGGCGGGCCAGGTTGACGAACATGGTTGCCACGGAAGCCCGGAGGGCGGCCTGCTCCGCCGCGGTACGCACCGCCTCCAGGTGGACCGCGTTGAACGCCTCGGTCACCTGACCGAACTCGTCCCTACTGCGCACCGGTAGCGGCTCGGCGATCCGGTTGGCGAGCTGCACCGGAGTTTGCTGGCTGCCGGCGGCCTGTGTCTCCCGCAGTCGGGCGACGGCCTGCGGGAGCCCGTGCTCAGCGATCAACAGGGCGCCCTGCCGCAGGTCGCGCAGCGATCGCGCCATCGAGCGGGCGACCAGGTACGCGAAGAGGATGGCGAGCAGCAGCATGCTGAGCAGCAGCCCGGTCTCCAGGAACACCTGCAGCCGCACGGCCGACCGGAGGTCGTCCGCGAGCTGGACGGCATCCCGGTCGATCTTCGCCTCCACCTCCCGGATCAGGGCGGCGTACTCGACCATCGCCTTGTCCCACTGGTCGGGCGTGAAGCCGGCACTGCCCAGGGTTGTGGCGGCGGAGAGGCCCCGCAGGTTGCTGTTGTAGGAGTCCGCCTCCCGGGCGTCGGAACCGGCGACCGTTTGGTCGTACAGCTCCTGGTCGGCACGGTCGGCGACGGCGGCGAAGGTCTCCAGCCACTGTCGCTGACCGGTCCAGGTGGAGATGTAGGTGTTCCGTAGCTCGGGGGTAAGCTGCTGCCGGATGAAGCCGATGTGAACCACGTCCCGCTGCTGGGACAGGTACTCCTTGTTCCGGGTGAGGGCGGTTGCGGCCCGCATCCGGTCGCTCAGCTCGGAGTCGCCGGCGAGTTGGGTGGCCGAGTCCCGCACGTTGATCAGGTCGGCAAGCAGAGCGTCGTACTGCTGCTGCGCCTGGGTGATGCTGAGCCGACCGTTGAGGACCTGGCTTCGCGTTCCGGACAGGTCTCTGAGGGTCTGGTCGATGAAGCGGAGCTGGTTCTCCAGCGTACTGGGCAGATCCTCGACCTCGCCCCGCTGCTCGGCGTACGGCCCCTTCGCCTTGTCGACGCCGGCGGATACCTCCTCGTATGCCGCGCGGCGCTCCTCCCGCTGGGCCGCTCGATCCTCGCCGAGCAGCCGGATCGCCTCCGTCCGCTCCTCCTGTAGCTGACTTACCAGTTCACCCGAGTAGGCGACCAGGCTGGCGAGGTCGCCGGAGCGGTTGGCATTGTTGAGTGCCTGCACGTGGTCAACGATGCCGCTGGTACCCACGATGACCGTTGCGACGGTCGGAACGATCAAGATGAGACCGAGCTTGGACCAGATCGGCAGGTCGCGGAGCCGACCAGCCGGCCGACGCAGACGTGACTGGAGAGAGCCCGCCGTCTTCGGTCGTTTGCTCACGTCACCGCCCTCGCGATTGCAGCCTTCGCGTTGCCGTCAGGCAACACCGGGTGACCGACCCACTGGGTCGGACCATCCGAGATTCCACCACGCCACCCCGGAAAGAGAAAGCCCAGGCTGGTCTTGACCGCCGACTCAACGAGATGTTTCGGCAATTCGGTCGCGTTCAGTCTGACCAGAGTTACCCAACGCAATTGAACGCCCCTCCACGTCGTCCCATCAGACGGCCTGTCGGCCACCAAAAGTCGTACATAACTCGACGAACCGGGCCCCCGGCGCGGTTCGAGCCGGCTTCCGCCTGAACCTCGACAAGCCGCTGCCACCGTTCCAGAAAGGGCTGGTTGACCGGGAGGCACTGACCCCCGCAGACACCGGCGCGGCGAGGAAGGCAGCTCCACAGCCAGCCGGAGGCAGGCCGGCGCGTCACTATACACAACCGGAGACAAAACAGGTACAGCCGTACGGTCAACAGAAGCAGTCAGCTCGCCACCATTCGCCACCGAAGGGACGATTTGCCGCTGCGATCATGCGAGCGTGGCCAGCGGTGTCTGAACCTCGGGGTCTACCCGCCGGTCACCCGAGGCCGCCCTACGGCTGCCCTGCGCTGGCCAACAACCTTCCGTACGCCGGCTTGATCACCTCGTCGATAATCTGTAGCCGCTGGTCGAACGGGATGAAGGCGCTCTTCATAGCGTTGATCGTCAGCCACTGCATCTCCCGCCAGCCGTACCCGAACGCGTCCACCAGCAAGGCCATCTCCCGCGACATGGAGGTGCCGCTCATCAACCGGTTGTCGGTGTTGACGGTCACCCGGAACCGCAGATCCCGCAGCAGCCCGATCGGGTGGTCGGCGATTGACGGGGCCGCTCCGGTCTGCACGTTCGACGAGGGGCACAGCTCCAACGGAATCCGCTTGTCGCGCACGTACGCGGCCAGCCGACCGAGCACCGGCTCCGGTCCGGGCGTGATGTCGTCCACGATGCGCACGCCGTGGCCGAGCCGGTCCGCTCCGCACCACTGGATGGCCTGCCAGATCGACGGCAGCCCGAACGCCTCACCGGCGTGGATCGTGAAGTGGAAGTTCTCCCGCTGCAGGTATTCGAAGGCATCCAGGTGCCGGGTGGGCGGGAAGCCGGCCTCGGCTCCGGCGATGTCGAAGCCCACGACGCCGGTGTCCCGGTGCCGCACCGCCAGTTCGGCGATCTCCTGCGACCGGGCGGCGTGCCGCATGGCGGTCAGCAGCGTCCCCACTCGAATCGGCGTACCCTCCGCCGCGGCGGCGGTGCTGCCCTCGGCAAACCCGGCGATGACCGCCTCGACCACCTCGTCCAGGGTGAGGCCCCGCTCCAGGTGCAGCTCCGGCGCGAACCGGACCTCCGCGTAGACGACCCCGTCAGCGGCCAGGTCCAGCGCACATTCCCGGGCCACCCGCCGCAGCGCGGACGCGGTCTGCATGACCTGGACGGTGTGCGCGAACGTCTCCAGATACCGCTCCAACGAGCCCGAGCTGGCCGCGTCAACGAACCAGCGGCCCAACGCCTCCGGGTCGGTCGTCGGCAGCTCGTGCCCTGCCTCGGCGGCCAGCTCGACGACCGTCGCCGGTCGCAGGCCGCCGTCGAGGTGGTCGTGCAGCAGCGCCTTGGGGGCCTGGACAATGTCCTCGTACCGGATAGTCGCGACCATGGTCAGACCTTAGTCGGCGCCGACGTCTGAGCAGCGTCGGACTCGGCGACGCGTTGCCCGGGTCACGCCCGCCCGGCGGGCGCGCCAGCGATCGCCGCGGCAACCGGGCTCGATAGGATTCCGGTCCACCGGGTGACCGCCCGGCTCACCACCGAACGGCCCGGAGCCCGACATGGATCCCCGCATCCGCCACTGGCTGCGCTGCCCAGTCTGTGCGCTTCCGCTGGCCGAGGCGACCGTTGGCACCGCCCGAACACTGGCCTGTCCGCGCCGACACAGCTTCGACATAGCCCGGCAGGGGTATGTGAACCTCCTGGCCGGCCGGGCACCGCACGTCGGGGACACCGGCGAGATGATCGCCGCCCGCGCCGACTTCCTCGCCGCCGGTCACTACGACCTGATCTCCCGGGCGCTCGCCGAAGCCGCCGCAGCCGTCCACTTCCGCCCCGCCCACCCCCGGCCCGAGGAGACCGTCACGGCGTGCCCCCTGGTGGTTGATGCCGGTGCCGGCACCGGCCAACACCTCGCCGCGGTGCTGGCGGCGCTGCCAGACACCGTCGGCCTGGCCCTGGACGTGTCGAAGCCGGCGCTACGCCGCGCGGCCCGCGTGCACGAACGAGCCGGGGCGGCGCTGGCCGACACCTGGCAGCAGCTGCCACTGCCCGACGGGTCGGTCGCCGTGCTGTTGAACGTCTTCGCCCCACGTAACGGAGCGGAGTTTCACCGGGTGCTCGATCCAGCCGGCGCGCTGCTGGTCGTCACGCCGGCCGCCGACCACCTCTCCGAGTTGGTCGGCGCACTCGGCCTGCTTCGGGTGGACCCGGCGAAGCCCGACCGGGTGGCCGGGCGCCTCGGGACGCGCTTCGCCACAGAGTCGGAGACCGAGCACCGAACCCGGCTGACGTTGACCCGCCCGGAGATCGTCACTCTGGTCGGGATGGGGCCCAGCGCCTGGCACACCGATCCGGCCGAGCTCACCGAACGGATCGCCGCCCTGCCCGACCCGGTCGAGGTGACCGTGGCCGTCCGACTCGGCGTCCACCGCCGCCGCTAGGTGGAGAGATCCACCTCTTCCCAGCCGGGGGGCTCGTCGTGGTAGGGGCCCCGGAGGACCACCGCCCACTCCAGTGCCCACCGACGTTGCCCGATCGCACTGGCGTCCACCAGGCCGGGCAGGGTTCGGTGGGCGTGCTCCACCTCGAGATAGGCCCAGTCCAGGCAGTAGTGCAGGTCGAGCAGGGCCGCCGCGTCCGCTGGATCCCGTGGGGCGGTGAGGGTCCGCGACCGCCAGTGCCGTACCGTCTCGCCGGCCAGAATGTTGGGCATCCGCTCCACCAGCCGCTCGTCCACCGGCAACGTCGGATCCAGCTGCCGGGTCAGGCCGAGCACCCAGGCCAGGGCGTACAGCGCGTCGAAGTGCAGGACAAACGAGCGGTGGTCACCCTTGCCGCCGGTGACGAACTGCCACTCCGGCGGGGTGACGGTTTCCACCAGATGCGAGGCGAGCAGCCAACTCATCGCCGCCTGCGGCGGCATGCCGAAACAGCGGGCCAGGATGAGGTGCAGCACCGCGACCCGCGTCTCGATCTCGCCGGTCGGGCGCAGCTCGATCCTGTCGCCGGGCTCCCACACCAGGGGAAAGTGCGCCGGCGGCAGTGGCAGACCCAGCCGAGACAACTCCTCCAGGCTGGCCTCACGCACCATTCGGGGGTTCGGGGCAGGTACCGCCACGACGGTTATCCTCGTCTGTTCGGACTGGCTAGGCCGGATCATCCCTCCTGGCCAGGCAGAATAGCCCTCCGCTGAGTGGAACGGAACGGGCGGTCAGCTGATTCGCTCGAGCACCAGCGGCCGCTTTTCCGGTGCAGACGCCGCGATCCGTACCGCCCGCACCGCCTCCTTCCGGGCCTCCGGGATCCGGTCGGCGTCCTCGGCCCGCAGCTCAAAGAGGGGCTCGCCAGCCCGAACGGGATCACCGGGGCGCTTGTGCAGCAGCACGCCCGCCGGCGCGGACACCGCGTCCTCCTTGCGGGCCCGTCCGGCACCGAGCCGCCACGCGGCCACCCCCATGCCGTACGCGTCGACCTGGGCCACCACGCCGCTTTCGTCGGCGCGGACCACCTCGACCTCCCGCGCGGTGGGCAGCTGGGCGTCCGGGTCCCCGCCCTGAGCCCGGAGCATCGCTCGCCAGGCATCCATCGCCCGGCCGTCGCGCAACGCCGCCGCCGGGTCGGCGTCCGGCAGCCCGGCCGCGTCCAGCATCTCGCGGGCCAGGGCCAGGGTCAGCTCCACCACGTCGGCCGGTCCGCCGCCAGCCAGGACCTCCACGGATTCGGTCACCTCGACCGCGTTGCCGATGGCCAACCCCAGCGGGGTGGACATGTCGGTGAGCAACGCGACCGTGTGGACGCCCTGCGCACCGCCCAGCTCGACCATGGTGCGGGCGAGTTGCCGGGCCTGGTCGACCGACTTCATGAACGCGCCCGAGCCGACCTTGACGTCGAGCACCAGAGCGCCGGTCCCCTCAGCGATCTTCTTGCTCATGATCGAGCTGGCGATCAGCGGAATGGCCTCCACCGTGCCGGTCACGTCCCGCAGTGCGTACAGCTTGCGGTCGGCCGGCGCGAGACCGGCGCCGGCCGCACAGATCACCGCACCGACGCCGCGGAGCTGAGCAATGAACTCCTCGTTGCCCAGCGATGCCCGCCAGCCCGGAATGGACTCCAGCTTGTCCAGCGTGCCGCCGGTGTGCCCGAGGCCCCGGCCGCTCAGCTGCGGCACCGCCGCACCACAGGCCGCCACCAACGGAGTCAGCGGCAGGGTGATCTTGTCTCCGACTCCGCCGGTTGAGTGCTTGTCCACCGTCGGCCGGTCGACCGCCGAGAGGTCCAGCCGCTCTCCGCTGGAGATCATCGCCGCGGTCCACCGGGCGATCTCCGGCGCGGTCATCCCGTTCAGCAGGATCGCCATCGCGAGCGCGGCCATCTGCTCGTCTGCCACCTGGCCCCGGGTGTAGGCGTCCACCACCCAGTCGACCTGTGCATCGGAGAGGGCCGCGCCGTCCCGCTTCGCCCGAATGACATCAACCGCCGCAAAATCCGCCATGAGATAACCTTTCCCCACATCCTCAACCTGGGCTGCCCATCCGTACGCTCCGAGGTGTCCCGTCACGGTCGGCCCTCGGCCCGTCCGCTCAGCCAGTCCACCGGATCGGGATCTCCAACGGCGGCTCGCCCTCACCCGCCCAGAAGATCGTGCCGGCCGCGTCCACCACCACGACCCGTGGCACCCGGGCCAGCCCCCAGGTAATCGCCTCCGCTGGATCGTCCCAGCTCGGGCCCTCCTCGAGAACGCCGGTCTCGCCGTCGCCGGCCTCCCCCGTCGAGCGTTCCCAGTACGCCGTCCACACCTGCTGCCCCGCCGACAGGTCCGGGTGCACAAAGACCGTCCCGCGCCCCCGCCAGGCAGCCAGCCGCTCCGGCACCACCGGGACCGGATCCTCCCCGGTCACCGCCTCCAGATCCGTCACGTCGAAGGCGTGCGGCAGCAGCTCGGCCATCCGTAGCGCTCCACCCTTCGCCTCGATCAGACACTCCGGGCCGCCGTGCTCCCAGAGCAGCTGCCGGCAACGCCCGCACGGCATCAGCGGCTCCCCGGTGGCATCGACGCAGGAGAGCGCGACAATCCGTCCACCGCCGGTAGCCTGCAGTGCGGAGATCACACCGCACTCGGCGCAGAGCACCATGCCGTACGACGCGTTCTCCACGTTGCAGCCGACCACGACGCGACCATCGTCAACCAGCGCGGCCGCCCCTACCGGAAACTTCGAGTACGGCACGTACGCGTGCCGCATCACCTCGGTCGCCGCGGCGCGCAGCCGCTCCCAGTCGATCTCCATCTGGCGTCCCATCAGCCCTTGATGTACGGCTTCCCGTCGGCGGCCGGCGCTCGGACCTTACCCACCAGTCCCGCCACCGCCAGGATTGTCGCCAGGTACGGCAGCATCGCCAGGAACTGACTCGGGATGGCGCTGTTGATCGCGCTCAGGTAGGTGGCGAGCTGGTCGGCAAAGCCAAAGAAGAGCGCCGCGAGCAGCGCGCCGGTCGGGCTCCACCGGCCGAAGATCAACGCCGCTAGGGCGATGAAGCCCTTGCCGCCGATCATGTTCTTGCTGAACGAGAAGAGGGCGAGCGTGTACGACGCACCACCGATGCCGGCGACCGCCCCTGCCAGCAGCACGTTGCGGTAGCGCAACCACAGCACCCGCACGCCGAGGGTGTCCGCGGCGGTCGGGTGCTCGCCGACCGCACGGGTGCGCAGGCCCCACCGGGTACGGAACAGCCCGATGTGGATCACCAGGACCAGGAGAAGGCCGAGGTAGAGGAAGATGTTGCCGGCGAACAGCGCCGGCCCGAGCACCGGAATCTCCGACAGCAGCGGGATCTCCCAGTTGCTGAAGCGTGGGGCGCTGTTGTACTTCCCTGGTTCGGGTTGCATCAGCCGCTCGTAGAGGAAGCCGGTGATGCCCACCGCGAGAAGGTTCAGCACGATCCCCATGACCACCTGGTCCACCAGGTAGCGGATGGCGAAGACCGCCAACAGCAGCGAGATGAAGGTCCCGCCGATCGCCGCGGCGACCAGGCCCACCCAGAGGTTGCCGCTGAGGCTGCCGAAGAGGGCGCCGCTGAAGGCACCCATCAGCAGCTGACCCTCGATGGCCACGTTGACCACGCCGGAGCGCTCGCAGAGCACGCCGGCCAGCGCCCCGAAGATCAGCGGAAGGGCCAGGATGAAGGTGCCCCGCAGGATGTTGACCAGGGGCATGAAGTTCTGCCCGGCCGGCGCGGTGGAGACCTGCCAGCAGAGGAAGCTCGCCACGAAGCCAACCAGGCCGATACCGAGCACGAGGGTGAACCAGCGCGTCGGCAGCCCCGCGAGGATCGCCACGCCGGCGGCGAGGGCGACCGCCCCGAAGAGGGCTGCGCCGACCGTACCGTTGATTTTCAACGCTGCGCCGGTGGCGTCGTCGCTGAGCGTGAACCGGGCCGGCTCGCTGGCGGCGAGCGCGCTGAAGAGCAGCACCGCCAGCAGGCCAAGCGCGGTCAGCACCAGGCCGGCCTTGCGGGTGCGGGTCCAGAACCCCTCGTCGACCGGGGCGACCGCGACGTCGTCGACAGCCATGGTGGACATGCGCGTCACCAGCCCTTCGCGAGGCTCGTCTGCGGCCGGGCGACCCGGGCGGCCCGAAGCTGAAAGATCGCCTTCACCAGGGCCGGTGCGGCGATGAAGATGACGATCAGCGCCTGGAGCACGGTAACCAGTTCCAGCGAGACACCCGAGTACGACTGCATCCGGTTACCGCCGGCCTGCAGCGCACCGAAGAGCAGCGCGGCGAGCAACACGCCCCACGGCTTCACCCGGCCGAGTAGCGCCACCAGAATGCCGTCGAAACCGACCTGGGCCACGACCAGCGGGGTCAGCGCGGCGGCGGTGGTGCCGAGCACCATCTGCGAGCCACCGAGACCGGCCAGGGCGCCGGCGAAAACCATGATCAACACATAGGTCCGGGTGACACTGATGCCGGCGGTACGCGAGGCCGCCGGATTGCTTCCCACGGCCCGCAGCTCGAAGCCGAGTGTGGACCGGTTCAGCAGCCAGGCGACCGCCCAGGTCACCAGCACGGCGAGGAGGATTCCGGCGTGCGCCCGCAGGTTGTCGCCGAACAGCCGGGGGAACTGCGCGGAGGCGTCCACCGGCCGGCTGATGGCATCCGTACGGTTCGGGCTCTGAATCCCGTTCTGCACGATCAACCAGACCAGGAAGTACGCTGCGACGTAGTTGAGCATGATCGTGTTGATCACCTCGTGAGCGCCGGTGCGTGCCTTGAGGATCCCCGGAATGAAGCCCCACACGGCACCGCCCAGGGCACCGGCGAGCACCGCGACGAGTAGGTGCAACCCGGCCGGCAGCGGCAGCAGGAACCCGGCCAGCCCGGCCGCGATGACGCCCATCGTGGCCTGCCCCTGGGCACCGATGTTGAACAGGCCGCCGCGGAAGGCGAGCGCCACGGAAAGCCCGGTGAAGACCAGCGGGGCGGTGTAGGTCAGCGTCTCCGAGATCGGGCTCAGCGCCGCGGTGAGACCGACCGCGTCCGGGTCGAAGACCGCACCCTTGAACAGGTTCGCATACGCCTCGCTGACCAACGTCCAACTGGCGTTGAGGGCGTCGGCCGGGCGGGCGGTGATGTAGCTGTAGGTGGCCAGCACGTCCGGATCCGAGACAATCATCAGGATCCCGCCGACGACCATCGCCAGGACCAGCGACAGTAACGTCACTGTGAAGGTGTTGGCGGCCCAGAGGTTCTCCACGAAGAGCCGCCCGAGCGCGGGGCGCTCCGGTGGCTGCGGACTCACCGGCTCGGCTCGCTCGGTGTTGTCGAGTGCCATCCTGGCCGCCTGGTCCGCGGTCGCCGGTTCCTTGTCCGGGGAGCCGGACCCTGCGTTGGTCATGCCTCGTCCTCGCTGCCGGGGCCCGATGGGGCGGGCGCCCCGCCGTCGGTACCCGCCGTCGCTCCGTTCGCCCCGGCTTCCGCCGTGTCCGGACTGATGCCCGACATCCGCAGGCCGATCTCCTCACGGGGGGCGTCCGGGCCGACGATGCCGATGATCTGACCGCGGCACATCACCGCGATCCGGTCCGCCAGGCCGATCACCTCGTCGAGTTCGCTGGAGACAAGCAGGACGGCGGTTCCGGCATCCCGCTCGTGAATGACCCGACTGTGAATGAACTCGATGGAGCCGACATCGACGCCGCGGGTCGGCTGGGCGGCGATGAGGAGTTTCAGCGGCCGGGACAGTTCCCGGGCGACGATCACCTTTTGTTGGTTGCCGCCGGACAGCGTGCCAACCGCCACCTCCGCCGACGAGGTACGGACATCGAACTGAGCGATCCGCTCCTGCGCCGACTTCCTGATCTCATCCGGTCGGAGCGCGAGCCCCTTGCCGAACGGTGGTCGGTCGTACATGTCCAGCACCAGGTTCTCCGCGATGCTGAGTTCCTTGACCAACCCGTCGACGCTGCGGTCCTCGGGCACGTAGCCGACGCCCGCGCGGAGGACCTCCTTGGTTGACCAGTCGTCGATCCGCTCCCC
Organism: Salinispora tropica CNB-440; assembly: GCF_000016425.1. Taxonomy (GTDB): domain Bacteria; phylum Actinomycetota; class Actinomycetes; order Mycobacteriales; family Micromonosporaceae; genus Micromonospora; species Micromonospora tropica. The sequence continues at coordinate 898,065 of NC_009380.1, read as the reverse complement.
GCCCAGCTGCACCGAGCCGGCGAGCACCGGACGCAGCCCGATGACCGCCTCGACCAGCTCGGTCTGACCGTTACCCTGCACCCCGGCGATGCCGAGCACCTCACCCGCGTGCACGGTCAGGTCAACGCCGTCCACCGCACGTACCTGCCGGTCGTCGTTGACCGTCAGCCCGGAGAGCTCGAGAACCGGCTTGCCCGGCGTCGCGGGCTGCTTGTCCACGGTGAGCCGAACGGTCCGGCCAACCATCAGGGCGGCCAGTTCGTCCCGGCTCGCCTCCGGCGTGGCGGTGCCGACGATCCGTCCGTGCCGAATCACCGTGATCCGGTCGGCGATGGCCTTCACCTCACCGAGCTTGTGGGTGATGAAGACGATCGACCTACCAGCGGCCTTGAGCGCCCGCATGACGGTGAGCAGTTCCTCGGTCTCCTGCGGCGTGAGCACCGCGGTCGGCTCGTCGAGGATGAGCAGGTCAGCATCGCGGGTGAGCGCCTTGACGATCTCGACCCGCTGCTGGATGCCGACCGGCAGGTCCTCGATGATCGCGTCCGGGTCTACCTGGAGGTTGTAGCGGGCGGAGACCTCCGCGACCTCGCGCCGGGCACGTCGGCGGTCGAGGAAGCCGACGATACCGCCCCGGACCTGCTCGGCCCCAAGCATGACGTTCTCTGCCACGGTGAGGACCGGTACCAGCATGAAGTGCTGGTGGACCATCCCGATCCCGGCCGCGATGGCGTCCGCCGGGCCGCGCGGCTTCAGCGGCTTCCCGTCCACCAGGATCTCGCCCTCGTCGGGCTGGGACAGCCCGTAGAGCACGTTCATCAGGGTCGACTTACCCGCGCCGTTCTCCCCGAGCAGGGCGTGGATCTCCCCGGGCTCCACCGTCAGATCGATGTGGTCGTTGGCGACCAGGTCACCGAAGCGCTTGGTGACGCCGCGCAGTTCGAGTCTCAGCGCAACCTCCCAGTACGAAGCGATGGTGCGGGTAGCTGCTGCCGTCAGGACGGCATCGGCGCCCGCTGGTGGAACCGATCGGCCGCCTTGGCACCTCGGGAGGTCCCGCGGTGCAAAGGCGGCCGGATCGTCGTGCGATGCCGCTCGCCGGGTAGCTCGGGTAGACGCCCCACCACGGCGAGTCGGCCACGGCTCACTGCGGTTGGGACTGCGACTCAACCTTGATCAGGCCGGCGGCGATGTCCGCCTTCAGCTTGTCGACCTCAGCCTTCAGCTCAGCCGGGATCTTGCTGTCGAACTCGTGGTACGGCGCGAGCGAGACACCGTCGTTGGCCAGCGTGCCGGTGAAGCCCGGGTTCGCCTCCAGCTTCTCGCCGGCGGCGGCCTTGAGCACGGCCTCCTGAACGGCGCCGGGGATGTTCTTCACCACGGTGGTGATGATCGCCGCGCAGTCCGGGGTGCTCTCGCAGCCGTCGACGTCGACCCAGATGGTGTTGTACTTGCCGCCGGAGGCCTGGGCCGCCGCGGTGGTGCCGAGGCCGGCGCCGCCAGCGACCGGCATGACGATGTCGGCGCCCTGGGCGACCAGCGCGTCACTGACCTTCTTGCCCTCGTCCTGCTTGACGAAGCTGTTCGCGAACGAGCCGTCCTGGCTGTCCTTGTCCCAACCCAGGACCTGGACGTCCTTCCCCTTGGCCTGGTTGTAGTGGTCGACCCCGTCCGCGTAGCCGTCCATGAAGATGGTCACCGGCGGGATCTTCTCGCCACCGTAGGTGCCCACCTTGCCGGTCTCGCTGAGGCCGGCGGCCAGGTATCCGGCGAGGAAGCCGGCCTGGGCGGTGTCGAACTGCATCGGGTAGACGTTGCTCTCCGGCAGCTTCGTGTCCACGATGCCGAACTGCTGGTCCGGGTTCTCCGCCGCGATCCTGGACGTGGCGTCACCCATCAGGCCGCCGACAGCGAGGATGAAGTCGCAGTCCTGGTTGACGTACTGCGTCAGGTTCGGCTCGTAGTCGGCCTCGGCCTTCGACGCCACGTACCTGATCTCGATGTCCTTGTTCTCAGCCTCGGCCGCCTCCAGACCCTGCCAGGCCGAGCTGTTGAAGGACTTGTCGTCGATCCCGCCGACGTCGGTCACCATGCAGGCACTGAACTTCTCGCCGCCGTTGCCAGCGTTGTTCTCCTCGGGCGCCTCACCGCAGGCGGTGGCAGCCAGCACGAGGCCACCCACCGCGAAGACCGAGGCGATCCGCATCCCACGCACCGAGCGCAAGACGTCTCCTTCCGTTGCGCACCGCGCCTACCGCGGTGGCAGCCCTTGTGAACCGGCCTGCACTGTGCCGCCGGTGTCCCACGTTCCGGACGCCGAGCGTACGCCCCGGCACCTGCACCGGCCGACAATCATGCGTGACTGTTGAGTGCCTGTTACCCCGACGTGATCCTCGGGCACTCGGCCACTCGACATGCCCGTCGAAGGTTCGCGGGGTGGGACGAACTCTCCTCCGGAGGGGTCCCCCAGTGTCGGACGTTACCGCCAGAAGACGGCCACCGCAGCGTTGACCAGAGTCAGCCCGATAATTGCGAGGAAATGTCCACGGTTGACCGCTTCCCGCTTCCGGGAGAAGAACACCATGACGAAGATGAGCAGCGCGAGCACCAGCTTGGTGACGAGCTTCGCGGGGTCCGGCTCGCCCCCGTCCCGCAGCGGCGCGGAGAGGCCGATTCCGGTCAGCAACGTGAGCACCGCACCCCAGAGCATGGCCGGGTTGATCCGGAACCTGCCCTTGAGGTATTGAACCGTCGCGCCTCCGAGCAGCAGCGCGAACCCGATCAGGTGGATGTAGCGGAGGATGAGTCGTAGAGCTTCCACACGGTCTATCCTCCCGCATCAACGACGGGTCGTAGTAGAGGGGCCGGGTCCATCGGCACGTCAGCCCTTCGTACCACCGGCCGTCAGACCCGAGACCAGGTGCCGTTGGGCGAACATGAAGACCAGACCGGCTGGAACCGTCACCAACACCGCCGCCGCCGTCAGGTACTCCCACTGCGGGTTGAACTGCGGCACGAACTGCCGAAGCCCGTACGCCAGGGTGAACTGGTTGTCGGTCTGGATGAAGGCCGACGCGTACGCGACCTCCCCCCACGCGGTGAGGAAGGTGTAGAAGGCGGTGACCGCGACGGCGGGACGGGCCAGCGGCAGCACCACCCGCCAGAAGGTGGCGAACGGGCTGCAGCCGTCCAGCGCCGCCGCCTCGTCCAGCGAGGTGGGGATGGAGTCGAAGTAGCCCTTGAGCATCCAGGCGCAGAACGGAACAGCGATGGTCAGGTAGGCGATCACCAGCGACGGCAAGGTGTTGATCAAACCGAGCCGTGCCATGATCGTGTAAATCGGCACGATCAGGATGGCCACCGGAAACATCTGGGTGACCAGGAAGACCATCATCAACGGCCGGCGGCCCGGGAAGTTGAACCGGGAGACGGCGTAGCCGGTGGTCGCCGAGAGGAAGATGCCGATCCCCATCGTGCCGGCAGCCACGATCACCGAGTTCAGCAGCCACCGCAGAAAGCTGGTGTCGAACAGCACGTAGCGGTAGTTGGCGAGCGTCGGATCCTGGACCAGGGTCAGGTCGGTGCTCTGCACCGCGTACCCGGGTTTGAACGAGGAGAGCAACACCCAGACGATCGGACCGATCGCGATCAGCGACGCGACAATCATCGTCCCGTGCAACAGCAGCGACGTCGCCCGGCTACGCCGACGACGGCCAGCACGCCGCGCGGTCTCGGCCGGGGCGGACCCGGCCTTGATCGGGGCCGTCGCCGTCCGCGCCGTTGACGCGGCCGTCCCGGAGCTGGTCGATTGGCTCATCACCACACCTCGCCTTGCTTACGCAGTGCCCGCCGGTAGAACACGGAGAAGACCAAGAGAATGGAGAGAATCAACACGCCGTACGTGGAGGCGAGCGAGTAGTTGCGAATGCCCTCGAAGGCGGCCCGGTACGCGCCGGTCACCAGGATCTCGGTCTCTCCGGCCGGCTCTCCCTCCGTCACCAGGAAGATGACCGGGAAGAGGTTGAACGTCCAAATGGTGCCGAGCAGGATCACGGTCATGCTGGTCGGGCGCAGGCCCGGCATCGTGACGGCACGGAACCGCTGCCACGGCGATGCGCCGTCGATCTCCGCCGCCTCGTAGAGCTCACCGGGAATGGTCTGCAGCCCGCCGAGCAACGCCACCATCATGAACGGCACGCCGAGCCAGACGTTGGTGACGATCGCGGTGAACAATGACGTCCACCGTTCGGAGAACCACGGGATCGAGTCGGCCCCGAGCGTGGTGAGCAGCGAGTTCGCCAGGCCAAAGCGTTCGTTGAAGATGAACTTCCAGGCGAAGGCACTGACGAAGGCCGGCACCGCCCACGGCAGCACCAGCAGCACCCGGTAGAGGCCACGGCCGCGCATCGGGCGGTTGAGCAGGATGGCGAGGCCAAGCCCGAGACCGTAGTGGAAGGCGACACCGACGAAGGTCCAGATCAGGGTGATCCCGGTCCACTCCCAGAACCGGCCAACCTGGCCCGTGAGGACCCGGACGTAGTTGTCCAGACCCGCGTACTCCCACCGGTTGGGGTTCTCCTCGCAGACCTCACCACCGGTGATCGACTTGGTGCAGATCTCCGCCACCTGGTTGGCCTCGTTGAGGGTGGTGAAGGAGAGCCAGATTCCCCGGCCGAGCGGATAGAAGATCAAGACTGCCAGAACGATCACCACCGGCAGGACCATCGCCCAGGCATACCAGTTCCGGTCCCAGCTACGACGAAGTCGAGACGGGCGGGCGAGGCGACGGTCGGGCGGCGCGGACGCTGGCGCGGCGGTCACGGTGCGCATATCAGCTGAGCTCCAGTAGGTGAGCCGGCTGGCCGGCGACCGGAGCGGTCGCCGGCCCGGCCGGATGCCGAGGGACGAGTGGTCGCCGGCCTCTGCCCGCCGGCGGTGGATCAGAACCCGTACGCGGTGACGACCTCAGCCTGGTACCTCTTCGCGACCTCGTCGAGCGCGGCCTTCGGGTCCCGGTTCTGGATCAGGACCTCGGTGGCCATCTGGTCCAGCGGGTCGAAGAACTGGCCGGCCTCGGGGATCCAGGGGCGGCCAACCGCGGCCTCGACGGCCGGCTGGTACGCGGTCACGATCGGATTGCTCAGCACCGCGTCGATTTCGTAGGCCGACTTACGCGTCGGCAGCAGCCCGAGCTTCTCCGCGAGGAAGGCCTGTGATTCGGTGGAGCTCATGAAGGCCACGAAGGCGACGGCGGCCTCGACCTTCTCCTCCGACATACCGGACCAAATGGTGTAGTTGTGCCCACCGACCGGACCACCGGCCCGGGCCGAGCCGCTGGGAACCGGGGCGATGCCAAGGTTCTCCACGCCGCCGAAGGTCGGCGCCTGCGCAACGTTGTTGACCTCCCAGGGACCATTAATGATCATGGCGACCTTCTCTTCCTTGAAGAGGGTCATCATGGTTCCGTAGGAGTCCGTCGCGGGCGGCGGGACGGCCGCGCCACTGTCGATCAGGTCCTTGGCGATCTTCAGCCCGGCCACGTTCTGGTCCGAGCCGATGACGATCTTCTTGGCCGGGACATCAACCAGGTCCCCGCCCTCCCCGTAGAGGAACGGCAGCAGGAAGTAACCCGCCGGATTGAGGTAGAGGCCGTCCGCGCCGGTCTTCTGCTTGACGGCCTGGGCGGCGGTCTTCAGCTCGGCCCAGGTCGTCGGCGCCGCGGCGACACCCGCCTCGGCCAGCAGCTTCTTGTTGTACATGAGCGACAGCGTGTCGGTCACCTGCGGGACGCCGTAGGTCTTGCCGTCGTACTTGTTCGAGGCGAGCGGAGTCGCCAGGAAGTCCGATTCGTCGGCGAGTAGTTCGGAGCCGTCCAGCGCGTAGAGGTAGCCCAGCGAGGCGAACTCCGGAACCCAGGCCACCTCCGCCCGCAGGATGTCCGGCGCACCCGTCTCGGCCTGCGCTGCCGTCTTGAACTGGTTCTGGGCCTCACCGAACGGAACCGACTGATAGTTGATCTTCACGTTCGGATAGGTCTGGTTGAACCTGGCGATCAGCTCCTGGAAAACCGGGCCCTCGTTCTTCGGGTCCGAGGTGTCCCACCAGGTCAGTTCGGCCTTCATGGTTGCGGGGTCGGTCGTTGACCCTTCCCCCGCACCCTGCTCCTCGCCGCCACAGGCGACGAGGGTCAGAGCAAGGGCGGTGGAGGCGAGTACGGCGACTCCCTTGGCTGTGCGACGCATGTTCGCTCCTAGCTTGCCTGCCGGTGTCGGGCGGGACACTAGCAAGAGTTTTCGAAGTTAGAAACCCTTTGCGAACCGTCTTGCAACAACCGGGGCCATCTTGTCATCTAGACCTTTCTCATATCGGACTTCCGAGATGAAACGGCAGGCTCTTGGCGTCAGCCGGCCACCGCTCCCACGCGCCGCAGCAAAGGGACCCTGTCGCGTTGATGCTGCTCGATGCAGACCATCCTGCGTCCACGCCAAACGAGGGTCGTCATCGGCCCCGCCCAGCAGACCCGGACCCAGGGGCTGCAAGAACTTGCCACTAAGCGCACGAGCATCCGGTGAGCTACAGTGCCGCCATGCGCGCTCGACTGTCCGACATCGCCCAGCAGGCAGAGGTCAGTGAGGCCACCGTATCGCGGGTGCTCAACGACCGGCCCGGAGTGGCGCCCGAGACCCGACAGGCCGTTCTGACCGCCCTCGACGTGCTCGGCTACGAACGCCCGGCCCGACTGCGCAAACGCTGCGCCGGGCTGGTGGGCCTGGTCGTCCCGGAGCTCGACAACCCCATCTTTCCCGCCTTCGCGCAGATCATCGAGTCGGCGCTGGCGCCGACGGGCTTCACCCCCGTGCTGTGCACGCAGACCCCCGGCGGAATCCGGGAGGACGAATACGTCGAAATGCTGCTCGACCGGCAGGTCTCCGGCATCGTCTTCGTCTCCGGCCTGCACGCTGACACCACCGCCGACCACGACCGGTACCGCGCGCTGATCGCCCGCCCACTGCCGGTTGTCATGGTCAACGGTTACGCGCCGAACCTCCGCGCGCCCTTCATCTCCTGCGACGACCGGGAGGCCGCCGAACTGGCCGTCACCCACCTGGTCGCGCTGGGACACCGACGGATCGGCCTGATCACCGGACCGGACCGGTTCGTCCCGGTACAGCGCAAGGTCGCCGGCTACAAGGCCGCCATGCGGTACCGCACCGACGTCTCCGACGCCGAGCTCGCCGAGCTGACCGAGCTCTCCCTCTTCGGCGTCGAGGGAGGCGAGGCCGCCGCCACCCGCCTGCTGGACCGCGGCGTCACCGGCCTGGTCTGCGGCTCCGACCCGATGGCGCTGGGCGCCATCCGAGCCGCCCGGCAGCGCGGGCTCACCGTGCCCCGCGACATCTCCGTCGTCGGATACGACGACTCCCCACTGATGGCCTTCACCGACCCACCCCTGACCACCGTGCGTCAGCCGGTCGCGGCGATGGCGATTGCCGCCGTGCGGGCTCTGGTGGACGAGATCAACGGGCATGCCGCCCCACACTCGGAGTACCTTTTCCGGCCAGAGCTGGTGGTACGCGGCTCGACCGCGGTCGCCCAGACGCCCGACGTTGACCCCGGCGCCCCCACCCCGTCTCCCCTGGCGGTCTCTGTCCAGACCCCGCCATCCGCCCGCCGGGATCCCGCCAGAAGGTGAGCCCCCGCCAGCCTTGCGCAAGGTCTGCTTGACTCTTGCAACGTCCTGCCGGCATTCTGCACAGCAACCGGCGCCACCACCCCTGCCCGCGCCGGAGACCGCCCGTACCGCGCGAGATCGGGGAACCCCTCATGACCGTCCACCACCCCACCCCGCTGACCTCCGAACATGACTGGTGGCGCTCTGCCGCCATCTATCAGGTCTACCTCCGCAGCTTCGCCGACGCGAGCGGCGACGGGATCGGCGACCTGGCGGGCCTGCGGCAACGCCTGCCGTACCTGCGCGACCTCGGGGTGGACGCGCTCTGGTTGACCCCCTTCTACCCCTCACCCATGATTGACGGCGGCTACGACGTCGCCGACTACCGCGACGTCGACCCGATGTTCGGCTCTCTCACCGAGTTCGACGAGGTGATCGTTGACGCGCACGCACTGGGTCTACGGGTCATCGTCGACCTGGTGCCGAATCACACGTCAAGCGCCCACCCCTGGTTCCAGGCCGCCCTCGCGGCCGCCCCCGGCTCCCCCGAGCGGGCGCGCTACCTCTTCGCCGCGGGGCGCGGAGCGGAGGGCGAGCTGCCGCCAAACGACTGGGAGAGCATCTTCGGCGGGCCGGCCTGGACCCGACTGCCCGACGGGCAGTGGTACCTGCACCTGTTCGACTCGGCGCAGCCGGACCTGAACTGGCGTAACCCCGAGGTCCGCGCCGAGTTCGAGGACGTGCTCCGGTTCTGGTTGGACCGCGGTGTCGACGGCTTCCGGATCGACGTGGCGCACGGAATGATCAAGGCGGAGGGCCTGCCGGATGTCGGCTTCGGCCAGCAGACCGGCCAACGACAGGTCGAACTGCTCGGCAAGAACCGGCTGCCCTACTTCGACCAGGACGAGGTGCACGACATCTACCGCGCCTGGCGGCCAATCCTGGACAGCTACCCGGGCGGCCGGATGGCGGTGGCCGAGGCCTGGGCGGAGACCCCCCAACGGCTCGCCCGCTACATCGGCCCAGACGAGTTGCACCAGGCGTTCAGCTTCGACTTCCTCGACGCCCAGTGGTCGGCCGACTCCTTCCGCAAGGTCATCGACAGCGCGCTCGCCGAGTCGACGGTCATCAACGCGCCCACCACCTGGGTGCTGTCAAACCATGACAAGCAGCGACACGTCACCCGGTACGGCGACGGGCCAGCAGGGCTGCGCCGCGCCCGGGCCGCCGCCCTGCTGATGCTCGCGCTGCCCGGCTGCGCCTACATCTACCAGGGTGAGGAACTGGGCCTACCCGAGGTTCTCGACCTCCCCGACGAGCTGCGACAGGACCCGCAGTACCTGCGGACCGGCGAGAGCCGGGACGGCTGCCGGGTGCCGATCCCATGGAGCGGCGAGCTGGCCCCGTACGGCTTCAGCCCGGCCGGCAGCACGCTGAGCTGGCTGCCCGCCCCGACCACCTGGCGCGAGCTGTCGGTGGCCGCCCAGACCGGTGTTCCCAGCTCCACGCTCGAGCTGTATCGCACCGCGCTGCGGATCCGCCGAGCGAACCCGGCGCTCTCCACCACCGCGGCCGAGATCGTCTGGCAGGAGACCCGTCCGGGCCTCCTCGCCTTCACCCGTACCGCCGGCGGTACGGCGCTCACCTGTGTGGTCAACATCAGCGACGAACCCGCCGTCATCACCGAGTACGGCGAGCCGCTCGTCGCCAGCGTAGCGCTCACCCGGGAAGGCTCCGGCTACCTGCTCCCGGTCGACGCGGCCGCCTGGTTCGAACGGCGCTGAGCGGGTACGCCCCCATCAACCTGGTCGTTCGGCGTGCCCCGGGCCGCCGGGCGGCTGGGCTGCGGACCGGCGCGGGTCAACGCTCGAGGCCGGGCAACTTCGCCGCGATCCGGGCAAATCCCGCCCGGATCGCGGTCTCACTCGGCGGCACCGCCGGCCGGGCATCCTGATCCCGCTCCGCCGCCGCCTCCAGTTCCTCGTCGATGACGTCCTCGAAGTCGCCGTAGAGTTCGGCGCTGTCCGCCTGTGCCGCCTCCTCCTCGGCAGCGGCCCGCGCCGCGGTGATCTCACCACGGATCTGGTCGGCGGACACCGCCGGCAACAGCGGCTCGACCACCGCCATCAGCGGCTCCTCCGCCACCACCACCTCGGCCAGCGCCAACGCGGGTGCCCGCTCGTACGGGCCGCAGACCACCGGCTCCCACTCGTCGGCGTCGCCGAGCGGCCCGAAGGTGATGATCCACGGCAGGTCGAGCATCGGCGAGTCGTCCGACAGATCGAGTGTCACGAGAGTGCCCACCCGCCAATCATCGTTCCCCAGTCGCAGGCGGGTCCCCGGTTCGACGCCCCGTCCCTTGTTCGGGTGCCCCCGGCCCGTTCGCACTCGCCGACCCGGGGCGCGGGGAGTCCTCCTCTTCCTGATCCACCGCCACCGGCTTCGCCGCGAGGTCCACCACCTGTCCGCGGGTGTCGGTAGCCACCAACGCCGCGCCGAGGAGCACGAGTTGGTTGAGCAGATAGAGGTAGAGCAACAGCCCCACCGCGCCCGCCACCACCGTGTACGCCGGGTTCCGCTCGGTCCGCACCACGTAGTGCCGACCGATGGTGTTGAGCAGGGTGATTCCCACCGCCACCAGCAGCACCGCCGGGCGCAGCCGGACCCGACTCGGCCGCAGCCGGGGTACCGCCACCAGCAGCAGGGTCGCCAGCACCGCGTTCACGAAGACGCTGAGCACCGCACTGATCGTGGTGAGCCCGGCCGATCCGGCACTGCCCAGCAACCATCGCAGCAGCGACTCCAGCGTGTCCACCGCCGCAACCGAGACGCCGAGCAGCACGAACACCACCAGAAGCACGCCCAGGTCGACAAGCCGGCGAACGACCAGGTTGCCGGGTTGTTGGTCGAGGCCGTACAGCAACCGCTGGGAGGATCGGATCGCCTCCACCCAGCCGACCCCGGTGAAGACCAGAATGGTCAGACCGACCACGCCGACGGCCCCGCTACTCTCTGCGACCTTGACCGGGTCAAGGAAGGGCAGATTCTCCCGGAGGAAGTCCGCCGCGGCGGCATTGACCTCGGCGTTGCCCTCCAGGATCGCCCCGAAGACGGAGTAGGCGACGAGGGCGAGCGCGAAGACCGCAAAGAAGCCGTAGTACGCGATAGCGGCGGCGAGCCGGCTGCCGAACCGGTGGTTGTAGAGCAGGACTGCCCGCAGCCCGTGGTCGAGGGCCGGAAAGCGGCGCCGGGCGGTGGTGATCCGCCCGTGGACACCCGCCTGGATGCGGCGGAACACGTTCACCCCGCCATCCTCGCCGACCTGTCGCCGACCCGGCGGCATCCCCGGCGGCAAGCCCGGTCCGACGCGGCGCCCCGGGAGCGGGGTACGGGTCCAGCTGCCGAGGCGGGGCACCGGCTCAGCCGCCGAGCCGAAAGTCCCGCCGGGGCTGCCACCGCGTCTGGCCACTATGGGAGAAGAGGGTAAACGCCTCCACACCGAACATCGCCGAGAAGTCGGCCAGGTCCTCGTACGCCTGGTCCAGTGCCTCGGGTGAGACATCCTGCGCCACCGTGACGTGTGGGTGGTACGGAAAACGGGCTTCCCGGTGCAGCTCCGGCGCGGCCCGAATCGCGGCGGCGAGTAGCTCACACTCGCTGATCCCCGTCGCAACCGTGACGAAAACCACCTGGGTGACCGGTCGGAACGTCCCGGTCCCGCGCAGGTGCAGGGTGAACGGAAGGTGCGCGGCGGCGACCGCGGTCAGGTGCCGTTCGACCGCCGGCAGGGCAGCACCCGGGATCTCGGTCGGCCCGAGCAACGTTACGTGCGCCGGGACCGCCTGCTGGTCACCCGCCGCCATCCGCCGCTGGGTCAGCACACTCCCCCAGGGCTCGGGGATGTCCACAGCGATGCCGATCTGGATTGTGCCGCCGGCCGCCGCCGATCCGTCGCGCAGGTTCACGCCTCGTGCCACCCCTTCGGCCACCGGTTCCATCCCGCTCACCCGCACACGTCGCGTCGCTGCCTACTCGCCGCGCACCGGTGGGAAGAAGCCCACCCGCTCGTACACGGCCTGTAGGGTCGGTGCCGCCACCGCCTGCGCCTTCTGCGCCCCAGCGGCGAGCAGCTTGTCGAGCTGGGCCGGGTCGTCGAGGTAGCCGCGGGTGCGGTCCTGGATCGGCGTCACGAAGTCGCGTACCACCTCGCCGAGGTCCTTCTTCAGGTCGCCGTAGCCCTTGCCCGCGTAGGCGCCGACCAGATCGTCAATGCTTCGGCCAGAGAGCGCCGAATAGATCGTCAGCAGGTTGGAGACACCCGGTTTCTGCTGGACATCAAAGACGATCTCCCGGCCGGTGTCGGTGACGGCCGAACGGATCTTCTTAACCGACCGGGCCGCATCCTCGAGGAACAGAACGATACCCGCCGGTGAGGAGGACGACTTCGACATCTTCGCCGTCGGGTCCTGCAAGTCCGTGATCTTCGCCGTGTCCTTGACGATGTGCGCCGCGGGAACCGTGAACGTCGACCCGAACCGCGTGTTGAACCGCTGCGCCAGGTCGCGGCTGAGCTCCAGGTGCTGCCGCTGGTCCTCGCCGACCGGCACCGCGTCCGCCTGGTAGAGAAGGATGTCGGCCGCTTGGAGGATCGGGTACGTGAACAGGCCGACGCTGGCCCGCTCGTTGCCCTGCTTCTGCGACTTGTCCTTGAACTGGGTCATCCGGCCCGCCTCGCCGAATCCGGTGAGGCACCCCAACACCCAGGCCAACTGCGCGTGCTCGGGCACCTGGGACTGCACGAACAGGGTGCAACGCTCCGGGTCCAGCCCCGCCGCGAGAAGCTGCGCGGCGGCCACCCGGGACCGCTGTGCCAACACCCGGGGGTCGTGCCCGGCGGTGATCGCATGCAGATCAACCACGCAGTAGAAGGCGTCGTGCGTCTCCTGCAACGCCACCCAGTGCCGGACTGCGCCCAGGTAGTTGCCGAGATGGAACGAATCGGCGGTCGGCTGAATACCAGAGAACACGCGCGGTTGAGCGGGTACCTTGGACATGCTGGCAATTCTGTCAGCAACCCCGGGATCCGTCATGACGGGCCGGCGGGTCGATTGGGGCCGGACTGGGTGGGGAGCCCCGTCTCACGTCGCGAATCGGATGACCGGACGGCGGCTACCGTTACCCGGGCCACCCGACGCCCCTCCAGCGCCAGCACCCGCAGCCGCCAACCACCGGGGGTCTCCCCCACCGGCTCCACCGGCGCGGCCGGGGCGACGGTCACCGGCACCTCGTCGCCGGCCACCGGCAGCCGGCCCAGCGCGGCCATCACGTAGCCACCAACCGTCTCGTACGGTCCGTTCGGCAGGTTCACCCCGGTCCGCTCCGCGAAGTCGGCCAGGTTCAACCGACCGTCAACCGTGGTGGGCAGACCGGCGTTGGTCGGCTCCGGCGGCGTGTCGTACTCGTCGTGCAACTCTCCGACCAGCTCCTCAATCAGGTCCTCGCAGGTGACGATGCCGGCCGTCCCCCCGTACTCGTCGATGACCACCGCCAGGTGATGCCCCTCCCGGCGCATCTCGGTCAGGGCCGGAAGCACCCGTTTACTGCCGGGAAGGCGCTTGACCTCCCGGGCCAGCTCGCCGACCGTGACCAGTGGGTCCTGGTCGGGGCGAAGCAGCACGTCGTGTAGGTGCACGAAGCCGACCACGTCGTCGTGGGTCCCGTCGACAACCGGGTAGCGGGTGTGTGGCTCGACCCGGACGAGGCGCTCCGCCTGGGCGGTGGTCAGCGCGGTGGAGAGGAAGACCACCTCGGTACGCGGCATCATCACCTCGCGTACCAGGCTCGCACCGGCAACGAGGACCTCGTCGATGATCCGCCGTTCCACCGGATCCAGCACGGTCGCCGCGGCGACCAGGTCGCGTAGCTCGTCCTCGCTGATCCGTTCCCGGCCGGCCACCGGGCTGGTGCCGAGCAGACCGGTCACCAGGCGGGTGGCGGCGGTAGCGGCGCGGACCACGACCCGGGCGACCGCCCAGGCCAACGGGCCGGGTTCGCGACGGGGCCGCCCCCGCGCACGGCGCCGGAGCCCGGGACGACCCGCTTCCCGCATGAGATGGATGGTAGACACCCATCGCAGCGGCGGGACAGCACTGCGTCAGTTCTTCCTCCGCGGGCGGCGGCCCGCCCCGACGGTCGACCCGCAGCGCGGGCACAGCGAGCCGCCGTAGGGTGACCACCGAAGGTCGCTGGCGTGGCGGCCCCGGCAGGAGGAGATCGACGTGAAACTGCTCGTCACCGGCGGCGCCGGCTTCATCGGCAGCGTGGTGACTCGGATGCTGCTCGACGCCGGCCACGAGGTTGTCGTCCTGGACGACCTACGGACCGGACACCGCGTCGCCGTGGCACCCGACGCCACCCACGTCGTCGCCCCCCTGGACGACGTGGCGCAGGTGGTCACCCCGCAGGCGGGCTTCGACGCGGTGCTGCACCTCGCCGCCCTGATCGCCGCCGGTGAGTCGATGGTCAGGCCAGAGCTGTACTGGCACACCAACGTCGTCGGCTCGCTCGCCCTGCTCGACGCCGTACGCGTCGCCGGGGTGCCGAAGGTCGTCTTCTCCTCCACCGCCGCCGTGTACGGCAATCCGGTCGAGCTGCCCATCTCGGAGACGGCGATCACCGCCCCCACCAACACGTACGGGGCCACCAAGCTCACCGTCGACATGGCGCTCACCTCGGCGGCGGCCGGGAACGGGTTGGCCGCCGTCTCGCTGCGCTACTTCAACGTCGCCGGCGCTCACCTGGGCGCCCCGGTGCCCCTCGGGGAACGGCACGATCCGGAGACGCACCTCATCCCCATCGCATTCGACGTGGCCTCCGGCCGCCGGGAGAAGCTCCAGCTCTTCGGCGACGACTACCCGACCGTTGACGGCACCTGCGTCCGCGACTACATCCACGTCACCGACCTCGCCCACGCCCACCTACTCGCGCTCGACGCCGCGGTCGGCGGGCAGCACCGGATCTACAACCTCGGCAACGGCAGCGGGTTCACCAACCGTCAGGTCGTCGAGGTGGTCCGCGAGGTGACCGGCCAGCCGGTTCCGGTGGTGGTCGCCCCCCGCCGCGTCGGCGACCCCGCCGAGTTGGTCGCCGCCGCCGACCTGGCCCGCACCGAGTTGGGCTGGACGCCCGCCAAGCCCACCCTGCACGACATCGTCAGCGACGCCTGGGCCTTCTACCGCGACCACCTGCCGGAACGGGGATAGCCAGCACGGCGTCGGCGGCGCGTGCCGGGCCGCGTCGTCGGCGGCCGGTGGTCAACCGTGACGAGCGGCGGCCCGGAGCGCCCGCGCCGAACGGGTGGGTCAGCCCGCCTCGACGATCATGCCGGCGCCAACCGTCCGGTTCGTCGTCTCATCAATGACGACGAAGCCGCCGGTGGTGCGGTTCCGGCGGTACTCGTCAACGAGCAGCGGGACCATCGTCCGGAACCGGACCCGGCCGATCTCGTTGAGCTTCAACTCCCCCGCCGACTCGTCCCGGTGCAGCGAGTTGATGTCCAGCCGGTAGTGCAGCCCGCGGACGATGGCCCGCGCCGACCGGGTGGTGTGCTTGATCACGTACCTGCCACCGAGCTGCAACGGCCGGGTCTCGTCCATCCAGCAGACCATCGCCTCGATGTCCTGGGCAACGGCCGGGGCGTTGTTCGGGCGACAGATCATGTCGCCCCGGGAAATGTCGATCTCGTCAGTCAACCGTACGGTCACCGACATCGGCGGGAACGCCTCCGGCACCGGCCCGTCGGCGGTCTCCACCGCCGCGATCCGGCTGGTGAAACCGCTCGGCAGCACCATCACCTCGTCCTCGGGCTTGAGTACGCCGGAGGCGACCTGGCCCGCGTACCCGCGGTAGTCGGTGACGGTGGTGGACTGCGGACGGATCACATACTGCACCGGGAAGCGCACGTCGACCAGGTTGCGATCGCTGGCGATGTGCACCCGTTCCAGGTGGTGCAGCAGGGACGGCCCCTCGTACCAGGGCATCCTCTCGGACCGGGAGACGATGTTGTCGCCGTGGAGCGCGGAGACCGGCACCACCGTCAGGTCGGGTACGTCGAGCTTCGCCGCGAACGCGGTGAACTCGTCGGCGATCTTCTCGTAGACCTCGTGCGACCAGTCCACCAGGTCCATCTTGTTGACACAGAGGACCAGGTGCGGCACCCGGAGCAGGGAGCAGAGGAAGGCGTGCCGACGGGACTGCTCCACCAGGCCCTTCCGGGCGTCCACCAGGATCAGCGCAAGGTCAGCTGTGGACGCACCGGTGACCATGTTTCGGGTGTACTGAATATGTCCCGGGGTGTCGGCGATGATGAACTTCCGCCGGGGGGTGGCGAAGTAGCGGTACGCCACATCGATCGTGATGCCCTGTTCCCGTTCGGCCCGCAGGCCGTCGGTGAGCAGGGCCAGGTTCGTGTACTCGTCGCCGCGGGCGGCGCTGACCGCCTCCACCGCGGCGAGCTGATCGGTGAAGAGCGACCGGGTGTCATAGAGCAGGCGACCGATCAGGGTCGACTTGCCGTCATCCACGCTGCCGGCCGTGGCGAACCGCAGCAGGTCCATCGGGCGGGCGGACGCCGCTTCGACACCGACCTCGGCGGTCGTCTCAGTGGTCATCAGAAGTAGCCCTCCCGCTTGCGGTCCTCCATCGCGGCCTCGCTGACCCGGTCGTCACCGCGGGTCGCGCCCCGCTCGGTGACCCGGGTGGCTGCCACCTCCTCGATGACCTTCGCCACCGTGTCGGCGTCCGAACGGACCGCCGCCGTGCAGGAGGCGTCGCCCACCGTCCGATAGCGCACCCGGGCCTTGAACCGTTCCTCACCGGCGCGGGGGCGGAGGAACTCGTTCACCGCGTACAGCATCCCGTCGCGCTCGATCACCTCGCGCTCGTGCGCGTAGTAGATCGAGGGCGCCTCGATCCGTTCCCGGGCGATGTAGTGCCAGACGTCCAGCTCGGTCCAGTTGGACAGCGGGAACGCCCGGATCGACTCACCTGGCTGGTGCCGGCCGTTGTAGAGCGACCAGAGCTCCGGACGCTGGTTCTTCGGATCCCACTGGCCGAACTCGTCGCGGAAGCTGAACACTCGCTCCTTGGCCCGAGCCTTCTCCTCGTCCCGTCGGGCACCACCGAAGAGCGCGTCGAAGCGGTGCTGCTCGACGGCGGCCAGGAGCACCGGGGTCTGGATCCGGTTGCGCATGCCGTCCGTGCTCTCCCGTACCAGCCCGCTGGCCAGGGCCTCCGGCACGCTCGCCACCACCAGTTGCAGGCCCAGCTCGGCGACCCGCCGGTCCCGGTACTCCAGCACCTCGGGGAAGTTGTGCCCGGTGTCGACATGCATCACCGGGAACGGAATGTTCGCCGGGGCGAACGCCTTCTGCGCCAGCCACAGCATGACAATCGAGTCTTTGCCGCCGGAGAAGAGCAGCACCGGTCGTTCCATCTCCGCGACCACCTCGCGCAGCACGAAGATGCTCTCCGCCTCCAGCGCGTCGAGGTGGGACACCTGGTATGCGGCCGTCGTGGTCATGACACCGACTCGATTCCCGCACTCATTTCCAGACCTTTCCGGTCGGCTTTGCCAGAAGTAGCGCTCAGGCTACCCGCAATGGCGCTGCAACGCCGCAAGCAACCGACTGGCGAGATCCTTGCGACAGACCAGCAGGTCCGGCAGGCGCGGGTTGGCTTCGTTGTATTTCAGCGCAGAGCCGTCGATTCGGGAAGCATGCAGCCCCGTGGCGGTCGCCACAGCCACCGGCGCTGCCGAATCCCACTCGTACTGCCCGCCCGCGTGGATGTACGCGTCCACCTCACCGGTGATCACCGCCGCGATCTTCGCACCGGCCGATCCCATCGGCACCAGTTGGGCACCCACCTCTGCGGCCAGTTCGGTGAGGAAGGCCGGAGGGCGGCTGCGACTGGCGGCCAACCGGATCGTCGGTTCGCCCGCGGTGGTCGCCGCCGGCCCCGGCGGATACCCCGGTGGATAGTCCGTGCCCAGCACCCGGTCCTGGGCCGGCAACCCGACCGCACCCGCCACCAGTCCGTGCGGCGTCGGGGCGTTCCGGTCCCAGAGCGCCACATGCACCGCCCAGTCCACGCGACCCGCCTCGGCGAACTCCCGGGTCCCGTCCAACGGATCGATGATCCACACTCGGTCGCTGTTCAGGCGGGGCGCCGTCGAAGCACCCATCTCCTCCGCCCAGGCCAGCCGGGAACCCTCGTCCTCCTCCGACAGGACCGCATCCTGCGGACGCCACGTCGCCAGTTCGGTGCGGAGCAGGTCGTGCGAGACCTTGTCCCCCGCGGCCTTGAGGGCACCCGGGTCACCGAAGCCCACCTCGTCGCGCAGGCTGACCAGTGCCCGCCCGGCCCGGACCGCCAACCAACGGGCGAACGCCCCATCGATCATCGGAGGACTACCCATCTCCGCACTCCCGTCGCCGCGCCACCTGCCCGAAGGAACGGAGACCACTACCGAACCGGCCGTCAGGCGCCGTGATAGAGGTTCTGGGTCGGTTCCACGCCACGTAGGACAACCGACTCCACGACATCTGCCGCCCGATCCACCAGGAAATCCAGCTCCTTACGCTCGACGGTACCGAAATCCGACAGCACGAAATCCGCCGGGTCCCGCCGCGCCGGCGGCCGGCCGATCCCGAACCGCACCCGGGCGTACTCCTTCGTCCCCAGGGACTTCGTCATCGACCGCAGACCGTTGTGGCCGCCCTCGCCGCCACCAAACTTCACCCGGACCTGGCCGTAGGGGATGTCCAGCTCGTCATAGACGGCCACCACCCGCGCCGGCGGCACCTTGTAGAACTGCGCCAGGCCGGCTACCGCCGCACCGGAGAGGTTCATATACGTCAGCGGCTTCACCAGCACCAACCGCGGGCCGCCAAGACCTGACCGTCCCTCGGCGACCTCCGCCATCGCCCGCTTGTGTCGACCGAAGCGTGCCCCTAGCCGCCCGACCAGCAGGTCGGCCACGAGGAAGCCGACGTTGTGCCGGTTTCCGGCGTACTGCCGACCCGGGTTACCCAGACCGACCACCAGCCACGGCCCTGTCTCCTCCGCCACCGTCTACCCCTTCCGCTCGCACCGTTCCGCCTTCCGATACGCCAACAGGCGCCCCCGACGAGCGGGGACGCCTGCCACATGCGCAGCGAACGATCAGGCCTCGGCCTTCGCTTCGGCACCCGCCTCCTGCTCGGCGGCCGGAGCCCCGGCCTCGGCGCCCTCCGAGCCCTCGGTGACCTCGCCGACCACGGCCTCGGCCTCGGCGGCGGCCTCCTCCACCTCCGGCAGCGTGGCTTCGAGCTGCTCCTCGGTCGGGGCGGCGGTCACCGCGGCGACCGGCAGCTCCGGGTCGGTGGCCAGCTCGACTCCGGCCGGCAGCTGCACGTCGGCGGCGGCCACCTGCGAACCCGCCTCCAGGCCCTCAATGCTGGCGTCGAGGTGGTCCGGCACGTTGGTGGCGTCAGCGGTCACCGAAAGGCTGTCGTGGTCGTGCACGATCAGCGTGCCCTTCGCGGCCTCACCGACCAGCTGCACCGGGACCTCAACCGTGACCTGCTCGCCACGGCGAACAAGCAGCAGGTCCACATGCTCGAAGGTGTCCTTGATCGGATCCCGCTGGATCGCCTTCGGCAACGCCAGCACCTGCGTGCCGTCGCTGATGTCGATCGCGAAGAGCTGGTTGGCACCACCGCGCCGGATCGCCGCAGCGAACTCCCGGGCTGGCAGCGCGATGTGCTTGGGCTTCTCGCCGTGGCCGTACAGCACGGCAGGCACCTTGCCGGCCCGGCGGGTACGACGGGCACCACCCTTGCCGAACTCGGTACGGGGCTCGGCGCTGATCTTTACCTCGGACACGGGGAAACTCCTGATGCTTCGCTACGGCGATGGTCGTCTCGGTGCCGGGTGAGGGGCTCGCTGGGGCTCCTGCGTCATGACCGACCGCCTCGGAGCGCCGCGTCGATGACGGCGCCTCCGTGCGGTCCTGTTCAGCGGCCCGCAGGGCACCCTCGCCGTGGCAACCGCACCAGTCTACCCGAAGGTCATCCACCTACTCCGGCGGCACCCCGGAATCGACCGCTCCTGCCGGAGCCCGCTGGAGGAGCCCGGTCCGGGGTGACTACCGCCCCCGGACCGGGCTCCGACCGTGCAACTCAGCTCAGGCCACCGAACAGGGTGGTCACCGAGCCGTCGTCGAAGACCTCACGGATCGCCCGGGCCAGCAGCGGTGCGATCGACAGGACGGTGACCTTGTCGAGCTGCTTCTCCGACGGCAGCGGCAACGTGTTGGTCACCAGCACCTCGCTGATCGGGCTGTTCTTCAGCCGCTCGGTCGCCGGATCCGAGAAGAGCGCGTGGGTGGAGGCGACGACGATCTCGGCCGCACCCAACTCCTTGAGGATCTCCGCAGCCTTGGTGATCGTGCCACCCGTGTCGATCATGTCGTCGACGATCAGGCAGACCCGGCCCTCGACCTCACCGACCACCCGGTTCGCCACCACCTGGTTCGGCTTCGAGGGATCCCGGGTCTTGTGGATGAACGCCAGCGGGCAGCCGCCCAGCCGGTCGGTCCACCGCTCGGCGACCCGGACCCGACCCGAATCCGGGGCGACCACCGTCATCGGGCGCCCCGCGTACCGACGCTCCACCGACTCGGCGAGCACGTCCATCGCGAAGAGATGGTCCACCGGGCCGTCGAAGAAGCCCTGGATCTGGGCGGTGTGCAGATCCACGGTGAGGATCCGGTTCGCGCCGGCGGTCTTCAGCAGGTCCGCGATCAGCCGGCCCGAGATCGGCTCCCGGCCCCGGTGCTTCTTGTCCTGCCGCGAGTACGGGTAGAAGGGCAGGACCACGGTGATCCGCTTGGCCGACCCACGCTTCAACGCGTCGATCATGATCAGGGTCTCCATGACCCAGGTGTTGACCCCGTGCGTGACGGACTGCACCACGAAGGCGTCCGAACCCCGCACCGAGTCCTTGTAGCGGACGAAGATCTCCCCGTTGGCGAACTCGTAGGCGTCGGCCGGTGTCGGGGCGACCCCAAGCACCTCACCGATCTCCTCGGCTAACTCCGGAAAGCCACGCCCGGAGAAGAGCATCAGGCTCTTGCGGTTTTCGGCGACGATGCTGCCCATGGCCCGTCTGCTCCTGTTGGTTGGTGGTGCCCGGCGCGGTGGTGGGCCGGGGCTAGTCGGTTGCAGTATCCCCGGTGCTGCACGCCCCACCCGCCGGCTCGGTTCCCACGTGCATTGCCTCACCTTCACTTGCCGTCACCCCGG
This sequence comes from Salinispora tropica CNB-440, assembly GCF_000016425.1. Taxonomy (GTDB): domain Bacteria; phylum Actinomycetota; class Actinomycetes; order Mycobacteriales; family Micromonosporaceae; genus Micromonospora; species Micromonospora tropica. The sequence goes on along the minus strand of NC_009380.1, from coordinate 877,047 downwards.
CGGACACCCCCGGGCTACCGGCCCGCCCGGCGCGCTCGGCGGCTTCCGCGGCGGCGGTGCCGGCCCGCCGCTTGAGCACCCAACCCTCGATGTTGCGCTGCCGCGACCGGGCGACCGCCATCGCCCCGGCGGGCACGTCCTGGTCGATCACGGAACCGGCCGCCGTGTACGCCCCGTCGCCGACCTCGACCGGCGCCACGAACATGTTGTCCGCGCCGGTACGAGCGTGGTCACCGATAACCGTGCGGTGCTTGCGTACCCCGTCGTAGTTCACGAACACGGTCGCCGCGCCGATGTTGCTCTGCTCGCCGATCGTGGCGTCCCCGACGTAGGTCAGGTGCGGGACCTTCGATCCCACGCCGACCTCGGAGTTCTTCACCTCGACGAAGGTCCCCACCTTCGACTTCTCCGCCAGCCGCGCTGCCGGCCGCAGATACGCGTACGGGCCGACGCTGGCCGACGGGCCGATCTCCGCTCCGACGGCGTGGCTGCGGACCACGGTGGCGCCGGGCCCGACCAGGGTGTCCACCACCGTGACATCCGGCCCGACCTGCGCACCAGCACCGATCACGGTGGCGCCCCGGAGCTGCGTGTTCTGGTCGACCACCGCGTCCCGGTCCAGCGCCACGGTCACGTCGATCCAGGTGGTCTCCGGGTCGAGCAGGCTGACCCCGCTGCGCATCCAGGCCTCGTTGACCCGGTCGCGCAGCAGCCGCCGCAGCCCGGCCAACTCCACCCGGTCGTTGCAGCCCAGCGTCTCGGTGTGGTCCGGCGCCACGTGCACCGCCACCGGCTCGCCCGCCGACCGCAGCAGGCCGAAGACGTCGGTCAGGTACTCCTCGCCCTGGGCGTTGCCGGTCGACAGCTTGCCGAGCGTGTCCCGCAGCCGGTCCGCGTCGAACGCGTAGATGCCGGCGTTGATCTCCCGAATCTCCCGCTGGTCGGGGGTCGTGTCGCGCTGCTCCACGATCTGCTGGAGCTGACCGTCGGCATCCCGCACGATCCGGCCGAGCCCGGTCGGGTCGGGCACCTCCGCGGCCAGCACCGTCGCGGCGGCACCCGCCCGCTCGTGCGCCTCGACCAACCCGCCGAGGGTCTCCGGCCGGAGCAGCGGCGCGTCCCCGTATGTCACCACCACGGTGCCAGTGGCATCTGGAACGGCGGCCAGCGCGACCCGCACCGCGTGCCCGGTGCCGAGTTGGTCGGCCTGGAGCACCGGAAGGGCCTGCGGGGCGATCTCCGCCAGGTGGGCTCGGACCTGGTCGGCGCCGTGGCCAACCACGACCACCGTGCGGTCGGCGGCGAGCGGTGCGGCGGCGCTGAGCACGTGGCCGACGAGAGTGCGGCCAAGCAGTGGATGCAACACCTTCGGGAGCCCGGACTTCATCCGCTTACCGGCACCAGCGGCGAGCACGACGACGGTACGGGGTGGGGGCTGCTGGGACACGGAAGGGCTCCCGTCGGTGCGGCGACAGTCTCGCGGTCATGCTAACCAGACATCAACGCGGCATCGGCGGGGCCTTCACAATGCTGACCGGTGGCATGAGCTGGGGTGCCTGGACTCGAACCAGGAGCTCAAGGCTCCAAAGGCCTGCGGGTTGCCATTACCCCACACCCCATCGCCATGTCATCCGAAGGCGCAGTCGGGCAGACCTGCGATCCGGAACAGCTCGGTGATCATACCTGCGATCCGCCCGGACGGCGCCCGACCGCATGTCGAATGACCGGAAACCACGATAGTCGCCCTCAGTTGGGGGCCAACCGGGTGGTGGGGTCAGCGCCGGCCACGCCGCGCCGGGGTGCGGTACAAACGACGGCGTGCTGGTCCCGGCCGCCACCGGGCGTCGCCGGGCGGAGCGCCCGAGCCGACCTGGCAGGATGGCCGGTGACCGGCTCGACCCCACGACTTGGACGGCACCGAGCGCCGATGAGGTGACGAACTGATGGATGGCCTGGGCAGCGACCACACCCCCGGTCGGCGACGGGGAGCCGCGACGGCCGGCAAGACCGCACGGATACGCATGTCGGCGGCGCAGCGGCGCGAACAACTCATCTCGACCGCGCGCCAACTCTTCGCCGAACGCGGCTTCGACGCCACCTCGATCGAAGAGGTGGCAGCGCGGGCGAGGGTCTCCAAACCGGTGGTGTACGAGCACTTCGGCGGCAAGGAGGGGCTGTACGCGGTGGTGGTGGACCGGGAGGTCCGCAGCCTGCTCGAGAGGATCACCACCGCACTGACCGCCGGCCACCCACGGGAACTGCTCGAACAGGCCGCGCTGACCCTGCTCACGTACATCGAGGAGGAGACCAGTGGGTTCCGGGTGTTGGTCCGGGAGTCACCCCTGATGTCGTCGACGGGCAACTTCAGCAGCGTCATGAACGACGTCGCGCACCAGGTGGAGCACATCCTCGGCGCCGAGTTCTCCAGCCGCGGGTACGACCCGAAACTCGCCGAACTCTACGCCCAGGCCCTGGTGGGAATGGTGGCGCTGACCGGCCGCTGGTGGCTGGAGGTGCGCAGGCCGCGCAAGGAGACGGTGGCGGCACACCTGGTGAACCTGGCCTGGAACGGCCTGTCCCACCTCGAGCCGAAACCCGGCCTGATCACCATCCGGAAACGCTGAGTCAGGACCGGTTCTGGTCGGCGACCGGATGGCCGGGGCCGGCCTGCTCCGTCTCGGTGTGCTCCACGGGCCCGACCTTGTCGTAGAGGCCGGTGCCGAGCAGGATCAGCCCGAACAGCATCGACACGACCACGGTCGACATCGAGAAGCTGAGGACATTCGCCGAGGTCTGCAGCACCGCCATCATCAGGATGCTGGTCACCAGGAAAACGGCTCCGGCGATCAAATTCATGTAGTGGCCGAGATTGCCCCGCCGGGACGCCCCTACCAGGAGAAAGGCGCCGAAGACTACCGAGACCAACGCGAACGCGAGGTTGGTGCGCAGGCCGAGCACCAACTCTCCGTCCCGGTCGAAGAGCGGGTCGCCCAGCGTCTGCGCGGTGCCCCAGACGCCGAAGACCAGGATGTAGAGACCGATCAGCCCGGCGAGGAGCCGGTAGATCGGCCGCGCCGGATGGTTCAGCGGGATGTGCGCCATGACGCCCTCCGACCGATCGACGACAGCCAGGGGCCATTGTCACCCGGGCCGGATCCGCGCGTACGGCGAATCGGCTGGTCGGCCGCGAGCGGCACGGAGCCCGCCGCGCCCCACGCTGGTCGGGGTGCGACGGGCTCCGTCGCCGGAGACGACGGTCAGAGCACCAGCCGCGCCTTCTGCCAGGCCTCCTGCTCCGCGTCGGTGCCGATCTTGCCGTACATCCCGACCATGAGCAGGACCAGGCCGGTCACCATCAGCACGAGGACGGTGGCGATGCTGAGGTTGAAGATGTTCGCCTCGGTGCGGAGGAAGGCGAGGCCGGCGAGGCTGAGCACGATACCGACGTACCCCAGCCCCTGATTGATCAACACATCGACGTTGCGGCCGATCGCCGTACCGGCCAGCACGGCGCCACCGAGCAGCACGCTGAGCAACGAGAAGCCGAGGTTCGTGCCCTGACCGAGCACCGTGGTGTCGCCCTGGGCCCAGAGCTCGTCGCCGACGGTGGCGATGAGACCGAGCACGCCGAAGACGACCAGGTACAGGCCGGTCAGCCCGCCGATTGCCCGGTAGATCGGCCGCGCGGGGTGGTTCACGGGGGTGTGGGCCATGGCTGAGTCTCCAACGACGTTACGGTGAGGGTCGGCGCCGATTGTCCCGCACCCGCCGGTGTGACGCCGCACACGGTCCCGAGGCGGCGTGCCGCAGCCGCACAGACCGGTGGTCAGCCGGCCGGGATCTCGTCGGCGAGGGTCAGCCAGGCCTGTTCAACCTGCTCCCGCTCGCCCCGGACCTCCTTGAGCTGGGCATCCAGCTCAGCGACCCTCGCGTAGTCGGTCGCGTTCGCGGCCAGCTGGTCGAGCAGCTCCGCCTCCCGCTGCTCCAGCCGGCCGACCTGCCGCTCGAGTCGGGCCAGCTCCTTGCGGGCCTGGCGCACCTGTGCGGCGGACATCCCGCTCGCCTTCGCGGGCGCCGGCCCACCACCGGACGCCGGTACCGGACGGCCGTCGTCGGCGGCCCGGGCCAGGTACTCGTCGACCCCGCCGGGCAGGTGCACCAGCTCACCGTCGCCGAACATGCCGTACACCGTGTCGGCGACCCGCTCCACCAGGTACCGGTCGTGGCTGGCGACGACGATCACGCCGGGCCAGGAGTCGAGCAGATCTTCGAGGGCGGCGAGGGTGTCGGTGTCCAGATCGTTGGTGGGCTCGTCCAGCAGGAGCACATTCGGCTCCCCGGCGAGCAGGCGCAGCAGCTGCAGCCGCCGCCGCTCGCCACCGGAGAGATCAACCACCGGCGTCCAGAGCCGGCGGTCGTCGAAGCCGAAGACCTCGGCGAGTTGGGCGGCGGAGATCTCCCGGTCACCGAGCCGGACCCGCCGGGCGACCTCTTCGACCGCCTCGAGGACGCGCAGCTGGCCGGGGAGTTCGGCGAGTTCCTGGGAGAGGAACGCGGGGCGCACGGTGGTACCGGCCACGAACCGGCCGCTGTCCGGTCGGGTGACGCCGGCGAGCATCCGCAACAGGGTGGTCTTGCCGGCACCGTTGCGGCCGAGGATGGCGAGCCGATCACCAGGACCGACCTGCCAGGTGAGGTCGCGCAGGATCTCCTTCGGCCCCGCGTCCAGCCGGACGTGTTCCAGGTCGTACACCTGCTTGCCGAGGCGGGCGGTGGCGAGCCGCTGCAGCGACATGGTGTCCCGCGGCGGCGGAACGTCGGCGATCAGCGCGTTCGCCGCGTCGATACGGAACTTCGGCTTGGCGGTGCGGGCCGGCGCCCCGCGCCGCAGCCAGGCGATCTCCTTGCGGAGCAGATTCTGCCGGCGCGCCTCGCTGGCGGCGGCGACTCGTTCCCGCTCGACACGGGCGAGGGTCCAGGCGGCGAAACCGCCCTCGTACGCCCGGACGGTCTGGTCGGCGACCTCCCAGGTGGTGGTGCAGACGGCGTCGAGGAACCACCGGTCGTGGGTGACCACGACGAGCGCACCCCGGCGGGTGAGCAGGTGCCGGGCCAGCCAGTCGATGCCACCGACGTCGAGGTGGTTGGTGGGCTCGTCGAGGATCAGCAGGTCGGCGTCGCGGACCAGCAACGCGGCCAGGGCGACCCGCCGGCGCTCGCCGCCGGACATCGGGCCGACCGGCGCGTCGAGGCCGAGATACGGCATCCCGAGGCCGTCGAGGACCGCCCGAACTCCGGCGTCGCCGGCCCACTCGTGCTCGGCGCCCATCCCCTCGGCCAGCCACGCGGTACCGAGGACCACGTCTCGGACGGTCGCGTCGGGGGCGAGTTGCAGGGCCTGCGGCAGAGCGGCGACACGCAGGTCGCGGCGGTGGGTCACCCGGCCGTCGTCCGGCTCCTCCTGCCGGGTGAGCAGGCGCAGCAGGGTGGACTTGCCGGCGCCGTTGAGCCCCACCACACCGATCCGGTCGGCGTCGTCGAGACCGAGCGAGACATCGGTGAGCAGCGGCCCGGCAGCGCCGTAGCCCTTGGACACCCGGTCCAGGTTGACGATGTTGGCCACTACACCCCTTCCATGGTCAGGGCGCCCCGCACCGGATCGGCAGCCAAGGACGCCCGAGGCAAGGGTACGCGGGCACCCGGCGGGCGGCTCCGGGGACGGTCAGCCGATCCGGGCCCCGGCGACCGGGCCGTGCGCGGTGCGGGCCTGTCGGCACACGTCGAGGGCGCTCAACTCGGCGGCGATCCGCTCCGCGTCGGCCGCTCCGGCGGCGAGGAAGACACAGGTCGGCCCGGAGCCGGAGACGATGCCCGCGAGCGCTCCCGCCGCCTCACCCGCCTTCAGGGTGGCGGCCAGGGCGGGCCGCAGTGCGAGCGCGGCGTCCTGGAGGTCGTTACCGAGGGCCGCGGCGAGCACCCGGGGGTCGGGCTGCCGTAGCGCGGCGAGGAGGGTGTCGGTGCTGCCGAGCGGGGGGCCGGCGGCCCCGGCAGCTCGGAGCCGGTCGAGTTCCCGGTACGCGACCGGCGTGGACAAGCCGCCGTCGGCGACCGCGACGACCCAGTGCCAGACGGTCGGCCGGGCCAGGACCGGACTGACCGCCTCTCCCCGGCCGGTGCCGAGGGCGGTGCCCCCGTGGATCAGGAACGGCACGTCGGAACCGAGGCCGGCGGCGATCTCCGCCAGTTCGTCACGAGTCAGCCCGGTCCCCCAGAGGGCATCGCAGGCAACCAGCGCGGCGGCGGCATCGGCGCTACCTCCGGCGAGCCCACCGGCCAGTGGGATCTGCTTGCGCAGGTGCAGCCGGGCGTGCGGCGGCACGCCGGTGGAGCCGGCGAGGGCGCGGGCGGCGCGAATGACCAGGTTTGACTCGTCCAGGGCCAGTTCGCCGGCCCCCTCGCCCTCCATCGTCAGAGTGAGGGTGTCGCCCCGGCGGGCAGTCAACTCGTCGTGAATGGAGATCGCATGGTAGACCGTGTTCAGCTCGTGATAGCCGTCCCGGCGTAGCGGCCCCACCCCCAGGTGCAGGTTGATCTTGGCGGGGACCCGTACGCGGACCGGCCCGCTGGCACCTCGCGGTTCGTCATCCTCCGGTCGCCATGCCTCGGTCACGGGGTGGTGCCCCAAACCGAGTCCCGGTTCCCCGGTCCGGGCGTGACGGGCAGGGTCAGCGACGTGGCGTTTCGTACTTCCTCGGCGGGCACGGCGTCAGCCTACTGCCCGGTGGGAGTGCCGGCCGGGGCCGACGCGGCGATGGCGGCGAACTGCTCGACCGTGAGCGCCTCCCCGCGGGCGCCGGGGTCCACTCCGGCGGCGGTGAGCACCGCGGCCGCCCGATCCGCGCCGCCGGCCCAGCCGGCCAGGGCCGCGCGAAGGGTCTTGCGACGCTGGGCGAAGGCGGCGTCCACCACCGCGAAGATCCGCTCCCGGGAAACGCCCACTCCCGGCGATTCACGACGGGTGAAGGCGACAAGACCGGAGTCGACGTTCGGCACCGGCCAGAACACGTTCGGCGGAACCTTCCCGGCAGCGTGGACGCGGGCGTACCAGGCGAGTTTGACCGACGGCACGCCGTACACCCGGGAACCCGGACCGGCGACGAGCCGGTCGGCGACCTCCTTCTGCACCATGACCAGGCCGTGCCGCAGCGTCGGCAACTCGGCGAGCAGGTGCAGCACCACCGGTACGGCGACGTTGTACGGCAGGTTGGCGACCAACGCGGTCGGCGCGGGATCGGCGAGTTGCCCGGCGGTGACCCGGAGCGCGTCGGCGCGGTGCACCGAGAGCCGATCCGCGGCGGGGCCGGCGTGCCGGGCAGCGGTCTCCGGCAGGGCGGCGGCGAGGACCGGATCGATCTCGACGGCGTGCACGTGCGCGGCGGCCGGCAGCAGCGCGAGGGTGAGCGAGCCAAGGCCCGGACCGACCTCCAGCACCACGTCCTGGGCGGTCAGGCCGGCGGTGGTGACAATCCGCCGCACCGTGTTGGGGTCGTGGACGAAGTTCTGGCCGAGCCGCTTGGTGGGAGCGACGCCGAGGCGGGCGGCGAGGTCCCGGATCTCCGCCGGGCCGAGGAGACCGGTCACGCCCGTTAGCGTAGGTGGACGCCGGGGCGCGCCGGGCAGGGGCCCGCCACCCTCTGGCGGAATCCCGCCAGCCCCACCCTCACCAGGGGCCGAAGGCGCGCTCGCCGGTACGGGAGAGGCCCGCACAGAGCTCGTCCAGGTCGATGCCGGTGGTGGCGGCGAGCGAACGGACGGTGAGCGGGATCAGGTACGACGCGTTGGGGCGCCCCCGGTGTGGCACCGGAGTGAGATACGGCGCGTCCGTCTCCACGAGGAGGTGATCCAGCGGGGTTACCGCAGCGGCCTCCCGCAGTACCGCAGCGCTGCTGAAGGTGACGGTGCCGGCGAAGCTGAGCAGGTAGCCCCGACGCACGCACGCGCGGGCGAACTCGGCGTCGCCGGAGAAGCAGTGCATCACCACCGTCTCCGGAGCGCCCTCGTCGTCCAGGATCCGCAACACGTCGGCGTGCGCCTCACGGTCGTGGACGACGAGGGTTCGGCCGTACCGTTTGGCGATGTCGATGTGCGCCCGGAAGCTCACCTCCTGCGCGGCGCGCCCCTGCTCACCGGTGCGGAAAAAGTCCATGCCGGTCTCGCCGACGCCCCGTACCCGGTCCTGACCGGCCAGCGACTCGACGACGCGCAGCGCCTCGTCCAGCTCCGCCAACCGGGGCGCCTCGTTGGGGTGCAGCGCGACGGTGGCGACGACCGCCGGGTAGCGCTGGGCCACCTCGGCCCCCCACCGGGACGAGTCGACGTCGACCCCCACCTGCACCAACCGGTCCACCCCGGCCTCCGCGGCCGCCTCGACGACGGCGCGGATCGGGTCGACCGCGGCACGGGGATCGGCGGCGGCGTCGACCGGGTCGGCGACCGGGCCGCCACCGGCTCCCGAGCCGGAGGCCCGCGCGGCCGGGGTACGGCGCGGCGGGACCCCGGCCTCACTGATCGTGATGTCGAGGTGCGTGTGGCTGTCGGGCACCGGTCGGGGCAGCGGCGCGGGCGCGGGCGGGAACTCCCCGGCCCGCCGGGTCGCGCGCTGCCTACGGGATTCGGTCTGCTCTGTCATCGGCGCAAGCATCACACACCAGGTACGCCCCGGTGGATGTGCCTCAGCCCGCCAGGCGGGCCAGCTCCTCGTCAACGATCGACGGGTCGAGTTTGCGGAACACCGGCTTGGGCGGGTCGAGGGCACGCCCCACCGCCAACGGCACCGACTCCCACCGGGCACCGACCGTGTAGTCGCCGGTCAGCACCGGGTAGGCCGGCCCGCCGTCGAGGTCCTCAACCTCCTCGATCACCGGCATCGGCGCGTGCACCCCGGTGCCACCGAGCAGCTGGTGGATCTTCTGTGCGGAGTGCGGCAGGAATGGGGTGAGCAGCGTGTTCGCATCGCTGACGACCTGGAGGGCGACGTGCAGGACGGTCCCCATCCGCGGCCGGTCCGCCTCGCCCTTGAGCTTCCACGGCGCCTGCTCGGAGAGGTAGCGGTTGGCCTCGGCCACCACCTTCATCGCCTCGCCGATCGCCTGCTTCTGCCGGTGCCGGCCGATCAGCTCGCCGACCGTGTCGAAGCCGGCCCGGGCCACCGCGAGCAGCGTCTCGTCGGCCTCGGTGAGCCCGGCGGGGTCGACCGGCGGGATCGCGCCGAAGTTCTTCGCGGCCATCGAGATGGAGCGGTTGACCAGGTTGCCCCAGCCGGCGACCAACTCGTCGTTGTTGCGCCGGAGGAACTCCGCCCAGGTGAAGTCGGTGTCGTTACTCTCCGGCCCGGCCACCGCGATGAAGTAGCGCAACGCGTCGGCGTCGTAGCGCTCCAGGAAGTCGCGGACGTAGATGACCACGCGACGGGACGAGGAGAACTTCCGCCCCTCCATGGTCAGGAACTCGCTGGAGACCACCTCGGTGGGCAGGTTCAGCCGACCCAACTCGCCCGGCTGCCCGTCGTGGGAGCCTTCGCCGGAGTAGCCGGCGAGCAGCGCCGGCCAGATCACCGAGTGGAAGACGATGTTGTCCTTGCCCATGAAGTAGTGGCTGGGGGCGTCCTTGCCCGGCCCGTCCGCAGACCACCACCGGCGCCACGCCTGTGGGTCACCGGAGCGGCGAGCCCACTCGATCGAGGCGGAGAGGTAGCCGATGACCGCGTCGAACCACACGTAGATGCGCTTGTCGCCACGCTCCCGCCAGCCGTCGAGCGGGATCGGCACGCCCCACTCAAGGTCCCGGGTGATCGCCCGGGGCTGGAGGTCGTCCAACAGGTTCTTGGAGAAGCGCAGCACGTTCGGCCGCCAGCCCTCCCGCGTGTCCAGCCACTGCCCCAGTACGCCGGCGAGCGCCGGCAGGTCGAGGAAGAAGTGTTCGGTCTCGACGAACTTCGGAGTCTCCCCGTTGATCTTCGACTTTGGGTTTCGCAGGTCGATCGGGTCAAGCTGGTTGCCGCAGCTGTCGCACTGGTCGCCACGGGCGCTCTCGTAGCCGCAGATCGGGCAGGTGCCCTCGATGTAGCGGTCGGGCAGGGTCCGGCCGGTGGACGGGGAGATGGCGCCCATGGTGGTCTTCGACACGATGTACCCGTTGCGGTACATCCCCTCGAACAGCTCCTGCACCACGGCGTAGTGGTTGCCGGTGGTGGTGCGGGTGAACAGGTCGTAGGTGAGCCCGAGCCCGTGCAGGTCCGCCACGATCACCCGGTTGTAGCGGTCGGCCAGTTCGCGGGGGGTGACCCCCTCCGCGTCGGCCTGCACCTGGATCGGCGTGCCGTGTTCGTCGGTGCCGGAGACCATGAGCACGTCGTGGCCAGCCATGCGCATGTACCGGGCGAAGACGTCGGAGGGAACGCCGAAGCCGGAGACGTGGCCGATGTGACGCGGGCCATTGGCGTAGGGCCAGGCAACCGCCGCGAGAACGTGACTCATGACCAACAAGCCTAGTGACCCCGGCCGCGGGGCCGCGAACCAACAGGCTCGCTCCAGTCGCCCTGGTCACTTCCTTCCTCGCCCGCCTCACCGGTGGACGATGTCGTAGACCTCACGTCGGCGTAGTCCGTACTCGACGGCGACCTCGGTCACCGCGTCCCGGCGGGAGCGGCCAGCCTCCTCCCGGACGGTGACCGCCGACCGCAGTGTCTCGTCGTCCGGCCGTTGCCGGGCCGGACCCGTCGCACCCGCAACCACCAGCGTGATCTCGCCACGCGCTGGCTTCTCGGCGGCCCAGCTCGCCAACTCACCGAGTGGACGCCGGAGCACCTGTTCGTAGGTCTTGGTCAGCTCTCGACAGAGCGCCGCCGGCCGGTGGGCGCCGAACGCCGTGGCCAGGTCGGCGAGGGACGCGGCGACCCGGTGCGGCGCCTCGAAGAAGACCAGGGTGCGTTCCTCGGTGGCGAGCGCGGTCAGCCGGGCGCGGCGTGCGCCCGGGCTGCGGGGCAGGAAGCCCTCGAAGCAGAACCGGTCGCTGGCCAGCCCGGAGAGGGTGAGGGCGGTGGTGACCGCGCTGGGGCCGGGGGCGGCGGTGACCGGTATCCCGGCGTCCAATGCCGCCCGAACCAACCGGTAGCCGGGGTCGGAGACGCTGGGCATGCCACCGTCGGTGATCAGGGCGACGCCGAGGCCAGCGCGGAGAGCCTCGACAAGTTCCGGCGTACGACGCTCTTCATTGCCCTCAAAATATGAGACGATCCGCCCGGTAACGGTCACCTCGAGCTCCCGCGCCAACCGGGCGAGGCGCCGGGTGTCCTCGGCTGCCACCAGGTCAGCGGTGGCGAGGACCTCACGGAGCCGGGCGGAGGCGTCGGCCGGATTTCCGAGTGGCGCGCCAAGCAGGACGAGGTGTCCGACATCGGACTTCGCATCCACGAAAGGACGCTCCTTCATCGACGGTTATAGGGCTTCCTTGGGGCGGTGGGCGCGCAGGCCCACCTTTGCAGCCTACGATCACGGGGTGACCCAGGCGTCAACAGCGCACCCCGGCGGCCAGGCCGGGCCGGAACAGCCCGAGCAGACGGACCGGGGCCTGCCCCTCGGCAAGGGCCTTCCCACCATCGTCCGCCGCCGGCTGGCCACCATTGACAACCGGCTCGACCGGCGGTCCTGGCTGGCCACCGCGGTGATCGTCACGATCGCGGCGATCCTGCGCCTCGTCAACCTCGGAAACCCACCGGGCAAGATCTTCGACGAGGTCTACTACGCCCGGGACGCCTGGGGGCTGGTCGACCGGGGCGTCGAGTGGAACTACCAGGACGGCGGCCCGTCGTATGTGGTCCACCCGCCCCTGGGAAAATGGCTCATCGGGCTCGGTGAATGGGCCTTCGGGTACACCGACGCCGAACACGGGGTCTCCGCCGCCGGGCACCTGTTCACCACCGCCCCCGAGGTGGGCTGGCGATTCTCCGCGGCCCTGATCGGCACCCTCTCGGTGCTGCTGCTGGTCCGGATCGCGCGCCGACTGTTCGGCTCCACCGTGCTGGGCTGCGCCGCGGGGCTACTGCTGGCCCTGGACGGCTTCCACCTGGTGCTGTCCCGCACCGCGCTGCTCGACATCTTCCTGCTCTTCTTCGTGCTGGCGTCGTTCGGCGCACTGGTTCTCGACCGCGACGCCCGGCGCCGCCGCTGGGCAAAGGCCCTCACCTCCGGGCCGGACCCGGGATATCCCGGACGCACCGACCGGCCGGTCGGTGGCTGGCGGGCCTGGCCGTGGTGGCGGCTGGCCGCCGGGGTGCTGTTCGGCTGCGCCTGCGCGGTGAAGTGGAATGCGCTGTACTTTCTTCCGGCATTCGTGCTCCTGGTGGTCTTCTGGGAGGTCGGCGCCCGCCGCAGCGCCGGAGTGCGCCGGCCGTGGCGGCGCACCCTGCTCGACGAGACGCCCTGGCTGGTGTTGGCCGGGCTACTGATGGTGGTCACCTACCTCGCCACCTGGTCCGGTTGGCTGCTGGGCGACGAGGGGTACTACCGGGTGGTCGACGCGCAGCGGTGGCCGAACGCCCCGCTGAGCGACACCCCCGTCATCGGGGCGCTACAGAACCTCATCGAGTACCACCGGGCCGCGTACGGCTTCCACTCACAGCTCGACGACCCGCACACGTACCAGTCCTGGCCCTGGCAGTGGCTCCTCCTGGCGCGGCCGGTCGCGTTCTACTGGTCCGGCGAGGGACCTTGCGCCGCGGCGAACTGCGCCACCGAGGTGCTGCTGCTGGGCACGCCGCTGCTCTGGTGGTCGTTCCTACCGGCCCTGGCCGCGCTCGCCTGGCTGGGCCTCGCGCGGCGCGACTGGCGGGCCGGGACGATCCTGCTCTGCGTGGCGGCCGGGCTACTGCCCTGGTTCTGGTACGCGGCGGACAGTGGCCGCACCATGTTTTCCTTCTACACGGCCCCGGCGCTGCCGTTCCTGGTGCTCGCCGTGACCTACGTGCTGGGTGTGATCATCGGTACGCCGGCGGCAACCGTTCCGAAGAGCACGCCGGAGACCGCACCGGCGGGCGATGGGGATCGACGGCTCGTCGGTGCTGTCATCGCCGGGGGGTATGTGCTGCTGGTGGCGATCAACTTCGCCTACTTCTATCCGATCTTCGTCGGCGAGCCGCTTCCCTACGACAGCTGGTCCAACCGAATGTGGCTGGACAGTCGATGGATCTGACCGGCTCCGTCCTCGGGACCGGATAGCGGAAAGGGCCCGCACGTGAAACGTGCGGGCCCTGCCACGGAAAAGCGCGCTCCGATCGCCTGCCACGGGGGAAGCGGGCGATTGGAGCGCGCAGCAAAAGCTTAACCACGTTACAGCGACGGCACAACTGGCCGGGTTGGGTCAGATTCACGACGATCGCCACGCCGGACGGTCGTTGCGGTCGAGGGTGATGAGCCGCTACCGAACGCGCCCGGGGCCGAGCTTCCCACGCGGGCGTAGCAGCGTCACCGCGGTTGCGCTACGTTGGGCAGCCATGGCCGTCACGCAGACTCTGGACTGTGCCGCGCGGACCTTCCGCCGGCGACACCTCGCCGGAGCAGTCGATGCGTGACCTGCTGCCTGCCGCCGTCGCGGTCGTGGTCGCGGAGCCTCCGGACTGGGAGGGCGCGCTGTTACCGGAGGAGCAGGCAGGCCTCGGCGACCGAGCGGTGACCAGCCGGCGTCGTGAGTTCACCGCTGGTCGCGTCTGCGCACGCCGCGCCATCTCCGCGCTCGGCCGCTCGCCGGTCGCCGTCCCCACCGCCGCCAACCGCGCGCCGGTCTGGCCGAGCGGGGTGGTCGGGGCGATCACCCACACCCGCGGCTACTGCGCCGCCGCCGTAGCCCCGGCCGACGAGATCCGGTCGGTTGGCCTCGACGCCGAGCAGCACAAGCCGCTGAGCCCGGGGGTGGTCCAGGCAATCTGCCTGCCGGAGGAGGAGGCGCTGTTTCCGCGGTTGCCCAGCGGCGTCTCCTGGCCAACCGTGGTGTTCAGCGCGAAAGAGACGATCTACAAGGTCTGGCACCCGATCGTCGGCACCTGGTTGGACTTCCATGACGCGACCGTGACGCTGGATCCGGCGACGGGCCGTTTCACCGCCCGGATCGCCCCCGCGCGGGTAGCCGCCGCCACGGTGCACGCCCCACCGGCCACGGTGTCCGGTCGGTTCGCCGTGGACGGCGGCCTGGTCCGCACCGCGGCGGTGCTGCTTCCGGCCTAGCGACCGGACTCGCTGGCGCCGGTCGACGCCGCGCCACCCTGTCATCGGAGGGCCTGCCCCTGCCCCTGCCCCTGCCCCTGCCCCAAAGTCAGAGTCACAGTCAGAGCCAGACAATCCGAAAAATATTACCATTTACTTATGTAAATGAGGATAAGGCTGTCCGTTCAGCATCAGTCCGCTTCTCTGGAACCGGCGACCTGCGCTGTCGCCATCGGTATGCAAACCCGAGCCAGGAAGTAGGACCCATGCAGCGCACCTCGACCACCCCAACCGGAGAGACAACCACTTCGACCCGAGCCACCAACCACCCGAACCTGCCCGCCCCGCCCCGTCCCCGCCAACTGCCGGGGCCACTGGCAACACTGTCGGCCCGCGACCGCGAGCTATTCGTACGCTTCGGTTACGGGCGGACCGAATCCGTCGGGCACTCCCACATCCACCACGCCTTCGAGTACTGGGCCACCGTGACTCCCGACGCCGTCGCCGTGGAACACGGTGACGAGACCATCACCTATCGCGAGTTGGACCGGCGAGCCGACCAGCTGGCGGCCCGGCTCGCCGCCTCCGGTGTCCGTGCCGGCGACCGGGTCGCGCTGTTCGCCCGACGGTCCATCCCCATGATGGTCGGCCTGATCGCGACCCTGAAATCCGGCGCGGCCTACGTGCCGCAGCACGTCGACTCCGTACCCGCGGCCCAGTTGCAGCATGTCATCGAGACCGCTGAGACCCGGGTGGTCCTGACGTTGGCCGCCACGGCCAAGCGCATCCCGGTCCCCGATGGTCACGTCGTGATCGCCCTGGACGAACTGGTGGCGGAGCCCGCCGAACGCACCGTCCGTCGCTTCATCCCGACGACGCCACTTCAGACCGACGATCCCTGCTACGTGCTGTTCACCTCTGGCAGCACCGGCCGACCCAACGGGGTGGTCGTCACCCACCGCAACATCTGCAACATTCTGCTGACCGCACCGGGCGACCTCGGTATCCGACCAGGGTGGCGGGTCGGCCAGATCCTCAACATCGCCTTCGACATGGCGGCCTGGGAGATCCTGGGGGCGCTCAGCCACGGTGCCACGCTCGTCATTCGTGGCCCGGACATCGCCGAGACGATGTCCCGCGTGGACGTCATCATCGCGACCCCCACAGTGCTCAGTCGCATCGACCCACGCCGGTGTCACCAGGTCAAGGTCGTGGCGGTCGCCGGCGAGCCCTGCCCCCGCGCGCTCGCGGACACCTGGTCCGCGGTCTGTTCCTTCTACAACTCCTGCGGCCCGACCGAAACCACCATCGTCAACACGATGAGCCGGCACCATCCGGCCGCCGAACGACTCACCATCGGCCGACCAACACCCAACAACACCGTGTACGTGCTCGATGCCGACCTTCGGCCCTGCCCGATCGGCACGGTCGGTGAGATGTGGGCCGGCGGCGACTGCGTCTCCACGGGATACCTCGGAAACCCTCAGCTCACTGCCGAACGGTACGCCCTCGACCCGTTCCTCGGCGGTGGGAACCGGATGTTCCGTACCCGGGATCTGGCCCGCTGGACCCCTGACGGCGAGTTGGAACACTTCGGACGGACCGACGACCAGGTCAAGGTCCGCGGCTTTCGGGTGGAGCTGGACTCGGTGTCGGCGATCCTGGAGGCGGTACCGGGCTGCACCCGAGCGGCGACCATCAAACTGAATGACCGCACCCTCGTCTCATTCGTGGCCCCCACCCAGGTGGATCCCGGTCTCGCCCGGATGGCCGTCTCCGAGGCGCTGCCGTACTACTGCGTGCCCGAGACCGTGCACACCCTGTCGGAACTTCCCATGACCAGCCGAGGAAAGATCGACAAAACCGCCCTCCGCCGGCTCGCAACCGCCCGCGAGCGAGAGGCGACGCGATGACCACCACCCCGCTGACCACGACACCGCCCGCGCCCCTGGCCGTGGCAGCTCCTGACTCGGCGCGCTCCGCCCACCACGACAAGCTGCCGCCGCGGCTGCCGCTACCGCGACGAATCCTCGCGCACCCAACGTTGATGCACTACCACCGGCTGACCGCGGTGGTGCTCCTCGTGAATCTCGGCCTTGCCGGGTACATGCTCGGCACCGGTGGATGGTCCACCGTCGAGCTACCGACCTCCCAGCTCGCCAGCCTGACCCTGGCGAACTTCACCCTCGCCGTCGTCGTCCGGCAGCAGTACATCATCAATCTGTTCTTCTGGCTGGCCACCCGGGCCCGAACGAGTTGGCCCCTGCGCATCCGACGGACGCTCGGCAAGGTCTACCACTTCGGTGGGCTACACGTCGGCGGCGCGCTCGCCGGGACCCTGTGGTTTATCGCCTTCACCGCGACCGCCACCGTCGAGGCCATTCGGTCCGGCTCGGGAATGCCTGCATCCCTGGTCGTGACCTATCTGTTGGTCGCTCTGCTCCTCACCGTCTGCGGCACCGCCCTGCCACCGGTACGCGCCCGGCGCCACGACCTGTTCGAGCGGGTCCACCGCTTCGGCGGGTGGCTGGCCCTGGCGCTGTTCTGGGCGCTGACGGTCCTGATGATCGCCGCGGAACCAGGGTCCCGACCGCTCGCCACGGCGCTACTGACCGAGGCAGGCGTCTGGGCGCTCGCCCTGATGACGTTCAGCGTCGCCCTGCCGTGGCTACGGCTGCGCAAGGTGCCCGTGGCCGTCGGACGGCCGTCCGACCATGTCGCGCTGGTCCAGCTCGAGCGACGCCGGGTTCCCTTTCCCGGCTCCTCCACCGCGGTCAGCCGTAACCCGCTACTGGAGTGGCACTCGTTCGCCAACGTTCCCACCCCGGGGCAACGACACTTCCGCATCACCATCTCCCGCGCGGGCGACTGGACCGGCGCCCTCGTTGACAACCCCCCGTCCCACCTGTGGGTCAAGGGCATCACCACCGCCGGAGTGGCCAACATCGAGACCCTCTTCACCAAGGTGGTCTACGTCGCCACCGGCAGCGGGATCGGGCCGGTGCTGCCCCACCTGTTGGCAGACGAGGTCCCGTCGCACCTGGTCTGGGCGGTCCGCAGCCCCCGGACGACCTATGGCGACGCCTTGATCGACGAGATTCTCGCCGCCCGGCCGAACGCCACAATCTGGGACACCGCCACCGACGGCAAGCCCGACATGGTGGCCCTGGCGTACCGCGCCTACCGCGAGCACGGCGCCGAAGCCGTCATCTGTATCTCCAACAAGAAGCTGACCTGGCGGGTTGTCCACGGGCTGGAGCAACGAGGCATCCCCGCCTACGGCGCCATCTGGGACTCCTGACCGACAAGGGAGAAGACCATGAACATCATCGTGGAGCGAACCGATCGGGTCGTCACCGTACGGCTGAACCGGCCCGCCGCCCGCAACGCCCTCAACACCGAACTGTTGACCGAGCTGCTGGCGACGCTGCAACCCCTGGACGACGACCCGGGCGTCGGATGCTTCGTCATCGCCGGCACCGACCAGTTCTTCGCGGCGGGTGCGGACATCCGGGAGATGGCGGCGAAGTCGGCCGCGGAGCTGGTGGTCGAGGACTTCTTCGCCGGCTGGGAGGCGTTCACCGCGCTCCGTACACCCACCGTCGCGGCGGTCGCCGGCTACGCCCTGGGCGGCGGTTGTGAACTGGCCATGATGTGCGACGTCGTCCTCGCCGCCGACACGGCTCGCTTCGGACAGCCGGAGATCACACTCGGCGTGATCCCCGGCATTGGTGGTACACAGCGGCTGACCCGGCTGGTGGGCAAGGCCAAGGCCATGGACCTGATTCTGACCGGCCGACTCATGGACGCCGAGGAGGCCGAACGCGCCGGCCTGGTCTCCCGGGTCGTTCCGGCCGACCGGCTGCTGGCGGAGGCGGGGGCGGTGGCCCGGACGGTGGCCGGGTTCGGCAAGGTGGCCACCACGGCCGCCTGCGAGGCGATCGACCGCGCGCTGGAGACCAGCTTGCGGGAGGGAGTCCTCTTTGAGCGACGCAGCTTCCACTCCCTGTTCGGCACCGCCGACCAACGGGAGGGGATGCAGGCCTTCCTCGACAAACGTGCACCCCGGTTCACTGGCCGATAGGTGCCCGGTGGTCCCCGCGGGTGCCCTCGTGCTCCGGCTCGCTACCCGCCGGCGGCCCGCCACACCAGGCCGGCGGCGACTCCGACGACGAGGCTGAGCGAAGCCGCCACGACGGCCACCGTCGCACTCCATCGCCCTGGGCGGTCGGGCGGGGCGACCGCCCAGGGTTGATAGAGGGCAACCAGCCACCGCAGGTAATAGAAGAGGCTGAGCGCGGAGTTGACGAAGACGACGACCGCCAGCCCGGCGTATCCGCCGTCCCAGGCGGCGCTCGCGGCGGTCAGCTTCCCGACGAAGACCGCTGTCGGAGGGGTGCCGACCAGGCCGAGCAGCGCTACCACCAGGGCGGCGGCCAGCCACGGTGCGGTCGCCGCGACACCGCGCCAGGACGTGCGGTCGCGGTGCCGCGGTAGCGCGGCGGTGACCGCGAAGGCGGCGACGTTGGTAACCGTGTAGCCAGCGAGATAGACCAACAGCGACGGCTGGGCGAGGTCGCTGCCTCCGGTGGCGACGACAGGCACCAGCAGGTAGCCGACCTGGCTCACCGTTGACCAGCCGAGCAGCCGCCGCACGTCGGTCTGCCAGTACGCGGCGAGGTTACCCAGCAGCATGGACGCCACGGCCAGCACAGCCACCACGACCGGCCAGTTCGAGCTGTCGGGGAGGATCCCCGCGAGCCGGTGGACCGCGATCAACGCACCGATCTTGGGCACGGTGGTGAGGAACGTCGCCGCCGTGACCGTGCCGCCCTGCGCCGCGTCGGGAACCCAGAAGTGCGCGGGGAATCCGCCGGCTTTGAACATCAGCCCGCCGATGAGCGCGACGGTGGCGGCGGTGACCACCGACCGCGGCGCGTCCGGCAGCCGAACGGCGAGTTCGGCGTAGGCCGTGGTGCCGGTGATCCCGGAGAGCAACGTGACACCGAACAGGAGCAGGATGCCGAAGAGAGCGCCGAGGAGGTAGGTCTTCAGCACCGCTTCGGCTGCGGCGCCGGTGCGGGCCAGGCCGATCAGCGCGTACAGCGGGATGCTGGCCAGAAGAAAGCCGACGACCAGGGCGAGCAGGTCGGTGGCGCCCGCGAGTAGCACCGCCCCGGCGGCGGCGAACAGCAGCAACGCGTAGGCGTCGCTCTCCCGGGCGTCCCCGGCGAGTTCGTCCCCGGCGAGGGCGAGGACGAGGAGGCTGCCGGCGGCGGCGATGATCCGGGCGACGCCGGTGACGGTGTCCACCGCGTAGGAGCCGTCGAAGGCGGTGCTCGCCGGAGCCGGGAGCGCGACCGCGGCGGTGATGATCACCATGACGCAGACGGCGGCGGCGACCCCGCGCAGAGTCCACTGCCGGTGGCGGGGCGTGAACGAACCACCGAGCAGGACGACGAGCGCACCGCCGGCGAGCAGCATCTCCGGCAGCAGCAGCTCGGCGCGCATCATCTCCGACGCCACCCGGTCACCGGCCAAGCAGGTCGACGACGGTACGGGCAGCGGGCTCGACGAGGTCGAGCAGGGGGCGCGGCAGCACTCCGATGAGGAGGGACAACGCCAGCAGTGGTCCCACCGACCACCGCTCGGTGGCGCGCAGGTCGTCGAAGCCCTTCGCGTGACCGGTGGTAGGGCCGGTCAGCAACGCCTGCCCGGCGCGGAGGAACAAGGCGGCCGTGATGAGGATGCCGAGCAGGGCCACCGCTGTCACCGGGGCGGTGGCGATGCTGCCGGCGAAGACCTGGAACTCGGCGATGAAGCCGGAGAAGGCCGGCAGGCCGAGGGAGGCGAGGGCGCCGACGGCGAAGAACGCGGCGAACATCGGCGCGGGGGCGGCGAGACCGCCGTACGCGTGCATGTCGTAGGTGCCGGCACGCTCGTACAGGACCCCGGCGAGCAGGAACAGGGCGGAGGTGATCAGACCATGGCTGACCATCTGGGTGACCGCACCGGTCACCGCGACCGCCCGCGGCTCGGCGGTGTCCACGCTGACCAGACCGGCGGCGCCCACAGCGAGCACGATGTAGCCCATGTGGTTGATCGAGGTGTAGGCGATCATCCGCTTGAGGTTGGTCTGGGCCAGAGCGACCAACGCGCCGTAAAGGACCGACACCACCCCGACGGTGATGATGATCCACGCCCAGCCCCGCCACGCCTGGGGCAGCATTGGCGCGGCGATACGCACGAAACCGTAGGTACCCAGCTTCAACAGCACCCCGGCCAGGACGGCGGAGCCGACGGCGGGAGCGTCGGTGTGCGCCGGCGGCAACCAGGTGTGAAACGGCACGGTGGGGGTCTTCACCGCCAGGCCGATCAGGATCGCGGCCAGCACCGCTCCCCCGGCCAGCGGGCGCCCCTCGAGGGGATTCTGCGCGGTGAGGGTCGGCATGTCGAAGGTGTGGGGGTCGGCTGCCACGTACAGGCCGATGAACCCGGTGAGCAGCGCCAACGAGCCGAGGAAGGTGTAGAGGAAGAACTTCAGCGCCGACCGGGCCCGGTCGCCGTGCCCCCAGCCGGCGATCACCGCGTACATCCCGACGATGGACAGGTCGAAGAAGACGAAGAAGAGGATCAGGTCGGCCGCGGCGAAGACCCCGAGGCTCACGCTCTGCAAGAACAGGAAGAGCGATGCCTGTACGCGGGGGCGATGCCGCTCCCGCAGCGCGTACACCGCGCAGGCGAGGAAGACCACCGCGGTCATCGCCATCAGGGGCAGGGAGAGCCCGTCCACGCCCAGGTGGTAGCTGCTGCCCACCCCCGGGATCCACGCCGCCCGTTCGGCGAGGGCCAGCTCTCCCGGCGGGGGCGTCTCGTATCCCGCCCAGACGACGCCGACCAGCACCAGCTCGACCGTCGCCGCACCTACCCAGATCCACCGCGCGGCGGCGTCGCTGCACCGGGGGACGACGGCCAACACCACCGCGACGAGCAGGGGCAGGAAGACGATCACTGTGAGCATTCGGCTACCCCAGCACCACGAGGACGACGACACCGACGACGAGCACCACCACGGCCTGGAGGTAGTACTGGTGCAGTTGCCCGGTCTGCGGCCGCCGGGCGAGGTGCCCCAGCCGCCGCAGTCCGGCGGCGACAACCTCCACCATCCGGTCGACCCGGCGCTGATCGACCTGCGCGGCCCGCCGGGCCAGGATGGCCGTGGCACGCGCCGCCTGCGCAACGCTCCGGTCCAGCACCCGGTCGTCGAACCGAGCTGCCGCCGTACCGACCGCCAGGGCCGGACCCGCCACCAGAACCGAAGCCGCGTATCGAAGACCCAGCCACCGCCGCGCCCAGCGCGGTTCCGGTGCCCGCCACCGTGTCACCACGACGAGGACCGCCAGGGCGATCAGCGCCGACGCGACCAGTTCCAGCACCGGCACCGGCCGGTAGCCGCCGGGCTGGCCAACGGCGTGGGCTACCACCGCGCCGATCGGTGGCAGTGCCAGCAACCCGGCGCCCGCGGCGGCGACGGCCAGCACCAACAGCGGCAACCATCCGGCCAGGGGAACTCGCCCGGTTCCGGACTCCTCCTGGTCGCGGTACGCGTCCACCGCGCCCTGCTGGCCAGCGGGGACCCGCCGCCAGATCACCACGAGAACCTTCCCCGCGTAGGCGGCGGAGAGCGCTGCCGCCGCGAGGCCAACCGTGTACACCACCGTCGACTCCTCGCGTACGGCAGCGAGGATGGAATCCTTGGTCGCCCAGAGTGACAGCGGCGCGATCCCAGCCAAGGCGAGCAGCCCGACCGTCGCCGACCAACCGACCAGCATCCATCGCCGGGTCACCCCGGCCAGGCCGGCGAGCTGTTTGGTGCCCAGCGCGGTTAGCCACGCTCCGGCGGCGAGGAACAACAGCGCCTTGACCGCGGCGTGCGCCACCAGGTGCGCGGCGCCGCCCGCCACCGCGCCGGCCCCAGCGGCCAACACCACGAACCCGAGCTGTGCGCAGGTGGAGGCGGCGAGGAGTTGCTTCAGGTCGTGCTGGGCCAACGCGACCGCGCCGAGCAGCAGCGCGGTCCCCGCGCCGACCCACATGGTCACCGAAGGGGCCCAGCCGGTGGCGGCCAGCAGCGGCTGCGTCCGCAGTAGCAGGTAGCCGCCCATCGCCACCATCGCCGCGGAGTGCAGCAGCGCGCTGACCGGACTCGGCCCGGCCATCGCCCTGGACAGCCAGAAGGAGAACGGTAGCTGTGCGGCCTTGCCGAGCGCCGCGACCAGGACTCCTGCTGCCACGACGTGCCGCCACCCCGGGCTGCTGCCGGCGAGGTCGGCCAGGGCCAGGCCCCCGCCCCCGGCCAGGGCCGCCCCGGCCGCCAGATAGAGGCCAAGATCTCCAGTACGGGTGGTGACAAGCGCCGTGAAGCCGGCCGACACCCGGGCCTCCTCCCACCACCGAAACCCGATCAACGCGTACGACGCGGCACCCATCAACTCCCAGGCGAACAGCAACGTCGGCAGAGTGCCCGCCGTGACGGTGAGCGCGGCCGAGGCGGCGAACAGCAGCATCAGGCCGTGGAACCGCGCCGCCGGGGTAAGTTCCTCGCCGACGGCGGCCACCAGCACCAGCAGCGTCACCACCAACACCGTCGGCAGGACCAGCGCGGCCAGCCCATCCACCGTCAGGACGAAGTCCGCGCCGGCCAGGAACGGCACCGCCACCGTCGGCCGGGCGACGGCAACCAGCGCTGACAGCAGCACCGCCGTGACCGCGACCGCCAACGCGACCCGCACCGCGACCCGGTCCCTGGGCCGGGCGAGGACCAGCACGGCACCGGCGGTGGCGGGCAAGCCGACCACCGCCCACAACGCTGACGTTCCGAGCGCGGTCATCCGGACAGGTCCGCGGCCGTGTCGGTCAGATCCGACCGCCGTAGGCGGTGCAGCTGAGTGGCCACGGCGAAGCCCATCGCCATCTCGACCGTCATCGCCGCGAGGACGACCAGGAGCAGCACCTGCCCGGACGGGTCGGGGGCGCAGAACCACCACAGCCCGGCCACAGCGAGGATCAGGCCGTTGAGCATCAGCTCCAGGCCCATCATCACCATCACCACGACCTGTTGGGACAGGGCGCCGTACAAGCCGACGGAGATCAGAGCCGCGGCCACCAGCAGCACAGTCCGTACCGTCACCGTCCCACCCCTCCCGGCTGCGGATCAGCTGCCCGGCGGTGACGAAGGTCGTCCCCGAAACGGTCGTAGCGGGTACGGTGCGCGGCCAGGACGACCCCGCTGACGATGGTGACCGCCATGACCGCACCCACCACGGCCATGGCCAACATCTTCGGACCCATCAGCTCGGTGCCGAGGGCGGCGGTGACATCGTCGGGAGGGCTGCCACGACGGCTCGGCCACGGCGCGAACAGCGCCCCGGCAGCCAGGAGGAGAAACACCCCGACCGACACCGGTAGGGCATGACGGGCACCGTGGACCATGTTCATCGGCATCATCGCCGGATTCATTCCCATAAACATGTTCATGTAGACGGCCATGATCGCCATCTCCATCACCATCATCAGAATGACCAACACGCCGACGTAGAGCTGCTGGAGCAGGAGCACCTGAAGACCGACCGCGATGAAGGACAGCGCC
Source organism: Salinispora tropica CNB-440 (assembly GCF_000016425.1). Lineage (GTDB taxonomy): Bacteria > Actinomycetota > Actinomycetes > Mycobacteriales > Micromonosporaceae > Micromonospora > Micromonospora tropica. The sequence goes on along the minus strand of NC_009380.1, from coordinate 853,143 downwards.
AGGGAGTAGCTGGCACGGGCCATCGAGTCGACGACGAAGACGGCGACCCCGGCGAGCACCGCGACGACCGCGAGGCCCCAGAAGACGACGTGGGTGACCATGCCTCAGCTCCCGATCACGATGACGGCGACCAGAAGGTCCTGCAGCAGCACCGCCGGCAGCAGCACCAGCCAGCCCACCTCCATGAACATGTCCGGACGTAGCGCGGGCACCCGGCGGCGCAGCCACACCAGCACCGCCAGCAGCACCGTGGCCTTCACCAACACCCAGGCCCAGGCCGGCAGCAGCGGCCCGGCCCCACCACCGAGGAACATCGGTACGGCGAAGGCGGCACCCGCCGCCAGCAGCGCGTACCGGCCGGCCAGAAACACCAGTCGATCCACACCGGAGAGCTCCGCCGTCACTCCACCCGCTATGTCGCCACCAAGAGCCGGCGAGAAGGGCCCCCACACCGCGATGGCCACCACGCCGAGGCAGTAGACGACGAAGGCCACCGGCATCCACACCACGAACCACAACCCCTGCTGCGCGGCGGCGACCTCCCCCACCCGCAGACTGGACGCCGCAACCGCCGGCGCCACCAGCGCGAACATCAGCGGCAACTCGTACGCCAACCCGTGTGCCAGGAACCGGTAGCCCCCAACCAGCGAGTACGCGGAGTTGGCTCCCCACCCGGTTAGCCACACGAACGCCCACGCCAGGACGTCGAGTGCGTTCACCCACACCACCCCGACGCCGAGGTCGAACAGGGTCCACCGCCCGAGTGGCACCACCGTGACGATCATCAGCGCCATGCCGAGTAGCCCCGCCCCGCCGATCCGCCACAGCAGGCGGTCCGCGGCGACGGTGGTTCGCCGGCGCTGCCGTAGCAACCGGGCCATCTCACCCACCGGCCGCCCCAATCCGGACCGGGCACCAGCGGCCCGGCCGGCCAGGACCCCGTCGAGCAGCGCCGCGGCGACCACGAGCGCCCCCAGCAACCCCGCCGCGACCGGCGCCCAGCCACCGGAGACCACGGTCGGCGCTTCAGCCATCTCGGACCGTACCCAGCGCAGCGATGTCGAGGCTGGCCACGATGAGCCGGGCGGTGGCCACGTCCCAACCGGATACGACGCCGGCGACCGCTGCCGGCGGTGTGACCGGCAGGCTGACCACGACACTGCCGGAACCGCCGACCGCGGCGACCGCCCGGTCGAGCATGCCGTTGAGTCGGTCCCACACGTCACCGGTGAGCTCCGGGGCGAGCCCCAACCGGGCCAGCTCGCCGGGGAGCAGTGGCCCCACCCTCCGCAGCGACCAGCGGAGCAGCCCCGAGCGGCGTACCCGGCGCCGCAGCCGCGCCAACTCCGTGGTCGCCACCGACCACTCGCCGGTCAGGAATCGATCGCGGACGGCGCGGGCCCGTCCTGCCGCGTCCTGCCAGCCCGCCAGCGCCAGCACCCGAGCCGCGTTGTCGCAACGTTGGGCAGCGAACTCTCCGACGTCTTGACTGGCCTCGCCGGATGTGTCACCACCGACTACGTGAGCACCGCTGGCGTACCCGCCCTGCCCAGCGTCAACGACACCCGCCTGCGCCTCGACGATGAGGTCGCCGTGCAGGTGAGCGCGGAGGACCAGGCCGGCGGGCCAGTCCGGCAGCACCGGGCCGAGCCGCACGTGCAGCACGTCCATCTCCAGCCCGTCGCGATCCTCGCCGCCGTGCGCCAGGGCGATGGCACCACGCGGTGCTGACTCGATCGCGGCGGGGCCCATGGCATCGCCCCGCACCGCTGAGCATGCACCGCGCCAGTCCGTCGGGTGCCCTCCGTACGCGGTTGCTGGGCGCTCGTGGCGCGCGGCTGCCGGATCGTCGCGGCCCGACGCTGCCGGATCTTCGCCATCGTGGGACCCCTGCCCGTCGCGGGCGGTGCTGTCCCTCCGTTGGCGTGCCGTATCCCGCAGGACGGCGTCCGCCTGGTCCAGGGCCGCGGCCACCAGATCCGGCGCGGCGACATCGATCCGGGCACGCGGCCCGGGCAGCTGCTCCCACAGGCTCACCGCCGCCAGCGCCAGCTCTGGTCCGGGCGATCCACACACCGCCAGGATGTCGGCGTCAGCCGGCGACACCGCCAGCCGCCACCCCCGGATGCCCGCGAGCCGCTCGACTGCGACCCGGGTCAGCCAGTGCCCGGGCACCTCGATGACCAGCAGATGGGAGTGCCGGACGGCGAGCCGCGCCAGCGCACCGCTCACACCCATCGCAGCGCGCCTTCCCGCCAGGCCCACACCACCGCGACAAGCACACCCGCCAGGAAGACGAACATCTCCACCACGGCGGTGGCCCCCAGCTCGGCGACGACCACCGCCCACGGGTACATGAACAGCATCTCCACGTCGAACGCCAGGAACAGCAACGTCGCCAGATACCAACGGACGTGGTACCGGGACAGGGCGTGCTCCTCGGGACGCCAGCCGGACTGGAACGGCGCGGCCAGCAGCGGCCGTCGAGCGATCGTCAGCGCACCGTGCGCCAGGTAGCAGCCCGCAACCACCACCACGGCGACCAGCGCCATTCCCGCCGCCCCTGCGTACATCGCGCTTCACCCCGCCCTGCCCCGCCCACGAGGGCGCACTTTCACATTAGGGTTGAAACAAGACAATCCGTCCGAGCGTGCACCCCCCTCACCCGAACGGGTCCCACCACCGCGACCTCCCGAGACCGGGCGGGGCGCCACAGACGCCACACCACCCCTCCGGCGCTCCCCGAACAGAGATACGACGCCGAAGGGGGCGTTCACCAGCCAGCCACCTGCACGCCGCCCAAGATTGACCGACGTGACTCCTCCGACATGACAGAGTGGACTCCCTGGTACGACGACCCCACCGACACCGCAGCCAGCGGTAGCGAACCCGAGGCGGAGTCCGGTACACATAGACCATGGTGAATGAAATTGATCGTCGTACCCTGCTCCGCGTGGCCGGCGCATCCGCCGGCACCGCCGCGCTCGCCAGCGCTACCGTCGCCGGCGGCAACCCCGCCCAGGCTGCCGGGGGCGCATTCCGGCACGGTGTCGCCTCCGGCGACCCCCTGCCCAACGGGGTCCTGCTCTGGACCCGGCTGACTCCGACCGAGGCGGCCCAACCCGGCTCCGGCCACGGCCCCGAGGCGCAGGTGTCCTGGCAGATTTCCGCCGATCCAGACTTCACCACGTCACTGGCACAGGGGACGATCCGCACCGGACCCGCACGAGACCACACCGTTCGCGTCGAGGTATCCGGACTGGAGCCGGCCACCACGTACTGGTACCGCTTCGGCTACGACGGGGGGTGGTCCCCGACCGGCCGAACGATGACCGCGCCGGACCTGGACGCCGAGATTGACCGATTGCGACTGGGGGTGGTCTCCTGCTCGAACTGGGAAGGCGGCTACTTCGCGGCGTACCGGTACCTGGCCGAGCGGGGCGACCTGAACCTCGTCGTGCACCTCGGCGACTACCTCTACGAGTACGGCACCGGAGAGCTCGGTACCGGAGGTCAGGTCATCCGGCCGGTCAGCCCACCGCACGAGACGCTCACCCTGGCCGACTACCGCATCCGGCACGCCACCTACAAGACCGACCCGGACCTACAGGCCCTACATGCCGCACTACCGTGGGCGATCACCTGGGACGACCACGAGGTTGCCAACAACCAGTGGTCCGGAGGCGCAGAAAACCACACGCCGGGTGACGAGGGCGACTTCGCCGCTCGGTTGGCTGCGGCGCGACAGGCGTACCTGGAGTGGATGCCCGTACGCGCGGGCGTGGACGGGGCGATCTACCGTCGGCTCCGTTTCGGTCGACTCGCCGACCTCTCCATGCTGGACCTACGGACGTACCGGTCCAAGCAGAACTGGGGTGGTGTTGACGACCCGGACCGGACGATTACCGGCGAGGAGCAGATGACCTGGCTGAAGAGCGGTCTGGCCACCTCCGACGCGCGGTGGAAGCTGGTCGGCAGCTCAGTGATGATCTCTCGTCTCGATGTCGGCACACTTCCCGCCTGGCTTCTCGGCCCGCTGGCCGAGCTGCTGGGCATGTCGCAGAACGGCGTGGTGCTCAACACCGACCAGTGGGACGGCTACAACGCCGACCGTAACGACCTGGTCGATCACCTACGCGCCACCGACACGCACGATGTCGTCTTCCTCACCGGGGACATCCACACCTCGTGGGCCAACGAAATCACGACAAAGTCTACCGGCCCATGGTCGCCAGCCGCCGCCGAGTTCGTGGTGCCATCGGTGACCACGGACAACGTGGACGACTTCCTGCGGCTACGCCCTGACAACGCGGTCAGCAAGCTCGGGGCGAGCTTGATCCGCGCGACCAACCCGCACGTGCGGTGGACCGAGTTGGACGGGCACGGCTACGGCGTACTGGAGGTAACCAGAACAGCATGCCGCATGGACTGGTATCACCTGGCGGACCGGACCAAGCCGACCACGTCCAGCCAGTGGGTGGCCGGCTGGTCGGTCGGTGCCGGGTCGGCGAAGCTACGCCAAGAGAGTTCCCCACTGTCCTGAACCGGGTTAACACTGGACACTCACCAGTGTTACCCGATCGAAACATTGCACCACTAGCACCCCCGATCACTCTCATGTGACATTGACGTTCGTCACTGGATAGTCTCCCACCCACCACCGCCAGGTCCGACGCCCACCCGTTTGGACCTGCCTGGATCGAAAGAGACCCCCATGAGACGCTTCGTCCGTACTGCCATCGCCACCGTCCTGGTGGCAACGGCGGCGCTGGTGGCCCCGTCTGCTGCGCAGGCCGCGGTCCGCAATCCCGTCCTCTTCGTCCACGGCCTGAGCAGCTCCGCCAGCACCTGGAACACCTGGATCAACAAGTTCAAGGCGGACGGCTACCAGAGCTCCGAGCTATACACCTGGTCCTACGACTGGAAACAGTCCAACGCGACCACCGGCGCGAAGCTCATCGACAAGGTGCAGGACGTGCTCGACGCGACCGGCGCCACCAAGATTGATATCGTTGCTCACTCGATGGGCGCCCTGAGCTCTCGCTGGTACATCAAGAACGGTGGCGGGACAGCCACCGTGGATGACTTCGTCTCAGTCGCCGGCGTCAATCACGGCACCGACGTGTCCTGGTTCTGCTCCTTCTACCAGTCGTGCAAGGAAATGGTTCGGGGCAGCAGCTTCCTCGACTCTCTGAACTCCGGCGACGAAACCCCGGGGAACGTGAACTACGCCACCCTCTGGTCAACCTGCGACGCGCTGATCAATCCCGACAGTTCGGCGAAGCTGGATGGCGCGGTAAACACCTCCGTGGGTTGCAAGGGGCACACTGGCATGAACGACGACTCGAGCAACTACATCAAGGTCCGAGACTTCATCGCCTAGCAAGCGCGACCGGACAGCCGGTCAGGGGCACAGTCTCGATCAGCTGAGAACTCGCCCCTGGCCGCTGTTCACCTCCGCCCCGCCGAAGGTCACCCGGCAGCCCCTCGCCGATCATGTTTGGCCACGCAGTCAACCCGGCATCGGAGCAGCGGTTGGGACGGTGAGTAGGTCATGCAGCTCGGTGGGGTACTCGCGAATTTCGGTGGTCGCGATCTGGCGGACGATTCGGGCGCGGTCGAGGACGGCGATATCGTGCCCAACCTGACAGGCCAGGGCGAGGTTCTGCTCGGCGAGCAGAACAGCGGTACCGGCGGCGGCGAGGCCAGCAACGATCGTTGCCAGCTGGCCGACGATCGCGGGGGCGAGCCCTTCGGAGGGCTCGTCGAGCAGCAGCACATCGGGGCCGGCGAGCAGTGCACGGGCGAGGGCCAGCATCTGCTGCTCACCCCCGGAGAGCTGGTGGGGCCGGTGCCGGCGCCGCTGTGCAAGCGCCGGGAACAGGTCGAGGACCTGATCGGTGTCGACGGCCCCGGAACGGGAGCGCGGCCGCGGCAGCGTGAGGTGCTCACTGACGGTGAGTCCGGCGAAGAGGCGACGCCCCTGCGGGACGATTCCAAGTCCGGCGCGGGCACGGCGGCGGGCGTCCCATCCGGTCAACGGCTGCCCGTGCAGGAGGATTTCGGTACCCGGCTCGGTCGGGTGCAGCCCGGCGAGGGCGTTGAGCAGGGTGGACTTGCCGGCACCGTTGCGGCCGACAACTGCGGTCACCCGCCCGGCTCGCACGTCGAGGGTGATGTCGGTGAGCGTGGATGCACCGACGTAGCCCGCGCGCAGGTTACGCACGCGCAGGACGGGCGTACCCGCCGCGGCGGCCGCCGGGCGCTCCGGGGCGCTGCTCACCGCCGGGCTCGTGGGAACGTCGGTGCCGAGGTAGACCCGGCGCACCTCGGGGTGCTCACGAATCATGGCGGGAGCTCCGGTGGCCACATGCTGGCCGTGGTGCAGGACCGTCACGGTGTCGGCCACGGCGGCGACAAAGTCGAGATTGTGATCGACCAACAGCACGGTGATGTCGGCGGAGAGGGCACGGATCAGCTCGGCCAACCGGGTGACCTCGCCGACGGCGAGGCCGGCGGAGGGCTCGTCGAGCAGCAGCAGCCGAGGCTGGGCCGCGAGCGCGACAGCGATCTCCAGACGGCGTTGGTCGCCGTAGGCGAGCTGTGCGGCAGGTCGGTCGGCGTGCTCGGCGAGGCCGACCTGAGTGAGTGCGGTTCGGGCAGCCAGCACCGCCCAGGGGCGGGGACGCAGCGCCGAGAGGCGCTGCCCGGGGACGGCGAGCAGCACGTTCTGCACGGCCGTGAGGGGGTGGGCGAGGGCGGGGTGTTGCCAGGTGCGGGCGATGCCGGCGCGGGCACGGCGGGGTGCCGACCAACGAGAGATGTCCGCCCCGGCGTAGTGGATCTGACCTGCGGTAGGGCGCAGGGTCCCGGCCACGAGATGCAGCAGCGTGGACTTACCGGCCCCGTTCGGACCGATGATTGCGTGCCGGGCCCCCACCGGCAACTCAACGGTGACCTCGTCAACCGCGCGGCGGGCGCCGTAGGAGTGGCTGACCGCCGCAAGGCGTAGTAGCGCGGTGGTCACGTCCGCCTCCGGGAAAGTCGAAGGGTACGGCCGGCCTGGCGAAGCCGAGGCAGGTAGGCCAACAGGAGGAAGCAGAGGCCGAGCAGGGTGGGGCCGTGGCCGCCGAGCAGCCCGCTGGCCCAGTCCCGGGCGGCGACGAGGAGAACGGCCCCGGCGCCGGCACCGAGCATGCTGCCCGACCCGATGAGGGCGGCGGCCAGCGCGAGGGCGGAGACACCCATGGCAGCGTCAGCAGGTGAGACGTAACGGGTGACCGCGATGGTCAACGCGCCGGCCGCGCCAGCGATGCCACCGGCAATCGTGTAGGCGGCGAGCAGTAGGCGGTTGGTGTGGTGCCCGGCCGCCTGCACCCGGGGCTCGTGGGCAGCGATGCCCCGCAGGAGCAGCGCGAATCGGGTCCGCACGAGGATCGCCACGGCAACACCGACGACCAGAGTGCAGGCCAGCACATACAGGTAGACCCAGCCGGGGCGGACCATCGCCGGCAGGCCGGGCAGTGCGACGACGGGCGAGGTGTGGGTGCCTTCGCTGCCGCCGGGAGCCCATTGGTTGGCGGCAGCGTGGACCAGCTCACCCAGGCCGAAGGTGACCATGAGGAAGGGGATACCACGGGCCCGTACCGCCAGGCAGCCGGTGACGGCGGCGGCGATCGCCCCAGCTGCGGTGGCCGCGAGCAGCTGGACCGGGCCAAGGTTGGTCAACGTTGCGACGCTCGCGGCGGTGTACGCGCCGACGACCAGATAGCCAGCCTGCCCCAACGGCGACAGCCCGGCCCAACCCACCAACAGTTGGGCGCTCATCGCGAGCACGGCCATGACCAGAGCGGTCGCGGCGAGCGCGATCACGTACCCGTTGACCAGCCACGGTAGCGTCACCGCCGCCACCAGGCCCAGGGCCCCGAGGGCGGGCAGACTCCATCGCGGCAGTCGACGTGCCCGACGGTCCGGGGTGCCGGTGGCGACCGGAGTGCGAGTCGCGCTCATGCGGGCTGTCCCGGGAGTGCGGTGCGATGCCGGACGGTGAGCGCAACGAGCATGGCGGCGGCGAGGATGAACGCGGCGGCGCCTGGGACGATCGCGACGCCGAGGGTGAGGGTCTGTCCAACCCCGAGCGCGGCGAGCAGCGCACCCCGGATACTGCCGAGACCACCGACGACGCAGACGATCAACGAGTAGGCCAGAACCGTGGTGTCCACCCCGGGCGACGGGCCGATGACCGGTGCGCCCACCACCCCGGCGCCGACGGCAAGGACTCCCCCACCGACCAAGACGCCCACCCGTACGGCACTGGTCCGCAGTCCGGTCGCGGCCGCCATCCCCGGGTCGGCGACCACCGCGCGGACGACCGCACCAGCACGGGAGCGTTCGACGAGCCAGAAGAGCCCCCCCACCACCACGAGGCCGATCGCAATGAAGAGCAAGCGGTAGATCGGGTACTGGTAGTCGCCGAGGATGACCGAGCCGGCGACCGCCCGGGGTGGATCGACCGAGCGCGGTTCCGCGCCGAAGACCTGGTTGAACTGATCGGCGGCGATGTAGGCGATACCGAGGGTGGCGAGTACCTGATCCAGGGGCCGATCAATGAGCGGGCGCACCACGGCGGCCAGGCCAGCTCCCCCCAGGGCGCCCAACAGCACCGCGACAGCAAGCGCGAGGGCGAGACCGGTCCAGCCGCCGTCGGCGAGTTGCCAGGCGAGGTAGGCACCGGCGAGGTAGAGGGTGCCGTGGGCCATCGAGAAAACGCCGGCGACGCCAACGATCAGCGTGAGTCCGGCGGCGATGGTGAACAGCAGCAGCCCGTACGCGACACCGTCCAGCGCGGTCATCGTGTAGGGGTTGAACAGCACGTTCAGGCCCACGGCACTCCTCCCTTCCGTTCGTACCGGGGCAGCCGGTCAGGCCGGGCTGGGGCGGCGGCCGACGGTGCTGTGCATCAGGTAGCCCGACAGCACCAGCTCCGGGTCCATCAGCACCTGCCGCAGCTCGGCCAGGTCCTCGTGGGTCATGCCCGCCTCGAGTAGCTGGGGCTCGCGCTGGATCGAATTGGATCGGTGCAGCAGGCAGATGCCGGTGCCGCCGTACCACGAGCGCGACTCGATGCGGCTCTCCACGTCCATCAGACCGAGCCGCAGCATCGCTTCCTGCGCTCGTTTGGCCCAGCCCATGTCCGCCCCACGGGACTCCCCGAACGACTGCAGGCATTCCTGGAACTGCTCCACCAACTGGGTCGCACGGGGGCTGGGGCTACGGCGAATCATGTCCCGCCACGTGCAGTCCCAGTCCTCCACCACGATCGCCCCACCGGGGGCGAGCGCGTGCACCAGCTGGGCCAGGACCTGCTCCCGTTCGGGCAGGTGCATCAGCACCAGCCGGGCCACCACCGCCTGCTGTGACCCGTCCAGCTCCATAGTGCGGATGTCCCCGGCGCGCACGGTGACGTTGGCGCCGGCCGGGATGTAGCGGGGGTCGAGGTCCACGGCGGTAACGTGCCCACCCGGACCAACCTGGTCAGCGAGCCAGCTGGTCAGCGTGCCTGCCCCGGCGCCGAGGTCGGTGACCTTCCACCCCGGCCGCAGACCGATCTCGGTCAGGATCCGGCGGGTGCCGGAGTCGAGAATCTCACCGAGAAACCGCAGCTGGCGGGCGGCCTCATCGGTGGAGTTGTCAAACATGTACCCGGTGGTTGTCGTCATCGCGTCAATCACTCCGTTCAGGAACCGAGGGTGGTCAGCGTCTGCACGGTTCGGTTGACCCACACCTGTCCGTCCTGGGCTACCTCGCGCAGGTAGTACGCCTGCACCGGGGTGTGGTTTGTTGGACCGAACTGCCAGGCGCCCCGGGGCGAGTCGATCGAGCCGATCCGGGACAGCGCCGCCGTCAGCGACTCCGATGTCAACCCACCGGTCGCCTCGTCGGCAGCGGCCTGACTGGCCGGGGTGGTACCCGTCGTCGCCGCAGTGTCCGAGCCGTTGAGCGCCTCGGTGATGACCTGGTCCAGCACGAGTACGGCATCCCAGGCGGAGACGTGAAACAGGTTTGGCAGCTCCCCGTCGTTGGCCGCGCTGTAGCGGCGCACGAAGTCACGGTTGGCGGCGTTGTCCAACGTCGTCGAGTAGTTCAGGCTGGTGTAGATTCCCGCAGCCTGCTCTCCGAGTGCCGCCAGCGGCGCGCCCTCGGTCAGGAAGCCTGAGGCGTACAGCGGCACATCTACTCCGTACTGCCGGTACTGCTTGACGAACTCGACGGCGCTGGTGCCGGCGTAGAAGGTGTAGACCGCCGCGGCATCGGAATTTTTGATCTTTGTCAGATACGGGGAGAACTCCGTCGTCGGCGTCGGCGCCCACGGCGTCCACGTCGGTTCCCCACCCGGATTGGCCAGCTTTCCGCCGGCCTCACGGAAGGCGTCCACGAACCCGTTGATCTGGTCGTGACCCCCGATGTAGTCCGGGCCAATCACCCACACCCGGTCATCGCCCACCTGCTCACGCAGGTAGCCAGCGATCGCGGCGCCGGTCTCCTGACTCAACCAGGATGTGGACCAGAGGTAGCTCGGATCCTCCACTGTTGATGGCCGTCCGCCGATGCCGATCAGCGGCACCCCGGACTCCTTCAGTAGCGGGTACACGGTCTGCACCGTGTCCGCGGTCGCCCCGCCGACCAGGGCGAGGACCTTGTCCTGCTCGATCAGTTTGCGCGCCGACGCGAGCGCGGTGGCCTTGCCGTCGCCCTCGTCCGCCTCGATCACCTTGACGGGTCGACCGCCGAGCTCGCCGCCCAGCTTCTCCAGGGCCAGCCGAAACCCGGCAACCTGGTCGTCTCCGACCGACTTGTAGGGGCCGGACTTCGGCACGATCAGGCCGATGCGGATCTCCTCACCGCTGTTGTCCGCGCCACCGAGGCTCGAGCCGGTGCAGGCGGTGACGGCTGTCAGCAGCGCGGCGGCGACAGCCACGCGCCATCGAGACCGGCCTGGGGTCTGTTGAGAGGTCACAGAGATCGAAGTCCTTTCCTCGAGAGGCTTCAGAAGGGGCGCAGCCAGGCGCCCGGTCGCGCACGTTGGTCCCCTGCACGCCGGGCAACCCCGGTGCAGGTCAGCTCGCCACGCGTGGTCCCGGCTTGACCTGCTCACCGATTCGCGCCGCGAGTGCCGCCAGCTCATAGGCGACCAGCGAGGGGTCGCAGTCGGTGCGGGCCAGGGCCGCCAGCGAGGACCCGTCGGGCACCTGCTGCACGACGAGGATCCCGTCCCGCATCATCAGCAGCTGAAACTGCACACCACCGGTCTCCAGCAGGTCGGTGGCGCCGCGGGCGAGGCTGACCAGGCCGGAGACAATCGCGGCGAGTTGGTCGCCCCGGTCGCGATCCAGACCAGCGGTGCTGGCCAGCAGCAGACCGTCCTCGGACACCGCGACAACGTGTGCCACAGCGGGGATCTGCTTGGCCAGCCCGTCGAGCACTGCCGACAGTTGCGAATTCAAGGTCAGACCGATTGTGCCGCTCATCAGCGTTCTCCTGTCGAGAGGGGAGGGGTGACAGACGCGGCTCGCAGGCCACGCATTGTGCCGGCGACCTGTGCTCGGATTGCCTCCGGATCGATCGATTCGGAGGATTCGGGGGATTCCGAGCCGGTGGACCGTGCTGGTGAGCCGCCGGCCATCTGCGCCGGCCGGCGACGCCGCGGCAAGCCGGCTGCGGTACGGCCAGCAGTGGTCGCCTCACCGGTGTCCGGCACGGCCGGATCAGCTGCGGTTGGGGGCCCGCTGCCGGCGGCGCCTCCCGGGTGCAGCCAGGAAGACCGGGCGACCGCCTCCCGTTCCCCCGGCGGCGTCGGCGTCGCGGGCAACGCCAACGCACCCTGCGCGGAACGCACAAGCGGCAGCTCAACCGTCGCCTCCCGCGGCGACAGCGCCGCTGTCGGGGACGGTCGGGTCAGGCCGGGCACAACATACTCGCGGATGCGCAGGCGGGTCACGTACTCCGCCGGGACAGTCACCTCTGCGGTGATGCCAGTTGGCTGAGTTTTGGTAAGGCGGGTCGAAATGTCGAACTCCCGCGCCAGGCGGGAGACCACGACCAGGCCCATCTGGTCGGTGATCGCGACGTCCAGCTCCGAGCTCGCCAATAGCTGGTTGGCCCGCTCCAGCTGCACGGCGGGTAGCCCGAGGCCGGTATCCGCGACGAGGATCCGCACGTCACGCCCGGACCACCCAGCGGACACCCGCACCAGCTCCGCAGAGAACCGGGTCGCGTTGTCCAGCAGCTCCGCGAGGATCGACTTGACCGCGTCCGCCGCCCGGGCGTCGATCTCGGCTTCGACCAAGCGGTCCATCGTGACCCGTGCGAAGCCCTCGGTTTCCGACAACGCCGCGTTCACCAGGTCGACGAGCTCGACGGGCTGACGCTGCGATCGTCCCGGACCGCCGCCGGCGACGATCAACAAGTTCGTGCCGTACCGTCGCAGCCGAGTCGCCTGCTGGTCCACGCCGAAGAGCCGGGCCAGCCGGTCCGGATCCTCCTCATCACGTTCAAGTGTGTCGATGCTTCCCAGCAGCCGCTCGGTCAACGCCTGCACCCGGCGCCCGATCGATGTGATCATGGCGCTTACCAGAACCCGGCTCCGCGCCTGATCCGCTGTTGCGTCCACCGCCGACCGCAGCACCAAGTTGAAGGCGTTCGCTACCCGGCCCACCTCGTCCCGGCCGACGACCGGCACGGAGACCGCTCCAGTGCCCTCAGTCAGTCGCTGTGCTGCTACCGGGTCCGATGCCGCCCCCAGCCGCTCCACCAGCCCCGGCAGCTCCACGTTTGCGACCCGCCGCGCACCCTGCTCCAAGGCAGAGAGCTGGCTTACCAGCGATCGTGCCACCCAGAACGCGGTGAGCACGGCGAGGGCGAGCATCACTATCAGCACAATGCCCTGCAGCACCGCTGCCCGAACCTGCTCCATCCACAAGTCGTCAGCGGTAGTAGCGATATCGCGGTTGACCACCGTTTGCACCTCGGCCAGCAGATTCGCCCGAGTAGTCATCACGCGACTCCACTGCTGGGCACCACCCGGCAGCTGCATGGGCTCGTACAGTGCGGTGCCCGACACCACTCCATCCAGGCGCACCGCCGCCAGCACATCCGGGCCGGTCATCGTCCGCCCCAGTAGCGACCGCCACCCTGACCGCGCCGAGAGGTCGAACTCGCGTAGCGCTTCCTCGTGACTCGCTCGCGCGGCGACAATCTCAGCGTGCAGCGCCGGCGTCAGTTGATTGGCCGCCACCGCCTGCAACACCATCACCTGCTGCTGGCCGACCGCTTCCCGGGCCCGAGCCAACGCCGCCGACACCCGCATCGCGTCCTCGAGGAGCGGAGGGGCCCCGCTTCTCGCCATCGTGGGCAGCAGATTGCCCAGGTCCGCCACGACGCCCTGGTAGCCGAAGGCCACCGCCGACAGTGACACCGGACCCTCGCCCCGTATCCGCTGCCGTTGTGTGCCCACGTCGGTCAAGGCGGCATCCACATTGGTGAGGACGGCTTGCACGGATGACGGAAGCTCGTCGAGGCGACCCCGCTGCTGGTGAAACCGTGACGCTGCGCGGTCAGTGTCCTGAACGGCGCGCTCGAAATCCGCGGCGGTGACCTCCGCTTCCGGCAACAACAGACTCACGGCGATGATCCGCTCGACCTGCAATCGCTGGGTCAGCTCGTCAGCCGCGACGCTCGCGCTGAACATCCTCCCGGCATGTCGGGTGGCGTCCGCCTCGCCAGCCGAGGACCAGAGCCCGAATCCGGTCGAGACCACCGCGGCAAGTGCCGTCGGCAACACGATCAATGCCGCCTTGACTCGGACGGGCATGTCGGCCAGCCGCCACGGTCGCACCCTGGAGCTCTGCGTCATAGTCCTGTCCAAGCCCATCACCCCGTGGTCATGCCGCTGGTTCACGAGGCCGCGCGGGAGCTGGGGAGACAACTCGCACTGAGCTCTGCCTACTGTCCAGTGCAGACTCGAGGCCGACCTTCGTCCAAAGGTGACGATAGCTGACCGACGACTGTCGGTGCTGACGCGAGTCACTAGACGTGAGGAATGCCCCAAAGTGGACTAGTGCAGTACACCCCCTGACCAATGAGCGGTCCGGAGAATGCCAATCTCGATGGAGGATAAGGTGCGGGTGATACGACTAAATTTCGATGATCACCGATATAGCGGTGCGTAGTATCAGCCGGGCGGTCACCGGACACCTGCACCAACCGGCTCCGCGACGCATCCCCCGCCCCGTACGAAGGTCGGGGCAGCGAAAGCACCAGTAGCCGGTTAAGGTCCCGACATGGTCGAGAGGAATGTCGATCCCACTGCTGGTCTTGTCCAGGTTCGCACGGGCAGTGAGCGCGCGGTGCTCGAATCCTTCCTCGACTTCCACCGCGGCACGGTTCTGCGCAAGCTGCGTGGGCTCTCCGAGACCGATGCCGCCCGCCGCCTGGTGCCGTCCGCCACCACGGTCGCCGGCCTGGTCAAGCACCTCACCCTCGTAGAGCGAAACTGGTTTTCGGCACTTCTCGACCCAGGATCGGTGGTCGTCCTGACCACCGAGGAGAGCGCGCTGGCCAGCTTCGCTCTGGCCGACGAGGATACCGTCGAGCGGCTTGCGGCGGCCTACGAGGCAGAGTGCGACCGGTCCCGAACGGTGGCCGCCCGGTTCGACCTCGATCATGTGGTGCCGCAGCCGCAGCTCGGCGAGGTCTCGCTCCGCTGGATCCTGGTGCACATGATCGAGGAGACAGCCCGTCACGCCGGCCACGCCGACATCCTTCGTGAGCTGACCGACGGATCGACCGGCGCTTTCTGATCGCCGCCCGACCCAGGAAAGCCCACCACAAAGAATTGTCATCGACCGGCGGGAACGCCGTTGGCCCGGCCACCCGCGATCACGGCCTGGCCAACGAGGCGGCGATAGTTAGCTATCGACGGTGTCATGTCGCATCATGGGCGGCATGCTGCGAGAGCCGTACGCCCTTCTGTGGGACTTCGGTGGTGTCCTTGCTGACGCTCCGCGACAACCACCGGCACCAGCGGCAATGGTCCGCCGGCTGTTCACCTTGGTGAACGGCACAGTTTCCACCGAGAGGATCACCAGCGACCTCGCTGAGGGGGCCCGCTCCTACGCCTCGTGGCGTGACGATGTCGGCACGAGCGACGATCCGGTGGAGCTACCACACACCCAAGTCTGGGCGGACTTCGTCACCCGGGCCTGGCCGCAGCCCGCTCGCGACGCCGTCGAACGGGAGGCCACGTCGCTGGCGTACGCCTGGACCTGGCGGTCCGAATGGCAGGTCCGCCCCGGCGTGCCAGAAGCACTGCGGGCCGCCACCGAGGCGGGCTTACCGATGGCCGTGGTCAGCAACACCCTCTGTGGCGCCGCACACCGAGACTTCCTCGCCACCGTCGGACTGTCCGAGCGCTTCGCCGCCGAGTTCTACAGCGACGAGGCCGGGCCTCGCAAGCCCAACCCCCGCCTCGCCCAACTCGCCGCCGACGCCATCGGCGTACCGATCCGGAGCTGCTGGTTCATCGGCGACAGCGTGCACCGCGACATCGTGTGCGCCCGCCGAGCCGGTGCCGGCGCTGCCATTCTGATGCGTTCCCCCCGCACCGACCGAGAACCCCCTCACCCAGACGTACGACCCGACGCTCGGGTCGAGGACGGCCACGGGCTGCTCGCCCTGCTGCATCGAAGCAGCACCGTCGCTGATGACTGACGAAGTCTCCCGCCGACGTACGCCTCATCGCCGGCCTCTCCGGTGACCGAGAAAGGTGGGCGAGTTGTTCGGTCGGGGATGAGGTCCGCACCCCGACAACGAGCGCGTCATACATGCTTCCGCGACTGCGAGGTCCCAGCCATGCGGGAGTGGGCAGTCCCAGACACTCACTCGACAGCTCCATCATGAGGTACGCCACCCGGTCGAGGGCATCGACTCAGGTCAGTGACTAACTGCCCTGCCGTATCACCGGTTCCGACGACCAGACGGCCCGACGCCGCCGGACGAATGTCAGCGAGGTAGCTGACAGGTGATCGTCGTCGCGACCTGGTGGCGTGCGACTCCGGTGCCGCACGACTTCCGGCAGATGTGTACGTCGGTCGCGCACATCCGCGAAGATTGCCGCGTGAAGGCGGTTTATCCAGACAGCGGCAGTGGCGATGGGAAGGCCCACCCGGAGGCCGTGCCGGGCCTGCACCCCAACACCAATGATGCCGACGACGCCGCCTCACTCACGCTTGAGGTCGACGGCGAGACATTCACCCTCCGCAGTAGCCAGTACGCTGGCACCGACTACACGTGGCTCAGCGGGCCCAACCTCGGCTACGGATTCGGTGCGGGTACGACCTTGGAGCTGTCGCTCGACGAGCACAGGGAGAACATCCGCGACTTCCTGGCCATGGTCGACCCCCACACGGGATACATCGAAGGCGATTGAGCAGCAGGCCGCTTGAGCCCACCTTCCCACGCACTGCTCGTCGACAGATGAGTGCGTCGGAGCCGACACGGTACCGGATGGTCGCCCCACCCGAGCGCGTTCCTGTGTCTCCTTCCGGGGATGGGACGGTCAGCCTGGCAATCGCCTTGATCTACACGGCGCGTGGCGACATTCTGAGGGCAGGCGGCACACACTGTGTCGCCTCGCCGTTCACACGTCTCTCGCTGCCCCATACTGACCGCCGCATCGGGCGCGCTGTGCGCCCGGCCCATTACCTCGATGAGGATCGTCATGTCGTTGGTCAAGAAGGGTTCTCGGCTCATTACGGTTGACGGGGTCACCTACAGGTGGCGAGTGCGCGGCAGACCAACCTACGCCCAAGGGCTGGGTGAACGACCGCTCGCAGTCGCTGTGGAACAGGTCGACGGTACGGGCAGGGTGTTGCTGGTCAACATGCCTCAAGATCATCCAAGCAACTGGATTGGCGGACCGGCAGAGCCCGTTCTTCCGTCGGCGGTCGCTGCGATCGTCCGGCAGGCGATGGCCGAGGGATGGCGACCCACGCAGCCAGGCGCGGCCTTCGATATGACTGCGTCGGTGGACTGATGACACGACGCTTCGGTGACCGGGCCACGTTCGCGGTGGAGATCCGTGCGGTCGAGCCGCACCAACTCCGCGTCGTCGACTTGTGGGCGGCTGGCAAGAGGCTGACCAGCAACGACAACTGGGCCTTCCTCCCATCCTTCATCCACGCTATGCGGTCGAGCGTGGCGCAGGTGCGCCGACGCGACATCAAGCCCTGCCCCTTCCCGGGCCTCGAGCCAGAGGAGATCTTTCGGCTGCTCCACGCAGACGAGACGGAGTTCCGGGAGCAGTTCTGGTTCATGCAGTGGGGCGAGACCGTCGACAACGTCGTGAAGTACGCCTACCTCGACGAAGACGTGGTGATCGTCTTCGCGTTCTGGCAGGCAGACCATCCCTTCCCGGATGACCTGGGCAGGGTCTTCGTCGCCAGGATCCCACCGGAAGAGTTCATGGCCGCCGTCGAGGAGGCAGCCGATCTGCTGGACGCCGAGTTCCAGCCGCACCGGTCCCCGCGCTTTCAAGGTCGGTCGGCACCCTGCGCTACGACCCGTCAGACGTGCGGCTGACCGATCAGGCGGACGACTCCGGCCGTCGATGATCTGTGGTACCTGAGCAAGCGCGGCCTCAACGGCGAGAAGGTACAGGCGAAGCGCTACGGCGGGGGCAGCGCTGGCGCTGCCGCTACGAGGGTGCGCCGGCTGTGGTGCGCCGGCATCGACGCTGCGAGCTGCGGATAAGCCAAGTGGTTAGGAAGACTGGCGGCTGAGATCATGCCACCGTGACTGTTGTACTGACGCGTTCACGTGTGGACAAGCTCGTGGATACAGGGCACGTATTGGACATACTGCGTGAAGGATTCACGGCGCCAGCTGCGCACGAGCCGCCGCTTCGGGTCAGTACCGACCTTCCCGGCCCGGGGACCGCGACCTGCCTCATGCCGGGACTCCTGCCGGGCATACCGGCATACACCGTGAAAACGAATGCCAAGTTTCCCGGTGCCACACCGGCACTGCGCGGCGTGGTGTGCCTGCACGATCTGCAATCCGGCGAACTGCTCGCCCTGGCCGACTCGTCCTCCATCACGTCGTGGCGTACCGGGCTGGCCGCCGCGCTGGGCACCCACCTGCTCGCCGCGTCGGGCGCCGACACGCTCGGCTTCGTCGGTGCCGGTGCGCAGGCTGGTAGAACCCTGGCAGGTCTACGACACCTGCGTAGCTGGCGCAGGGTCGTCGCCTGCGACCTGGACCGCGATCGCGCGGCTGCGCTGACCCCCTTCGTCCTGGCCAACGCCGTCGACGTGGCGGCCGACGTCGACGTCGTCGTCCTCACCACCTGGTCCCGCCAACCGCTACTCGACGCGTCCGGCGTGCGACCTGGACAACATCTGACAACGCTCGGCGCCGACGAGCCCGGCAAGATCGAATTGTCCGCTGATCTGCTGCGCACGGCGCGCGTCATCGTCGACGACCTGGCTCTCGCCGCCCGCTCCGGTGCGCTGGGCAACGCCGGACTTGACGCCAGCGCCGCTGCCGGGACCCTCACCGATGTTGTCCGAGGCACCCTGCCCGCCCGCACCTGTGAGAAGCCGGTCACGGTATACGCGCCCGTCGGACTCCCGTGGCAAGACCTCGCACTGACCTGGGCGCTGTACCAGCGCGCGAGGACTCCGGACCGGATCATCATCGATCTGCTCGCCTGAGGGGTGGCTCCGGGAGTGTCATACGTGTTCGCCGAAGGCCCCTGTTCCGGACGGCCACACCCGGCGCCCAGCCAAGAGCGCCGGACCGGAGCGTTTCGAAACCTCTGTCCGGGCATCCAGTAGCACGCGCCCATCCGAAAGACCGTCGTACCAGGCGACACCGTGAGGGAAGCTTCGATGCTTCTCGCGTGTCGTCTGCCGCTGCCCTTCTCGACGGCGGGTGGTCGAGGCGCCTGTACATCCCGCGACGCGATCGACTCTACGGACTCGCTCACGAACACCGGCGCAGCATTCATTGAACCTAAAGGTTCAGTGCTATAAGGCGAACTACATGGTTCACCAACCTGTCCTCGACCGGGTGTTCGCCTCGCTGGCCGATCCGGCCCGCCGAGGCATTCTGATCCGACTCGGCGACGGCCCGTCCACCATCGGCGAGCTCGCCGAGCCCACCGGGATGAGCCTGACCGGCACGTCCGGCAGTTCCTGCCCGGCGAGCAGGCGCAGCAGGGTGGATATCCCGGCTCCGTTCTCACCGACCACGGCGGCCCGTTCGCCGTCGCGAACCGTTGCGGACACCGCGTTCAACACCCGACCGTGGGCGTACGCCTTGCTCACCGCGTGCAGTGTGAGTTGGGTAGACATGAGACTCCTCTCCGGCGATCAAGCCCGGATTCGGCCGTCGAGCAGGGTCAGTTCGGGACCCTGCCAGCCACGGCGCAGCCACCGGTCATGTGAGGCGACGACGACACCGCCCGGCGCGCTGTGCAGTGCTTCCTCCAGTTCCTCGACCAGGCGCAGCGACAGATGGTTGGTGGGTTCGTCGAGCAGCAGGACGTCCGGCGGACGGGCCACCAGCATGGCCAGCGCGACCCGCCGGCGCTGGCCGGTGGAGAGCTGCCCGACCGGCCGTTCGGTGTCCCGGCCGGCCAGCAGGCCGAGCCGGGACAGCGGCACCGCGGGGTCCTCACCGGCCGCCTGGGCGTAGTACGAGCGGGCGGTCCGCTGCGGATCGGGGAACTCGACGTCCTGCTCGAGCAACGCGACGCGCAGTCCCGACGACCGGTACGCCGCGCCGGCGTCCGGCTCCAGGTCGCCGGCCAGCACCCGCAGCAGCGTGGACTTACCGGCGCCGTTGGGCCCGGTGATCAGCAGACGTTCCCCGGTCGCGACGGTGAGGTCGTCGATCTCCAACCGGCCGTCGACCCGTACCTTGCGCAGCGAGACGCTGCCCTCCTGCGGGCCGGTGCCGGTCATGGCGGCGGTGAAGCTGAGCTGGGCCGGCGGCCGCTTGGCCTGATTGGCGGTGAGTTCGTCCAGGCGTTGCTGGGCATTGCGCACGCGCCGGGAGATCTGCTTCTGGACCCGGCCGCCGTGCCGGTCGTACCCGATCTTGTTGTTGTCCTTCATCGACCGGGCGTGGTTGACGTCGTGCGCCGTGGTCGCCACCGCCTGCCGCAGTTCCTTGATCTCCTTCTGCTCGGCGGTGTACTGCTGCTCCCAGCGCGCCCGCTCGGAGCGTTTGACCTCGAGGTAGTCGGAATAGGCGCCGCCGTAGCGGGTGACACCTCCCCGGGACGGGTCGAGGTCGACGATGTCGGTGCAGATCCCGTCGAGGAACGCCCGGTCGTGCGAGGCCACCACGACGGCGCCCGGCAGTTCGGCCAGCCGCTGCTCCAGGAAGGTGACCGCCTCCTCGTCGAGGTGGTTGGTCGGCTCGTCCAGCAGCACCGCCCGCGGCTGCCGGATCAGCAGAGCGGCCAGACCCAGACGGGTGCGCTGACCGCCGGACAGCGAACCCAGCGGACGCGCCATGTCCACACCCGACAGGCCGAGGCCGTCGAGCACCAGTTTCGCCCGATGGTCGGCGTCCCACAGGCCGTGGTCCTGAGCCCACCCGAGCAGGTCGCCGTACTCGGCGAGGGCGGTCTCGTCCTCGGGTCGCGCGGCCAGGATCTCACCGAGTTCATCGAGCCGGTCACGGACCCGGTGAAACTCTTCGAGTGCCTCGTCAACGACCGCGCTGAGCGGGGCGTCGGCCGGGAACGGAAGCTCCTGACGCAGGAACTCGGTGTCAGCGGGGCGCTGCACCTCGCCGCCGTCCGGCTCCTCCTCGCCGGAGAGCAGCCGCAGGAGGGTGGACTTCCCGATCCCGTTCTCCCCGACCAGGCCCAGCCGCTGGCCGGGTCCCGCGGAGAGCGAGACATTGTCGAGAACGATGCGGTCACCGTAGACCTTCACCAGGTCGCGGGCATGCAGAACAGACACGTTGGACACGCGGATACCAATCGCCGAATCGAAAAGGAATCGACTGCCCGCCGGGGCGCAACGACCACGAGAACATGGCGGGCCACGGCAGCGGACTGGGTGCGTGTCAGTAGATCACTCAGCCACAATCACACGAATCGGACGTCTCGTCAACCCGAGACATCTCACGGACACCGGCCGGGTGCGCTCCGCGCTGTGTCCGCCTCGCTGCCGTACCGTCCCGACCCGCGGCTCGGCCGCCTCGACATGGCCACCGTGATCGCCGCCGTCGAAGGCGTCCGCTCGGCGATCCGTCAATGGCAACAGCCCACGCCCGGTAAACCGGGACCTCGGCACACCGGCGACCTGGCCGACATCGTCGACCTCATGCTCGCCACCGGCGCCCGCATCGGCGAGATCCTGGCCGTGCGGTGGGAAGAGGCGGACCTCGCCGCCGAACACCCGACCCTAACCATCTGCGGCACCATCGTTTACCTCAAGGGCAAGGGATTCTTCCGACAGGAGTGGACCAAGAGCGACGCCGGCTATCGGGCCGTCATTCTGCCCCGCTTCGCGGTTGGGATGCTGCTGGCCCGCAAGCTCACCGCCGCCGACGACCCTCACGATTCGATCTTCGCCTCCCGGCGCGGCACCTGGATGTCCCCGCACAACGTGCGCCGGCAGTGGCGCCAAGCCCGCGCCGACACCAGCCCTCGAATGGGTCACCCCACACACCTTCCGCAAGACGGTCGCCACCCTCATCGACAAAGAGGCCCACACCGACCAGGCTGCTGCCCAGCTCGGGCACGGCAGTAAGGAGATCACCAAGAAGCACTATGTTGTCAAACCCGCCCTCGCCCCGGACAGCTCCCACATCCTCGAACAACTCGGCGCCAGCCCGACGACAACGGGCATCGAGCGCCGCGATCATGGGCAATCCCGGACAGCCTAGGCAGCACGAATGAACGCCTGACGGCCCCGCATCGCGGGCAGATCCGCCCCGCCGACGAACGTGGCCGCACCCGGCGTTTGTGGGGGTTTTCGGGGGGTGATTCAAAATCGCATAGACAAACTTAAGGCCCTGACCGGCACTCTTGCTGGTCAGGGCCGTTTTTGTGGTGGAGCTGAGGGGATTTGAACCCCTGACCCCCTCGATGCGAACGAGGTGCGCTACCGGTCTGCGCCACAGCCCCTCCGCCGGCGTACCGGCGTGGTCCCACTCGGCATACACCGAGCGGGCCGGCGATAAGGCTAACAGGTCGCTGACCGCCCTGCGAATTGCCCCCGACGCGGCGAAGGGGGATGCGACCTCGACCCGAGCGGGTGGGGCGTCCGGCTTCTGCTGGGCGGACGATCTCTGAGGTCAGGCCGGGTGGGCACCGCGGCCGGACTGGTACGGGCGCCCACGGAGGCCGCCGGCGCGTCGGTAGGAGACGGTCCCGCCATTCGCCGCCGCCGGCAGGTCCGCCGGCCGGTCCAGGCCCATCGCGGTACGGCGCACCGACTCCCGTTGGGCCGCCAGGCGACGCTGCGCTTCACGCCGGGCCGCAGCCCGGCGTGCCTGCTCGCGCCGCACCTCGGCCTGGCGGGCGGCCAGCCAGGCTGCCTCGCGGGCCTCGGCGCGTCGGCGACGCTGGTCAGCGAGGGCACGAGAGCGCAGGTGGGCGACGTAGACCAGGAGCAGGGTGCCGGTGACCGCGAAGCCGATCCAGAATCCGGGGCCGACGAACAGCACACCGACCAACTCGACGGCGTTGAGCAGGACCAGCGCGGCGAGCACCCGCCGCCGCCGGTAGACGGCCGGGGCGTGCTGGCGACGGCGCGGCGGGGGCCGGCGGGGGCCGGCAGCCGCGCGCCCGCCGATCCGACGCTGCCGGCTGGGGGGCGCTGGAACCACACGCGGCTGGTCCGACCGGCGGGACCCGGGAGCCGGTTCGGCGACGGCGACACCGAAACCCCTGCTTTCACTTAACGTGACCGATAGCGAACGCGGTGGATTTATCGGCCGGCGACCTGGGACCGTACGGCGTCGTCGACGGCGCTGGAGCACCCGCGCCGTCGACTTCGCCCGCTCCGCCGCCAGCCGCTCGGTCGCGTCGTACCGGCGGACCAGGGCCGGCGCCAGGGCGAGCAGGCCGGCAGCAGCGAGGACGGCGAGGAGCACCGAGGTCGGCACCCTCACCCCTCCCGTCACCGAATTCAGGCAAACACAGCCCAGCCGAATGATCTTTTATGTTTCGGCCTTGAGCCGAAGATCCTACGGTCGGACTGCACATGCCGTAGCTTGCAGTTACCTGAGGTTACGGGCGAAGGCACCGGATGGTGGCACGCCGCGCCGATCGTCCCAGCCGGGACAGTTCAGCCAGTCGCCGCCCGCAGCCGGTGCCAACGAGCCAGCAGGCCCCCCTCGGCCGCCACGTCCTCGCTGGTCAGGGCATACCCGATGTGATCCCGCCAGGCACCATCAATATGCATGTACCGCGCGTGGTACGCCTCTTCGCGAAAGCCCAGCTTCTCCATCACCCGACGCGACGGCCGGTTATCCGGCCGGATGCTGATCTCGATCCGGTGCAGCCTGCCCGGCCCGAAGGCATGGTCCACGGCCAGGGCAAGCGCGGTAGGAATGACGCCCCGCCCCGCCGCCCGGGAATCCACCCAGTAGCCGACGCAGCCCGAACAGAACGCCTGGCGCACGATGCTGCCGACATTCAGATGCCCGACCAGGCGTTCCCGTCCTCCCTCGCGGAGGCAGACCACAAACGGCATGCTCTCGCCGTTCCGGGCCGAGCGGCGCTGCTCCCGATACACCCAGCGAAAGGCATCGAGCGAGTTCAGTTCGGCCCAGGAGCCGGGGAGAGACGCCTCCCAGGGCGCGAGCCACGCCTCGTTGGCGCGGCGTACCTCTGACCAGGCCACGGCGTCCAAGCGCCGGTAGGGCCGCAACAGCACCGGACCGTCCGCCAACACGACCGGCCATCCCGGCGTGCGGCGTCCCAGAAGCTTCACCCGGCTGATCCTCCGCCCACGGTGCCGGCCGGGGCAAGCACCTCACCGACGCCGGTCCAGCAACAGCACATCCACGGTGGAACCCGCCGCGGCGGTGGTCACCCGTTCACCGAGCACCAACAATCCGTTCGCCTCGGCCAACCCGGACAGGGCCAGTGGCCCGCCGCGCAGCGGCTGAACGGTGTATCCGCCGCCGCGCCGTTCGGCGACGTGCGCCGGCCGAAACTCCCGCAGCCCCGCCGGCGAGGAGATCGTCTCCAGCAGGTGTCCCCGAACACCGGGGCGAAAGACCGGCTCCGCCCCGGCCAACATATTGATCACCGGTCGGGCCAGGACCTCGAAACCGACCAGTGCCGCCCCCGGATCGCCGGGCAGGCAGACCACCGGTACCTCCTCCGGGCCGACCGTGCCGAACCCGAGCGCGGTCCCGGGGTAGAGCGCCACCTCGGTGAAGACGACCGGTCCGGTCCGGTTCCCCTCCCGGCGGGAGAGAATTCGCCGGACCATGTCGCCCGGCCCGGTGCCGGTGCCGCCGGTAGTAATGATCAGATCGGCCCGCAGGGTCTGATCCTCCAGCAGCCCCCGCAGCCCCTCCGGGTCGTCGTCGCAGATACCCACCCGATACGCGAGAGCGCCAGCCTCGGCTGCCGCCGCGGTCAGCGCGTGCGAGTTCACGTCCACCACCTGGCCGGGTTGGCTGCCCCGCCCCACCTCGACGAGTTCGTCGCCGGTCGCCACGACCACCACACGCGGGCTGGGCCGGACGACCACGTGCCCGATTCCGGTAGCGGCCAGTACGGCGACCAGCGCCGGCGAGACGTAGGTGCCGGCCCGGGCGAGCAGCGTACCGGCCAGAATCTCCTCGCCGGTCTTGCGGACGCTGTACCCCCGCTTCGGTACTCGGTGGATCTCCACCGAGGCCATCCCCTGGTCGGTCCATTCGACCGGAACCACCACGTCCGCGCCGATCGGCAACGGCGCCCCGGCGGCCACCGAGAAACAGGCCCCCGGGGTGAGCCGGACCGGACGCCAGCTCGCGGCGCCCAGGTCACCGACGACGTTGAGCTGCACGACCCGCCCGCCCGGTGAGCCAGCCTGGGCCGGCAGGTACCCGACGCCCCGGCCACCGGCGGCGATGTCCTCCCAGCACGCCGCGTATCCGTCCACGGCTGCCTGGTCAAAGGCCGGGACGGAGTGCGTCGCGACGACATCCTCAGCGAGGACGTTGCCGTACGCCTGGGTGAGGTCGAGGTCGAGTGGCGGCAGCGCGTGCAACCTGCGCAGCACACTGCCCAGGTATTCGGCGAGCGGCGTCAACTCGTTCACGGCCGCCTCGGCGTCGGCCGTCGCGGTCATGTACGTGGACCACCCGAAGAGCCCGCGTTGACAAAGTCGGCGAGCCACTCACGGAACTCGGCGCCGAGGTCGTCACGTTCCGCGGCGATCTGCACGACGGTCTGGAGATAGCCCAACGGCATGCCCGTGTCGTACCGGGTGCCCCGATAGACGATGGCGTGCACCGGCACCCCCTCGGTGCGCAGGATCTCCATCGCGTCGGTCAGTTGGATCTCGCCGCCGCTGCCCGGCTCGGTCCGGTGGATCGCGTCAAAGATGCGCCCGGGAAGGACGTAGCGGCCCAACACGGCGAGATTGCTGGGGGCCTCCTCCGGCTCCGGCTTCTCCACCATGCCGGTCACCCGGACCACCTCGGCGATGTCGGCGAACTCCGCCTCGGCCGGCGCCACCGAGGCGATGCCGTACCGGGTGGTCTCGTCGGGATCGACCTCGAAGAAAGCCAGCACGATCCCGCCCGTACGGGCCTGCAGCTCCAACATGGCCGGCAGCAACGGCTCGGTCGGCTTCACGAACTCGTCCCCGAGCAGCACCGCGAAGGGCTGGTCTCCGATGTGGGACTCGGCGTAGCCGACGGCGTGGCCGAGCCCGAGTTGCTCCGGCTGCCGGCAGGTGTAGATGGCGGCCAGGTCCTCGGTCCGCTTGACCGCGGCCAGCAGCTCAGGCTTCTTCGCGAGCCGTTCTTCCAGGTCGGGACGGCGGTCGAAGTGATCAACCATGGAGGTCTTACCCCGCCCGGTGATCAGCAGGACGTCGGTGATCCCGGCCTCGGTGGCCTCCTCGACGATGTACTGCAACACCGGCCGGTCGACGACGGGGAGCAGTTCCTTGGGCACCGCCTTGGTGGCGGGCAGGAAGCGGGTGGCGAGCCCGGCGGCCGGAATGACCGCCTTGACCGCGCGGGGCCCGCCGGTCGTGGTGGCCGTCGATGAAGGGTTCGCTGAGTGCTCCGACATGCCGCGAGACTATCGGCCACGGCTCTGTCGTGGCGGGTGAGGACCGGAAGTCGCGCCGCTGGGAGTGACCGCCCCGGACCCCGCTGCCACGTCGGTCTCCGACCCGTTCCCGCCGGCCGCACCGGCCTGCTCCGACGTCTCATGCCGCGCGTCGGCTGGAGGCGTCCCCTCGTCCGAGCACACCGGCACCGGTAGCGCGGGTGCCTTCGCCGCCCGGGCGACCCGGCAGGTGTCTCGACCGCTGGCTTTCGCCACGTACAGGGCTTCGTCGGCGGCATTGAGCACCTCCTGTCCGGTGCCGCCGTGGTCGGGGTGGACCGCGACACCAATGGAGACGGTCACCGGCACCAGGACCGGGACGCCCAGCCCGTCGACAGCGATCGGGGTGTCCCGCACCGCCGCACCGAGCCGCTCCGCGACGATGGCCGCGCCCACGACGTCGGTCTCCGGTAGCAGCACCACGAACTCCTCTCCCCCCAACCGGAAGGCGAGGTCGACCTCACGGATCTCGCCGCGGATCCGCCGGGCGAACTCGACCAGCACCCGGTCCCCGGCGGCGTGCCCGTGGGTGTCGTTGACGTGCTTGAAGCGGTCCAGGTCGAGGGCGAGGACGCTGAGCATCCGACCGAACCGGGTGGCCCGTTCCACCTCGCGGCGAAGCGACTGGCGCAGATAGCGGTAGTTCCAGAGGCCGGTGAGGGGATCCGTCAGCGACAGCCGCTGGGTCTCCTCGTGCACCCGGACGTTGTCCACCGCCACCGCGGCATGTCCGGCGAAGGTGCGCAGCGTGACAAGGTCGTCGTCGTCGAATTCCTCCCCAGCGAGCCGATCGTAGAGGGCGAGCACGCCGAACGTCGCCGGTGCCGCACCGTCCGGCGGGCCACCCACGGAGGGGGACGCGCCGTCGGCCCGCGTGGCGCCGCCGTCCCGCGGGGCTGCGAAGGGCACCGCGATGTACGTCCGGCAGGGGGGCTCCCCCGGCGACGCCGTGGACGGCTCCACCCGGCCGCGGCGCGCCTCTCCGCTGACCGTAACCGCGCCCACCAGGTCGCCGAGCGGGACCCGATTCGGCCCCGGCCCACCGGCCGGCACCTCGAGCCCTTCGGTGGCCTGCGCGACCAGCAGCCCACCCGAATCGACGAGGAGCACGGCCCCCGCGCGGGCACCGGTCGCCGCGATCGCGCTGTGCAAGATAACCCGCAGGATGCGCTGCAGGTCATGGGTGCTGGCCAGGGTGTCCCCCAGCACTTCCAGGTGTCCGCGCAGTTGGTCCCGGCTGCTGGTCAGTGCGGCGACGTAGGTGCCGGTCTCCCGGGTCATCCGGTTGAACGCTCCGGCCAGCCGCCCGATCTCGTCCCGGCTCCGCACCGGCACCCGCACGGTCAGGTCGCCCCGGGCCACGCGGTCCACCGCTCCCGCCAGTTCGGCCAAGGGCCGGCTGGTGGCCCGGGCCAGCCGCCCGGCGACGACCACCGCCAACAGCACGGCCAACAGCACGACGGCGACCAGAGCGACGTACAGGCTGGGGGGCCGGTCGCTCGGAACGGAGAGCACCAGCGACAGCGGCTGCCCGTCCGACGGACCGACCCGCCGCACGTACCGACCGTCGACGGTGCCCACGACCTGCTCGCCGTCCACTCCACCGACGGCACCGAGTACCGCCTCCCGTACTCCCGCCGACTCGGTGGTGTGCCGAAGTTGGCTGGCCGTGTCCGGGCCGCCGAGCAGGGTGACCGCCGCCCCGGTGAGCACCGCCAGCCGCGCCACGAACGCGGGGTCGACCGGCTGCGCGGCGGTGACCGTGCCCCGTGGAACCCCGGTGGCGTCCCGCAGGTCCACCCGGACGGCCAACGCACCAGGCGGTGCACCGGCCGAGGTACGCCCCGCGCAGTCCCGCCAGGGCTCAGCGGGCAGCGGCGTGGTGGCGTGGAGCACCCGCCCCTCGATGTCGGTGACCCGTACGGCGGCGGCGAGACCCCGATCGACCATCTTCCGCGCGGCGACCGCCCGGTCGTCGGCGAGGGCCACCGCCTCCGCGGCGGCCCGCAGCTGCTGGCAGAGCGCGTCGACCGCGGTTCGGACGGCGGTCGCGGCAGCCGCGAGCCGGTCGGCGGACCGACTTCGATCGGCGCTGGTCACGGCCGATCCCACGAAGTACGCCCCGACCAGCACCGGACCGAGCACCACCATGGTGAAGGCTGCGGTTAGGCGTGCCCGTAGTGTCACTCGGTCCCCCCGGGACTTCGCGGCCGATGCTTGCGATGCTGACACAGAGTCACTCCCGGATGAACCCTGCGTCAGGAGTGTTGCGTGCCAGATTTTTCTGATCAAGCGGAAGTGACCCGCGATGCGAAGTTTGCGACGCGCACCACACTGCTCGCCCGCCGCCGGCGGCTCGGCGACGCGGAGCGGGCCACCGCCGCCCGACATGTCCAGGCCGACCTGGCCGACCTGGTACGCCGACTGCGCCCGCGCCGGATGACGGCGTACGTGCCGGTTGCCTCCGAACCGGGGGGCCCCGAGCTCCCGGCGGTGCTGCACGCCGCGCTGCCGGAGGGGGCCGAACTGCTGCTGCCGGTACTCCGGGCCGACCTTGACCTGGACTGGGCACCGTGGACCGGGCCCGACGATCTGGTCGCCGCCGGACGGGGGATGCGGGAGCCGACCGCGCCCCCGCTCGGCCAGGCCGCTGTCACAACGGCCGACCTGGTGGTGCTGCCGGCGCTGGCGGTGGACCGGCGAGGTGTGCGGCTGGGGCGGGGAGGCGGCTCGTACGATCGGGCGCTCGCCCGGGTCCCGGCGACCACCCTGACCGTGGTGCCGCTGCACGATGGCGAGCTGGTCAACGCGCTACCGGTGGAGCCGCACGACCGCCCGGTCCACGCTGTGGTCACCCCGACCAACGGCCTGCGTACGCTGGACGGTGCCGCACCGCGCTGAACCCGCGCCGGTGTCACGCCCCACACGTCCGCTGGACGAACCCGGGGGTGATGACGCACCATTGGCACTCGAATATGCCGAGTGCCAACCGACAGCGCCAGTTCCGGAGGAGAACGTGCCCACGTACCAGTACGCCTGCACCGCGTGCGGCCACCAGCTCGAGGCGGTGCAGTCTTTCACCGACGAGCCGCTGACCGAGTGCCCGACCTGCGCGGGGCGGTTGCGGAAGCTGTTCAACTCCGTCGGCATCGTGTTCAAGGGGTCGGGCTTCTACCGCACCGACTCCCGCACCGACTCCGGCTCGGGTAGCACGGCCGGCAAGCCCGCCGCCGCGAGCAACGACTCCGGCTCGTCGAGCGACTCGACCTCGAAGGACTCGACCTCGAGCGGATCGACGTCGAACGGATCAGCGTCGAACGGCTCCGCAGCGGGCGGCGCAACCTCCTCGAAGAGCACGGGCGCCTCGGCCAACTCCGGCGGCAAGAAGACCCCCGCCGGCAGCGGCACCAGCTGAGCGAGGGGCGGGGCGACCCCGCCCCACCCCGGCACATCGATCACGGGCAGCCCCCGGTCGAGAACGGTCCTTCAGCGGGGCCGTCCAGACGCAGGGGCTGCCCGTGATCGCTTGGAGTCAGCTCGGTGGGCAGGGGGGCGAACCGATCGGGTCAGAGGTTCACGTCAACCGTGGCGGTGCCGATCACGATCCGATGGTCGGAACAGTAGCCGCCGCACACGGTGGAGATGGAGAGCGAGTCACCGGTGTACGACCCGGCGAGGCGGTTCTCTCGTACGAAGATGAAGTCAATTTTGCGGCCCAACCCACACGGGCCACCGGTGTCGCCGTTGTCGACGGTGATCTCGCCGTACCCGGCGCAACGGGTATCCGTGTCGTCCAACTCCCGATAGCTGCCGTAGTTGGCCGAGTTGTACTGGGTGTTCAGGCTGGACGAGTACCACTTGTTCAAGGGGTCGAGGTTGGGCTCGTTGTTCAGGTCACCGGCCAGAATGACGGTCAGCCCAAGCGCGTTGAAGGTCTCCATAAGGCTGTGCACCTCGTCCAACTGCCGCTCATTGATATTCTTTCCATCGATAATCGCGTCAGATGGCGTGATATGTGCGGCACAGAACACCACTTTCGGCGTAGCCGATAATGGTGCACACAAGAGCGTCCTGTCCTCGGATGACCCGTCCGAGGACAGCGTGTAGTGCGAGGCGGTACCGAGTGGGGCCTTACTGAAGATAGCGTTTCCGAAGGGCTCGCCGTCGCAGGCGGTGGAGTGGGAGGTCTCGAACCGGGCGAAATTGCTGTCGTCCTCCGGCCAGCCCAGGTCGCGCAGCTTCTCAATAACGGCCACATACTGGCCCCGGCACACCTCGTTGAGTGCGGCGAAGTCTGCGGACCTGTTCCGGATCGAGTCGGTGATCGCCGTGATCAGCCCGTTCGTTGTGGACGCGCCGTTCATCGTCCAGCCGGCAACGTTCCAGACCCAGGTGTTGTAGGTCCTCGTCGC
Source organism: Salinispora tropica CNB-440 (assembly GCF_000016425.1). Taxonomy (GTDB): domain Bacteria; phylum Actinomycetota; class Actinomycetes; order Mycobacteriales; family Micromonosporaceae; genus Micromonospora; species Micromonospora tropica. The sequence continues at coordinate 822,363 of NC_009380.1, read as the reverse complement.
GGCCGTGGCCGTGGTCGTGGTCGTGGCCACCGCCGCCGTACCCGACCCGAGCAGCAGCGCAAGCGAGACCACAGAGGCGGTGATCAATCTTGTAGCAAGCAACTCAATCTCCCTTCAATGCCAACAACGGGACAAGAGTCACATCTGCCAACCATTCACCACAAGGACCACCGTCAATTCTTCATCAGCAGTTACCCGGAGATATACACGCACTTCACAATCATTGTCATAATTCACTTGACAATGGCGGCCATCACCACACTTCAAGCAAACAACGTTGCGGCGGCGATCCGCCCAGGCACCGCCACCCAGCGCAGGTTGGCCGGTGTGCGGCGCTGATGGCGGCGCCACCGCGCGGGCGGCGGACATCAGCGTGCCGGGCAGGGAGATTTCCGGATTGGGGCCGCTCCTGCGACGCGGCCGGCAGGGCACCCGACGCCCACTGGTGCTGGTGGCTAGGACAGCCGGATCAGGCCCGAATGCTCAGTCCCAGTGCGGCGGGCGCTGCTCGAGCAACCAGGCGTCGTTTCCGCCGGTCGGTTCCCCCCAGCCCTGATCGGTGTCGTCGGTGGCCCGCTCCGGCAGCATCGAGCCGCTGCCATCGCGCGGCGTGATCGTCCGGTCCTCGGCACGCGCGCCGGATCTCCCCGGCTCCTGGTGGGTCACGAGCGCCAACCCTAGCCCAGGACGCGCCGCCCCTTGCCCAGCACGCCCGACGACCAGACGGCACCGCCGGCTGCCCCTTGGTAGCGTCAGCGGGCGTGACGACTCCCGGCAGCTCCGCGGACGACTACTGGCGGCCCCCCGGTGCCGGCGATCCGTCCGGCGCACCCAACCCGCCCGGCGCGCCCAGCCCGGCCACCGCTCCGTCCGGCGCACCCAACGCGCCCGGTGCTCCGCTCGGCGAGCCCGGCCCGACGCCGACGTCTCCGGTCGGATACACCGGCCCGCCACCGACCACCCCACCGCCGGCCGACTGGCATCCGCCGCTGTACCTCCAGCCGCCGCCACCACGACAGCTCCCCGGACAGGACCAGGCGGCGTTGGACCTGGCCGAGCAGCGGGCGCAGCACCTCACCTGGATCGTCGGGGCAGTCGCCGCCGTGATTCTGCTGGCACTCAGCTGCGCGTTCTGCCTCCGGCTGGTGCGCTGAGGATCAGAGGGTGTTGCCCCAGACCGCCTCGGCGCCGGTGTGCCCGGTGAGAGCGACGTAGACGAGACTGACCACGGCGAGCGCGATCACCACCACCGACAGCACGCGGGTCACCCAACCCGGCAGCTTCGGCACGCGCGGACGGCCGCTGGTCACCACGAGCAGCACGATGGCGGCGACGGCCAGCGCCAGGACGTACCGGAAGGTCAGGTCGCCGTACCGAGAATGCTCGGCGATCTGATCGACGATCGGCCCCTGTAGCCCACGGGCGGTGAAGACATCAGTCAGCTCCGCGCCGGACTGCACCGCGACCCACGCGGTGGCCGGTGCCGTCACCGCCAGCAGGACAAGCGCCCAGTCGATTCGGGACCGGAACCGAGGCAGCGCGACGTAGGCGATCGACACCAGCGCTAGCAGCGGCACGAAGACGACTACCGCGTGCACCACAAGAACGTGGGCGGGTAGACCCATGAACTCCTTGAACATGCGCACCTCCGGTGATTGCCGTCACGGGACGGCCAGCCTACGGTCACCCGGCCCACCCGCCTAGGTCCCACACCCGAGCTACACGCAGTCGTGATCAGCCCGGTTCACCCCGTCGGTTCGGCTCTCGGTTGTCGCTCTCGGTTGTCGCGTGCTGTCATTGGCGCATGTCCAGTGGTGAGGAGCTGCTCCGGTCGAAGGGTCTGCGGGTAACCCGCCCCCGCCTCGCTGTCCTCGACGTGCTCGCCGCCGGAGGCCACCTGGAGGTGGACGAGATCGCCCGCCGGGTCCGGGAGCGCCTCAACTCGGTCTCCACGCAGGCGGTCTACGACGTGCTCGGCGCGCTGTCACGGGCCGGGCTGTCCCGCCGGATCGAGCCGGCCGGCAGCCCCGCCCGCTACGAGGCCCGGGTTGGCGACAATCACCACCACGTGGTCTGTCGGGGCTGCGGCGACATCGCCGACGTCGACTGCGCCGTCGGCGACGCCCCCTGTCTCGACCCGAACACCGCCCACGGTTTCGAGGTGGACGAGGCCGACGTGACCTTCTGGGGTCTCTGCCCCCGGTGCCAGGCCCGCCGCCGCGCCGACGACTGACCGGTGTCACCCGCCGTCGGTCACCCGCTCCACGGCGGCCCACGGATCCTTCCCCGGTGTCTGCGCACCGGCCGGACAGTGACGCCGGTAGTCACACCAGCCGCAGCGCGGTCCCGGGGCGGTGGGGAATGCCTGGTCCGGATCGCCGCCGGCGGCGACCGATCGCTCACCGGCAATGATGTCCCGAGCGGTCTCCTCAGCCCGGGTCACCTGCCGCGCGAGCGACTCCGGGCTGTGCTCGTGCGCGGCGACTGTCCCGGACGGCAGGTGATGGAGCTCCACCCGACGACACGGCTTGCGGAAGACCCGCTCCGCCGCGTACGCGTAGAGCGCCAGCGCCTGCGAGCCCCGGGCGTCGTCGGTGTCCAGCCCGGCCCGGCCGGTCTTGTAGTCCACGATAGCGAGCTCCGCCCCCGCCGGCCCGACCCGGGAGTCGATCCGGTCGGCGCGGCCGTTGAACGCCAGCACCCCGGTCTTCACCGCGACCACCCGCTCCACCCCCAGCGGTTCGGTCTCCGGGTCGAGCGTCGCCACGTACGCCTCAAGCCAGCCCAACGCATGCCGGAACGCGACCCGCTCCTGCTCGTGGTCCCGGTAGCCGTCGCGTACCCAGGTGCCCTTGAGCAGCGTCGCCAGCCCCGCCGACCGTCGCCGGTCAACGGGGAGCGCATACCAGTTCTTCAACGCGGTGTGGACGCTGGCTCCAAGCGAGTTGTGCGCCCAGGCAGGCCCCTTGGGCGGGGCGGGCCGGTCTAGGTAGGAGTAGCGGTAGCGCCGTGGGCAGTCCGCGTACGCGCCGAGTTTGCTGGGAGTGCACACGAAGAGCCGCTCCGGCATGCCCTCGAAGCCAAGCTGTTCGGGCTCGGCGACGCGGGGTCGCGGCGGGGTGGTGGAAGGTCGGCCAGCTCGTCGCACACCGCGATCCTGCCATCCGCCCCCGACGGAGTCAGCTCGCGGTCGTGTACTGGGTGACGAAGGCGGCCACCGCGTCGGCGATCAGCTGAACCGCGATGGCCGCCAGCAACAGTCCAGCGATCCGGGTCAGCACCTCGATGCCACCCGGACGCAGAATCTTGACGATCCCACCGGAGAAGCGGAGTACCACCCAGACGGCGAGCAACACGGCGATGATCGCGCCGGCGATCGCGGTTATGTCGGCCGCGCCGTCGGCCTGCTGCATGAAGAGCATCGTGGCCACGATCGCGCCGGGACCGGCGAGCAACGGGGTGCCCAGCGGCACCAGTGCGATGTTCGAGGTGGCCTGCTGGCTGGGGTCGTCCGCTTTGCCGGTCAACAGTTCCAGGGCGACCAGCACGAGCAGCAGGCCACCGGCGGCCTGCAACGCGGGCAGGTCCACGTGCAGGTAGTCGAGCAGGGTCGAGCCCGCCACCGCGAAGATCGCGATCACCCCGAGCGCCAGCGCCACTGCCTGCCAGGCCGCCCGGTGCCGGTCCCGGGCCGACAGCGGTCCGGTCAGCGCCAGAAAGATGGGCATCATGCCCGGCGGGTCAACAATCACGAGCAGGGTTACAAAGACCTCGCCGAAGAGCTTGATATCCACCTGATCAACCTAACGGCGCCGAACCGGGCCGCACACCGCCTCACCTGGAAGCGACGCTGGTCACCCCGGCGGCGACGATCCGCTCGTAGGCCGCCAGGTCGGTGGTGAAGGCACCCAGCCGGACCGTCTTGTGGGTACCGTGAAAATCCGAGGCGCCGGTCACCAGCAGGTCCAGGTCGGCGGCGAGTGCCCGCACGTGCGCCCGCTCGGCGGGGGTGTGATCCTCGTGGTCCGCCTCGAGCCCGGCCAGTCCGGCGACGGCGAGGTCCGCGATGAGTTCGTCGGGAACTACTCGACCACGCCGGGTGGCCCGGGGGTGGGCGAACACTGGGACGCCCCCGGCCGCCCGGACCAACCGGACCGCCTCGAAGACCTCGATGTCCTCCTTGGGCAGTCGATATCGCTCGCCCAGCCAGTCCGGACCGAACGCCTCACTCGTCGTCGCGACCAGTCCAGACCGGATGAGGGCTTGGGCGATGTGCGGCCGGCCGACCGTCCCGCCCTGCGCGCCGGCCAGGATCTCCGACCAACTCACCTCCAGACCGTCGGCCTGGAGCAGCCGGACGATCCGCTCGCCACGTTCGAGGCGGGCATGCCGGACCCGGCCCAGCTCCGCGGTGAGGTCCGGGTTGTCCGGGTCGAAGAGGTACGCGAGCAGATGCAGCGACACGGCGGGGTCCGCCCCGTCCCACCGGCAGGAAAGCTCGGCACCGCGGACCAGCCGCAGCCCGGCCGGGAGCGCCCGGACCGCCGGCTCCCAGCCGGCCGTGGTGTCGTGGTCGGTGATCGCGACGACGTCGAGGCCAGCGGCCGCCGCCGCGTGGACCAGCTCGCCGGGGGTGAGGGTGCCGTCGCTGGCGGTGGAGTGGGTGTGCAGATCGATCCGAGTGTTCACCGCCCGACGCTATCGGCTGGGGTGGGCCGGAACGGTTCCCGGGCACACCGACCTTTCGGACGGCGACTCCGGGCTCCCCCGGCGACGTGGTCACCCTCGTCCGGCGCTGCCTCAGGCGCCGTCGTCGGCCTTCGCCTCGTCGGCTTCCTTGCCCAGCCGCGCCTCGACCGCCTGCGGCTCGTACATCTCCTCGACGACACGCAGGTAGAGTTCGTTCGGGTTGGGCAGGTTCTTGATCTCACGCAGTGCCTGTTCCTGACCGGCGGACTCGAGGACGAACGTGCCGTAGTTGAGCGCTCGCCCGGCCGGCGTCTGCTCGTACTTCATGTCGGTGACCCGGACCAGCGGCATCATCGCCACTCGGCGGGTGATAATGCCATTGACCACCATCACCCGCTTGTTGGTCAGGATGAACCGGTCGTACCACCAGTCGGCGACCCGCCACGCCACCCAACCCATCACGGCGAACCAGGCCAGCACCGCGACGGTGGTCAGCCCACCGACGTCCTGCCCGGCGAGGAAGCCGGAGAGGTAGCCCAGCACGAAGGTGGCGACGACGCCGATAAGCAGCGGTGTAGCGAGGTGTATCCAGTGTCGCTTCCACTCACCCCGGTATCGCTCGGTGGGAAAGAGATAGCGGGCGACGAGGGAACTGGGCTCATCCTCCAGCGGCAGGACCCGGCGCGGCGCCATGCCGGCCGCATCTGCCCGTAGGCCAGCGATCTCGTCCTCGGAGATCTGCGGCGGCTGGTATTCGGCCTCAGGGTCTGGGATCCAGGTCCGCCCCGACCGGCTGTCGTCGGCGAACCCCGGACCGTCACCCAACCTCGCCTCGTCGAACGGGGCGGGACCCTCGAACGGGGGCGGACCGGATCCGTAGCCGGATCCGTCCTCCGGGTCGATACGGGGGATCGACTCCGTGTCGCGCTCCCGGCGCTCCCGGTCGGGGTCGTCGGGGTCGAAGGGGGGACCGGAGGGGCTGCCCATCGTCGGCTAGGCGACGATGTTGGTGACGAACTCGCCAAACCCCTGGGCGATGTCCACGAGGCCACCGCCGAGTGACTTGAAGACGTCCGCCGCGGAGTTCGGTCGGTAGGCGACGAAAAAGATCAGAAATGCGATACCGGCCCAGGTGAGGACCTTCTTGACCATGAGGGGCCATCCTCTCGCGCGGGCGCCGGGTCCGATTACCGCAGCGACACTCAGAGTATCAAGGTGATGCCGTACAGTTATTTCACTGTGTCCGTTCTCCGACATTCCAGGGGACTTGTCAAGCCCTCCGCATGGTCCGGAGCTGGTACGCCGTGCCTGAGCCCAAGGCACGTCCACTTCGAGGGGTACGCCGAACGACCCCACGAGCACCGGCCCTGCACTCGCCGGCCAGGTTATCGCATGCGGCCACGATCCCCGAGCTTCAACGGCCGACGCGCTTCGATCCGCCGGTGATCTCACACCACACAGTGGAGTACGGGCGTTCCACCTCAGGCCGGCGCTGGCCCGCCGTACGACCGGATCCAGGCGTGCATGGCGATGCCGCTGGCCACGCCGGCGTTGATCGAACGGGTCGAACCGTACTGGGCAATCGAGAAGAGCTGGTCGCAGGCGGCCCGAGCGGGGTCGGACAGACCCGGGCCCTCCTGACCGAAGAGCAACACGCACTGCCGGGGCAGCGCGGCCGTCTCCAGCGGTCGACAGCCGGGCAGATTGTCGATGCCGACCACCGAAAGCCCGGCACCCGCCGCCCAGGCGACGAAGCCTTCGATCGTCTCGTGATGCCGTACATGCTGGTAGCGGTCGGTCACCATGGCGCCGCGTCGATTCCATCGGCGGCGGCCGACAATATGGACCTCGGCGGCGAGGAACGCGTTGGCGTTACGAACCACGGTCCCGATGTTCAGATCGTGCTGCCAGTTCTCGATCGCGACGTGAAAGTCGTGCCGCCGCTGGTCCAGGTCCGCGACGACGGCCTCCTGCCGCCAGTAGCGGTACCGGTCAACGACGTTGCGTCGGTCACCGTGCGCAAGCAGGTCTGGGTCATAGCGCGGGTCGTCTGGCGGGGTGCCCTGCCACGGACCAACCCCGACCTCAAACTGCTCACCGGTCACGGGTCCTAGAGGGTACGGCCAGCCAGGCGCGCCGCTCAGCCCAGCCCCAGGGCGTCCCCGAGCCGGTCGAGGAACCGGCGGTCACTCAGGGCAACCCGCCCAGCCTGGCCCGGCCCGGCGTGGCAGACCCGGGCAGCGACCGACTGCACCCACTGCCGATAGGCCGCCGAGTCAGCCGGATCGGCCCGACGCTCGAGCAGCCGGACCGCCGTGCGGGCGACGGCGAGCAGTTCGGCGGCGGTGGCGCGATGGGTTGTTCGGCGGGGCCAGCCGTCGGCGAGCCGCCCGCTCGACGCACTCGCTGACCCGTCGTGCCGGGCATAGATCGTGGCCACCACCGCGCGGACCAGATCACTGTCGAAGGACCGGCCCGCGGCGACGGCGTCGAGGCCCGCCAGCCCGGCGGCGACTCCGCGGACCGGCGCTTGGGTGGCGGCAACGACGACGGTCCAGCTGGGCAGGCTGGCGAGTAGGTCCCACTCCCTGGCGGAGTAGGCAGCATCGGTCAGCGGTACGGCGCGGCGGCCGGCGATGGGCGGCTCGCCGGCGACGGAGTGGCTCATGGGAACCTCCGGCACCAGCATAAGCCCCGATAACCGAGAAAAGACCAACAAAACGGGGAGAGTCGGACGAAGCCGCAACGACTCGAGGGGTGGATCACGCCGGAAGCCGCCTGAAACCTCCGGCGCGGCACCGCTGTCAGCGCGGCGTGGGAAAACTCGGCCGCTCCAGGTCCACCCCGTCGGCGGCAGCGGCCTCGGCGTACGCCTTCTTCGGCACCATGACCTTGCGCCGGAACACACACACCAGCGTGCCGTCCTGGTTGTAACCACGGGTCTCGACGGCGACCACGCCGCGGTCCGGCTTCGAGGAGGACTCCCGCTTGTCCAGGACCGTGGTCTCGCCGTAGATCGTGTCGCCGTGGAACGTCGGGGCGACATGGCGCAGGGATTCGATCTCCAGGTTCGCGATCGCCTTGCCACTGACATCGGGCACCGACATACCCAGCAGCAGGGAGTAGACGTAGTTGCCGACCACGACGTTGCGCGTGAACTGGCTTGAGGTCTCGGCGTAGTGCGCGTCCAGGTGGAGCGGGTGGTGGTTCATCGTGAGCAGGCAGAAGAGATGGTCGTCGTACTCCGTGACCGTCTTGCCCGGCCAGTGCCGGTAGACCGCGTCAACCTCGAAATCCTCGTAGTAGCGGCCGAACTGCATCCTGATCCCCCTTCGACGGGCGGTGATGAGTTCGGCACAGCATGCCTTACCGATGGTAAAGGCGGACCAGGGGACGACGGTGGTCGGGAAATGTCACACCGATGCCACCTGAGGCCGGACGCAATGAGCGGCGGGGCCCTCCCCGGCACCCGCCGCCCACGCTCTGATGCGTCAGATTCTGCCGCACGACGGCCACAGTCCAACAGAGACGGGGATCACAGTTGCCTTTTTGTTACATCACTTAGCGTAACCGACACCTGCCCAGCAAGTGATCAAGGTAAATTCGATAACTCCATGTCACAACTCAAGTTACCGATACGTAGGTCTTGTGGTGCCCAGCAGCTCTGGAAGCGCTCCCATCACCAGCGGTAGCGCAAATGCGGCATGCACTTGCGTATTGCAGCACCCACCCAGAACCGACGTCCATCGATGAATGTGACCCCGCCGTAACCGAACCAGCGACGGCCGCGTTTCGGTCATCGGAGCCCGGGAATTCCACGCGGCACGCCCTGGTTCGACCAGAGGTAGCTGTTCCACGCGATCGGAGAGATGAAGATGGCAACCGTTGAGCTGACCATGGCGAACTTCGACGAGGTGACCGGCGGCGATGGAATCGTGCTGGTCGACTTCTGGGCCGATTGGTGCGGGCCCTGCAAGCGGTTCGCCCCGGTGTACGAGCGCTCCTCGGAGAAGCACCCAGACATCGTCTTCGGCAAGGTCGACACCGAAGCACAGCAGGAGCTGGGCGCGAAGTTCGACATCCGCTCCATCCCAACGATCATGGCGATCCGCGACGGGGTCATCGTCTTCGCCCAACCGGGCGCGCTCCCCGAGTCGGCCCTCGAGAACCTGATCGAGCAGGTCGAGGCGCTGGACATGGACGACGTCCGCAAGAAGCTCGCCGAGCACCCCAACTGACCCACCCGGACCTCCGCACCCACAGCGCTTGCCACCTGTTCGAACCTGTGTTCGAATACCCGGCATGCGCTGGGAAAACCTCGCCGCGAGTCCGAGCACGAACAGCCTCGACCGGTCAGCGCCAGCGACGCCACCCCTGCCGCTGGCGCTGACCGGCGTCACCGCCCGGAGCTTTCCCACGCCCGACTTCGCCGGAATGACCTTCTACGAAATCCAGGCCAAGTCGATCATCAACCGGGTCCCGAGCACCTCCCGCGGCCTCTTCGAGTGGACCATCAACCCATATCGAGGCTGCAGCCACGCATGCGTGTACTGCTTCGCCCGCAACACGCACACCTACCTCGGCCTTGACGCCGGTGCCGACTTCGACCGAAGAGTGATCGTCAAGACTAATGCTGGCGAGCTACTCCGCCGGGAGCTGGCGGCACCCAGCTGGCGGGGCGCGCACATCGCGATGGGCACCAACGTGGACTGCTACCAGCGAGCCGAGGGGCGCTACCGGCTCCTACCGGAGATCATCAGCGCGCTACGGGACTTCGCCAACCCCTTCTCGATCCTCACCAAGGGCACACTCATCCTGCGCGACCTTCCCCTGCTCCGCCAGGCCGCCCGGGTGACCCGGGTCAGCCTGGCCTGTTCGCTGGGCTTCGTCGACGAACGGCTCTGGCGCGCGGTCGAGCCGGGCACACCGAGCCCAGGCCGTCGGCTACACGTGGTCCGCCAACTCACCGAGGCCGGCTTCGCCGTCGAGGTGCTGATGGCACCGATCCTGCCCGGCCTCGGTGACGATGACGAGTCCATCGAGGCGACCGTGGCGGCGATCGCCGCCGCCGGGGCGACCGGCGTGACCCCGATCGCGCTACACCTGCGTGCCGGCGCCCGAGACTGGTACGCCCGCTGGCTCGGTCGAACCTTTCCGCACCTGGTCCCCCGCTACCGTGAGCTGTACGGGGCAGGCGCGTACTCCCCCCAGTCGTACCAGCGGGAGCTGACCGCCCGGGTCCGGATCGCGGCACGCCGGCACGGACTACATCCAGGCGCTCCCCGGGACGACCCGCGGCCCCCCAACCGGCCGCGCGCCGAACAGCTCAGCCTGCTCTAGCCGCCCCTACCGAGCCCCTCCGCCCGGCACCCGGACGCGGCACCTCACCGGTGTACCCCGCGCTCCTGGCGGCCCACCACGACCCTGCGGCGATAGGGTCGATGGATGCGCACGCCCCAGCAGCTCCTCGCCGACGCCGCCGTGATCGCTGTTGTCGGCGCGTCCCGGGATCCGCGAAAGCCTGCGCACACCGTACCGTTACACATGCAACAGCACGGCTGGCGAATCATCCCGGTCAACCCGACCGTGGACGAGTTGTTCGGCGAGCGCGCCTACCCGTCCCTCGCCGACCTCCCGCACTCAGTCGACCTGGTTGACGTGTTCCGCCCGGCCGACGACGCGGTGGAGGTCGTCCGCTCGGCGGTCCAGATCGGCGCGCCGGCGGTATGGCTGCAACTCGGCATCGTCTCCCCGGCAGCCCGGCGGATCGCCGCCGAAGCCGGAGTCGACTACGTCGAGGACCGTTGCCTCGCCGTAGAACGCGCCGCCGCCGGCCTGAGCCGTCGAGGCTGACCAGGACGTCAGAGCCGATACTCCTTCAGCAGACCACGGGAGATGATGGTCTTCTGGATCTCCGAGGTGCCCTCCCCGATGAGCAGGAACGGGGCCTCCCGCATCAGGCGCTCGATCTCGTACTCCTTGGAGTAGCCATAGCCACCATGGATGCGGAACGCCTCCTGGACCACCTCGGCGCAGTACTCGGAGGCGAGTAGCTTGGCCATGCCGGCCTCGACATCGTTACGCTGACCGGCATCCTTGAGCCGGGCAGCGTTGACCATCAACGCATGCGCGGCCTCGATCTTCGTCCCCATCTCGGCTAGCTTGAACGCGACGGCCTGGTGTTTGGCGAGCGGCTGGCCGAAGGTCCGGCGCTGCTGCGCGTACGCGGCGGCCAGTTCGAAGGCGCGGATCGAGATGCCACAGGCACGGGCCGCCACGTTCACCCGGCCCACCTCGATTCCGTCCATCATCTGGTAGAAGCCGCGACCGACCTGATCCGCTCCGCCGAGCACCGCGGACTCAGGGACGGTCACACCGTCGAGAATCATCTCGGTGGTCTCGACCCCCTTGTAGCCCATCTTTTCGATCTTGCCGGGGATGGTGAGGCCCGGGGCGGTCTCACCAAAACCCGGCTCCTTCTCCAGCAAGAAGGTGCTCATGTTCCCGTACACCGAATCGGCACCGGTGTCGGTCTTGACCAAGGTGGCGACCACCGACGCGTACGCTCCGTTGGTCAGCCACATCTTCTGGCCGTTGAGGACATAGTCCGCACCGTCCCGGACCGCCCGCGAGGTGATCGCCGAGACGTCGGAGCCACACTCCGGCTCGGACATCGAGAAGGCCCCGCGCACCTCGCCGGTCGCCATCTTCGGCAGCAACCGGGCCCGCTGGTCGACCGATCCGTGCTGAGAGATCAGGTACGCCACGATGAAGTGGGTGTTAACGATGCCAGAGATCGACATCCAGCCACGGGACAGCTCCTCGACCACCAGCGCGTAGGTCAGCAGGGACTCCCCCAGGCCGCCGTACTCCTCGGCGATGGTCAGGCCGAACAGCCCCATCTCGCGCATCCCGTCCAGGATTTCGGCCGGGTACTCGTCGGCCTGCTCCAACCGCTGCGCGTGCGGGATGATCTCCTTGTTCGCGAATTCCCGGACAGTTTCCAGAATCGACTGTTGCACGTCGGTCAGGCCGGGTGTCTGGGCGAGTCGAGCCATATCCGCCTCCGGGTCGGTGCGCTACTCGGGGGGAACTAATGCCCGGCTAGTATCGGCGGCACGAGCGTTGCCGCCAAGGTGACCAGTCCCCGAACCGCTGTGAAAAGTTTCACCGGCCGGGGTAGCGTCCGGCAACAGGGAGCTCGGCAGGAGGAGAAAGTCGTGAGCCAGCCACCGTCGCCCGGTCCACCGGATCCCGACCGGCCCGTGTCCCCGTGGGAACAACCCACCGCCGGCCCGGAGCCGTCCCCCTCGCACGGAGCCGACCCGAACCAGCCGCTGGAGCACGGTGCCGCGCAGGGCAGCCAGCCCCAGTGGGGGCAGCAACAGTGGGAACAACAGCAACAGTGGGAACAACAGCAACAGTGGGCGCAGCAGCAGCAGTGGGCGCAGCAGCAGCACCATCTCTATGGCCCGCCCCAAAGCCCCCCGACGAACGTCCTGGCCGTTCTCTCCCTGGTCTTCGCCTTCGTGTTCGCGCCCGCCGGCATCGTCCTCGGCCACCTGGCCCGCCGGCAGCTGCGCACCAGCGGCGAGTCCGGTGGCCAACTCGCCACTGTGGGCCTGATCCTGAGCTACATCTTCACCGTGCTCTACCTGCTGGGCTGCTGCGGATTTGTGTTCCTGGTGAGCGCCCCCATCCCCGGCAGCCCCGACGCGTACTGAGTCGCCCACGGGCCCCGGGGCGTGGGCGGGGCTGCCCTCGGCGCTGGCATGCAGCCCCACCCACCTCGGCTCGAGAGTCGCCGGTCAGCGGAACTGCGCCTCGCGCACGCTGTTGCCGCCGTCCACCACCAGCATCTGGCCGGTGATGTACGAGGCAGCCGGCGAGCAGAGGAACGCGATGGACGCCGCCACCTCGTCCGGCGTACCCGGCCGTCCGACCGGTGTGCCCAGTCCTTGTTTGAGCTCGGCAATCGTAGACGCGGCGGTGTGGATGGTCCCTGGGGCCACCGCGTTGACGGTCACCCCGTCAGCGATCATCTCCATCGCCAACGCCCGGGTCAGCCCGACGACGCCAGCCTTGGCTGCCGCATAGGCGGCCTCCGTCGGCAAGGCATTGACCGGGCCGGAGGTCGCCGCCATGCTGACGATCCGGCCCCAACCCCGCTCGGCCATCCCGCCGATGAAGGCCCGGCTGCACAGGAAGGCTGTGGTGAGGTTGCGATCGATCTCACCGCGCCACTCCTCGTAGCTGAGCTGGGCGACCGGCCGCAGTACCTCCGGACTCGCCCGACTCGCCAAGCCAGCGTTGTTGACCAACACCTCCACGTCACCGAGCTGCTCGGTGACCGCGTCCGCCAACGCACCGACCTCCGACTCGTCGGTAAGGTCAGCCACAAATCCGGTGACCCCCAGTTCGCCGGCCCGCTCGTGGATGCGGCGAGTGGTGGAGACGATGGCGACCCGCGCGCCCAGGTCAGCGAGGCGACGGGCGGTCGCGTACCCGATACCGTCCGGGCTGCCGGCTCCGGTTACCAACGCCACCCTCCCGTCGAGCCGCATGGTGACCGGTTCCGGCAGGGGTACGTGCTCGTCCTGCCCTTCGGGCCCGTCCGGGCTGCCGCCCGTCGACCGGCTGCGGCGGGCCACACCGCGACGACTCGCGTCTCGTCTCGGTCGGCTGCCGGCTCTCGCGTCAATCGCCATGTCAGAATCCTGCCCGTTTGCCCCGGGCCAGGCAACGCGGCGCGGTGGCGGTGTCCCCGAATCTTATTCGGCCGATTACCCTAACGGCTCACCATTACCTGGATGGAGACAGCACAAGACCATGGCCTACCCCCCATCCTCCGGCAACCGGACGGATCCCACTCGACCGCTTTCCGGGTTGCTGAACGACAATCAGGAAAACGCCAATCCTGGGCAGCAGTCCACGCCCGCCGCCCTGGCAGTAAGCCAACTCGGGCCTGGTCAGCCCGCCGGAGGTGTTCCCCACCCCCCGAGCGGCCCGCACCCAGGCGCCTACCCGGTGAGCGGCCCGTACCCGAATGCCTTTCCAATGAACGGCTACCCACAGCCGACGTACCTGGGCTATGGCTACCGCCAGCCGGAAACGAACGGGCTGTCCGTCGCCGCCCTGGTGTTGTCATTGGTCGGAATCGTGTCCTGCGTCACCGCGCCGGCCGGGGCGGCCCTCGGCCACGTCGCGCAGCAGCAGATCCGGGGAACCGGCGAGAGGGGCAACGGATTGGCGAAGGCCGCGATCATCATTGGCTGGATCATGACCGGCCTGACACTACTTTCAATCGCCTCGTACGTGGTGCTGTTCGGCGTCTCCGCCGCTATCTTGATCGGGAGCACCCCCTGAACCCACTCAGCCGCAGCAGGCCGCCCCGGAAACCAGGACGCCGGGCCGGCCTGCTACTGCGCCGGCGGGGTGAAGGAAGAGGTACGAACCATCCCGGCCGCTCGGCCCTTCGCCGCGATCACCAGCGCCATCTTGCGCGACGCCTCGTCAATCATCTCGTCGCCGAGCATCACGGCGCCAAGCTTCCCCCCGGCCTCCGAGGTGTAGTGCTGGTAGGCGTCGAGAATCAGCTCGGCATGGTCGTAGTCATCCTGGGCCGGCGAGTAGACCTCGTTCGCGGCTTCCAACTGGCCCGGGTGCAACACCCACTTCCCGTCGAAACCGAGCGCGGCCGACCGCTTGGCCACGTCACGGAACCCATCAACATCCCGGATCTGCAGGAACGGGCCGTCGATCGCCTGCTTGTCGTGCATCCGGGCGGCCATCAGGATGCGCATCAGAATGTAGTGGTAGGGATCGCCCGGGTAGTCCGGAATCAGCGCCCCGACCGCCAGCGACTTCATGTTGATCGATGCCATAAAGTCGGCGGGGCCGAAGATGATGGTCTCCACCCGGGGCGACGCCGCGGCGATCGCGTCAACGTTCACCAGGCCGGCCGCGTTCTCGATCTGCGCCTCGATACCAATCCGCCCCACCTCCAGGCCGAGTGTCTTCTCCACCTGGGTAAGGGTGAGATCCAACCACCGCACCTGGCCGGCGTCCTGCGCCTTCGGCAGCATGATGCAGTCCAGGTTGACGCCGGCACCCTCGACAACATCGATAACGTCCCGGTAGGTCCATGGTGTGGTCAGGTCGTTCACCCGGACCACCCGGGTCTTGCCGGTCCAGTCACCCTCGTTGAGGGCGGCGACGATGTTCTTGCGGGCATCTGGCTTCGCGAGCGGGGCGACCGCATCCTCCAGATCGAGGAAAACCTGATCGGCGGGGAGACCCTGCGCCTTACCCAGCATCTTGACGCTGGAACCCGGTACCGCGAGGCAGGACCGGCGGGGGCGACCGACTGCGGTCATTGATGCGCTCCTTCCAGCGTCCGGCGAACTGGCCGGCGCCACCTCAACCATGCAGACGTATGTGAACGTGGCAATCCAAACGGGCGGCTTAACGATCCCAAAGTACGTGGGGACGCCACGGTAACCTCGTGCCGTGACTGGGGTGAACGGACCTGTGGAAGATCTCACTGGACGTCGGCTGACCGTGGTGACCGGAGCCAGCTCCGGCATCGGCCTCGCAGCCGCCATTGAGCTGGCCTGCCGGGGCGACCAGGTGGTGCTCGTCGGGCGCGATTCGGCCCGCCTCCACGCCGCCGCCGAGCAGGTCCGTGAGGCCGCCGGCGAGCTGCCGGAGGTGTTCCGCGCAGACTTTGCCGTCCTCGACGACGTCCGTGCCCTGGCGGAGCGACTGCGCTCGGCGTACGACCGGATCGACGTGCTGGCCAACAACGCCGGGGCGATCGTGCTTCAGCCGACCACCACGGTTGACGGCTACGAGCTGTCGATTCAGACCAACCACCTCGCGCCGTACCTGTTGACCAATCTCCTGCGGGACCGACTCAGCCGGATCGTGGTGACCGCGTCCGGCGCCCACCGCAGCGGGTCACTCAACCCGAACGATCTCAACCAGCCACTGCACCGATACCGCGCGATGAGCGCCTACGGCACCAGCAAGCAGGCGAACATCCTGTTCACCACAGAGGCAGCCCGACGCTGGCGCGACCTTCCGACGTACTGCTTCCACCCCGGAGTGGTGCGGACCCGGTTCGGCGGCGACAGTCGGCTGATCACCTTCGCCATGCGTCTGTTGCCAGCCCGTAGGGCGGAGAAGGGAGCCGAAACCCTGGTCTGGCTCGCCAACCAGGCTCCGGAGCGGCTCCGCAGCGGCGGGTACTACCAGGATCTCCGGCTCCGCCAACCACTCCGGAAGGCAACCGATCCCCAGTTGGCTGCTCAGCTCTGGGAGGCCAGCGCGAAGGCGGTCGGCATTGACGCGAGCCCGGGGTCCGGGACAGGTCAGGCACGGTGACCCCGCGCGCTGCTGTGGATCACCACAGCGACGCCTGCCAGGAGCAGCGCCAGTCCCGGCAGCGCTGACGGCTGCGGCAGCTGGCCCAGCCAGAGCCAGCCGATCAGTGCCGCACCCGGCGCCTCCAACAAGATCAACATACTGATCGTGGTGGCCGAGACCCGACGCAGCGCGTAGGTGAACATCGAGTGACCAAGCAGCTGGGCACCGGCCACCAGCGCCAGCACCGCAAGCCAGGTACGGGTGTCGAAGCCGGACAGCCGCACCCCACCGACCCAGCAGACCACGAGCAGGACCAGGGCACAGACGCCATAGCAGACGGTGGTGAACGTGGTGGTGCTGACCGTTCGACGGGCCTGCTCCCCCAGGGCCGTGTAGACCGCGGCGAACATTCCGCCGACGATCGCGAGCAGATCACCGAGGAACGCCGGCCCGGAGAGCGCGAGGTCGGCCCCGGTGGCCAGTACCGCGCCAGCGACCGCCAGACCGACGCCGGCCCACATCGCCCTCGGCAGTCGCCGCCCCTGGGCCTGCGCGATCAGCCCCTGCCAGACGGGTTGGGTGGCGACCAGCGCGGTGGCCGCCGCGACCGTGGTGAGCTTGGCGCTCGGCATCCAGGTGGCGAAGTGCGCGGCGAGCGCGACACCGGAGAAGACGCAGTACCGACCCGCTCGACGCCCGGCCGGAGCGGCCAACGCCCGCAGCTCTGCCCGCCGCCGGAGCAGGGTGGCCGGAGCGAGCACCGCGGTCGAGAGCAGATTGCGCCAGAAGGCTACCGCCAGGGCCGGTGCGGCGGCGAAGGCCACCAGCGGCGCTGAGGACGACACGGCGAGCACGGCGAGGGCGAGCGCACCGACGGTCAACGGCTCCGGTGGCAGCCGGGACGGGAGGGCGGACACGAAGAGCAATGGTCACACGACTCCCAAGCCGGCTCGATCAGCCCTCGACTATGATCATCCGCGACTCACCGCCAACCCTCACCGCCGAAAGGCCCGCATGCCCAGGATCCAGGCGGTGCTCTTCGACTTCTTCGGCACGCTGACCCGCGCCGTACAGCGTGGTAGCGCCCACCGCACGATGGCCGAGCTGCTCGGCTGCCCGCCCGAGGTATTCGTCAAGGTCCTCGACCGCACCTACTATCAGCGCGCCACCGGCGCCCTGGGCACCGCCGAGGCGACCCTGCGCTGGGTATGTGAGCAGGCCGGGGTTCGACCCTCCACCGCGGCGCTCCGGTCGGCGGTGATCGCCCGATTCCGCGCCATCCGCGCTGACACCCGCCTTCGCACCGAGGCAGTACCCACCCTCGCCGCGCTGCGCCAGCGCGGGCTCCGAATCGGGTTGGTCAGTGACTGCACCCATGAACTGCCCGCCTTCCTGCCGCAGTTGCCGATCGATCCGCTCCTCGATGTCCGAGTCCTCTCGGTCCAGTTCGGGCGCTGCAAGCCCGACCCGGAGCTGTACCGGGCCGCCTGCCGGCAGCTGGGCCTGACGCCCGCCGCCTGCCTGTACGTGGGGGACGGGGGGAGTCAGGAACTGACCGGGGCGGAGCGGGCCGGGCTGCACGCGGTACGCCTGGCGGCCCCGGACCTCGCCGGCCATCTGACCTTCAACCCGGACGCCGGCTGGACCGGACCGGAGCTGACCTCCCTGGCCGGGGTGGTTGACGTGATCGACCGGGCCGATGCCGGGCCGCCGCGGATGACCGACCCCGATCCGCACCACCAGCCGGCTGAGGTCAGCGCCGTCGGACGCGGTGCAGCCGGAACGGCTTACGGGCTGCCCGAACCACCGCCGCCGGGCGAGGCGGCTGGGCCAGCGACGTGGTGGGGAGTGCCGAGCCGGCCAGCGGATCGCCGGCGGGAACGAGGCGGTTGAGCGCGCAACCGGCCGTTCCCCAGCGGGTCACGAGGTCGGCAGCCGAGCCCGGTGCGTTCAACCGCTTCGCCGCGACCAACGGCGCGCTGGTCTCCCAGTCTTCGGTGCCGGGCAGCAACCGGGTCACTTCCGCGGGCCAGGTGACGATCCGTCCGCCGTGATCACCCCGCAGCGTGACCTCCGCCCGCGTCGCGTCGGCGAGCCCGGGAGCGGTCTGCTCGCCCGGCCCGCTGACCACGAGGAGCGCGCCCTCCAGGGGGACACACCAGAGCGCAGACGCCGGGCCGTCGGCGACGCCGACCCAGGCGATGGCCGCCTTCTTCAACGCCTCGTCGACCAGAAGGTTGCTGCGTCGTACCGCGTCAGTCACCCCCGCATCCTCCCGTACCCACGGCAGGTCTGCACCCACGGTCGGGGGTTGACGCAGATCCGGTCGCCGCCGGGTCAGCGAAGACACCGCCCGCGCCGCTCAGCCGACGAACGGCGGGATCACAATCTCGCCCCGGGCCACCGGTGCCACCCCGCCGGCGACGGTAGCGCCGAGGGCAGCCCCGTCGGCCGCGGTAACCGTGCAGGCCAACGAGGACGGCCGACGAATCTCGCTGCCCTGACGGACGGTGTACGCGGATCGGCCCACACCGGGTAGCAGACCTGTGGCCACCAACCACACCCCCAGCCCCAGGGCGGCCGACCCGGTCGCCGGATCCTCCGGCACACCCAACCCGGGGACGAAGACCCGGGTGTGCGTGGTCCGCGACTCGGCATCCCAGGAGAAGACCACGACGTGCTCCACTCCGTACCGCTGCGCTGCCCCCGGATTCAGCTGGGCGCGTGGCACCGCGTGTGGATGGACCGGTAGGTACGGGAATTCCAGGCCGCAGCCGGCCACCCGGGGCGCCGGGCCGGTCTGGTCGGCCTCGGAGAGGCCGACCATCTCCAGCAACGGCCCCGGATCCAGTTCGGGGCCGAGAGTCGGTGTACCTCCGGTCAGCGTCGCGCCGGTCGCGGTCACCTCGATCGGCAGCACACCGGCGCCGCACTCCTGCCGTACCCGGCCGGCGGCGAAGAGACCACGCCGGCTGGCGGTGGCCGCCGCGCCGACACTCGGATGGCCGGCGAACGGCAACTCGTCAACCGGGGTGAAGATTCGCGCCCGATAGGTGGCGTCGGCCCGGGTGGGTGGGAGCACGAACACCGTCTCGGAAAGGTTGAACTCCAGTGCGAGCGCCTGCATCTGCTCCGTGGCCAGCCCGTCGGCCCCGAACACCACCGCCAGGGGGTTACCGGCAAAGGGGCGATCGGTGAAGACGTCCACGATCTCGTAGGCCAGGGTCGACATGCTGATAAACAATAGGCGCTTAGGCTGGTTTCCGTGAGTACGCCGACCCGGGTCTACATCGCCCGGCTCGCTGGCGTCGCCGTCTACGACCCCAACGGTGACCAGGTGGGCCGGGTACGCGACGCGGTAGCTCGGCTACGGGCCACGAAGCACCCGCCGGAGGTGGTCGGGCTGGTCGCCGAGATGCCGATGCGGCGGCGGATCTTCCTCTCGATCAACCGGATCACCTCGATCGATTCGGGCGCTGTGGTCCTCGGCACCGGCACCCTCAACCTGCGCCGTTTCGAGAAGCGCCCGAACGAGCTGCTCGTCCTCCAGGAGCTGCTCGACCGACGGGTGCAGATCCACCCGGAGGGGGTGGCCGGCGTCGTGGTGGATGTCGCGATGGAGGCGACCCGCGACGAGTGGACGTTGACCCGGGTCGCCGTCCGCGAACACACCGGCCGACTCACCCGCCGCGGCAACCTGCACCAGATCGAGTGGGATCGGGTCCGCGGGCTGAGCGGGATCGCCGACAACCGGGGTACCGCCAACCTGCTGGCGGTCCTGGATGAGATGCGCCCCGCGGACCTGGCGAACGCCCTACAGGACCTACCCGACGAACGGCGCAACGAGATCGCTGCCGCCTTTGACGACGAGCGGCTGGCCAACGTACTCAGTGAGTTGCCGGAGCACGACCAGGTGGAGGTTCTGGCCGCCCTGGGCCGAGAGCGGGCCGCGGACGTGCTCGAGCAGATGGACCCGGACGACGCCGCCGACCTGCTCGGCGCGCTACCGCCACCGGAGCAGGATGTCCTGCTCGACCTGATGGAGCCGGACGAGGCCGATCCCGTACGCCAGCTCCTCAAGTACACGCCGGGCACGGCCGGCTCGGTGATGACCTCCGAGCCGGTGATTCTGCCCCCAGATGCCACGGTCGCCGAGGCGCTGGCCCGAATACGCGAGCCCCAGCTCTCCCCCGCGGTGGCCGCCCAGGTCTTCGTCGCCCGGGCGCCGATGACCACACCGACCGGCCGTTACCTCGGAATCGTGCACTTCCAACGGCTGCTGAGGGAGCCGCCGGCCGACCTGTTGGGTGGGGTGGTGGTCAACGACATCGATCCGCTGCGGCCGGTCACCCCGCTACCTGAGATCACCCGTCGGATGGCCACCTACGACCTGGTCGCCATGCCGGTGATCGACCGCAGCAGCCGGTTGGTGGGCGCGGTGACCGTGGACGACGTACTGGACCATCTGTTGCCTCGGGACTGGCGGGACCGGGACGCCCGGCCGTCCGCTCCCGTGGCCACCACCGAAGCGTCGGACAGCGCGGATGGTTGAGCGGCGGCGGCCGGAGCGGCTGGAGCGGCTGGACCAGCCACGCGAGGTCCGGCGACTCCAGCTGCCCCGGTTCGATCCGGAGGCCTTCGGCCGGTGGTCGGAGGCGATCGCCCGGAGGATGGGTACGGCCCACTTCATCGTCTACATGACGGTGGTTATCGCCACCTGGCTCGTCTGGAACACGCTCGCCCCCGCCCATCTGCGGTTCGACCCGTACACCTTCACGTTCCTGACCCTGATGTTGTCGTTGCAGGCGAGCTACGCGGCGCCGCTGATCCTGCTCGCCCAGAACCGCCAGGCGGACCGGGACCGGCTGGCGCTGGAGGAGGACCGACGTCGGGCGACCGCCCAAAAGGCCGACACCGAATACCTGGCCCGGGAGATCGCCGCGCTACGCAACGCGATGGGCGAGGTCGCCACCCGCGACTTCCTCCGCTCCGAGCTGGCCCGGCTCGCCGAGGAACTGGACGACGCCGCCCAACGCCGGCAACGCCGGCAACACCGGGCCGCGGGGTGGCCGGCCGGCGGGGACGGGCTCGACGAACCCCAGGACGAGATGGAGACCGACTCGGTCGGCGAAGGGCGTCCCGCCCCCGGGAACAGGTGACCGCCGCCGGTGCCCACCGGCAGCGGTCCTCCGGGAGCGGGTGGTGGCGGCAGACCCGTCAGTGATCGATTCGCTCACACCACTGCCGCCCAGGGCGGTGCCCCCCTGTCGCCGACGTAGCATTGCCATCATGTCTGCACCCGCCAGTACCGTCTCCGACGCGATTCAGGCCGCCCTGGCCACTGTTAACGACCCGGAGATCCGCCGCCCCATCACGGAGTTGGGCATGGTCCGCTCCGCGACGATCGGCGACGACGGTGTGGTTCAGGTTGAGCTGCTGCTCACCGTCGCCGGCTGCCCGCTGAAGGAGAAGCTGCGCTCGGACATCACGGCCGCCGTCGGCGCGGTGCCGGGGGTGGCAGGGGTAGAGATCGAGTTCGGCGTGATGAGCCCCGAGCAGCGCAAGGAACTCCAGACCACGCTACGCGGCGGCGGGACCGACCAGGAGCCGGTGATCCCGTTCGCCCAGCCCGGCTCCCGCACCCGGGTGTACGCGGTGGCCAGCGGCAAGGGCGGGGTCGGCAAGTCCAGCGTGACGGTCAACCTGGCAGCGGCGCTGGCCGCCCGGGGGCTCTCCGTCGGGGTGGTCGACGCGGACATCTACGGCCACTCGGTGCCGCGGATGCTCGGGGCCGAGGGGCGGCCTACCCGCGTCGAAGACATGATCATGCCGCCTGAGTCGCACGGCGTGAAGGTCATCTCGATCGGAATGTTCACCCCCGGCAACGCCGCCGTGGTGTGGCGCGGCCCGATGCTGCACCGGGCACTGCAGCAGTTCCTCGCCGACGTGTACTGGGGCGACCTGGACGTGCTCCTGCTCGATCTGCCCCCGGGCACCGGTGACGTGGCGATCTCCCTGGCGCAGCTGCTACCCAACGCCGAGATCCTTGTGGTCACCACACCGCAGGCCGCCGCCGCCGAGGTGGCAGAGCGGGCCGGCGCGATCGCGTTGCAGACCCACCAGCGGGTGGTCGGTGTCATCGAGAACATGTCGTGGCTGGAGCTGCCGGACGGCACCCGGATGGAGGTCTTCGGGGCCGGCGGTGGCCAGTCGGTCGCCGATTCGCTGACGGAGGCC
This sequence comes from Salinispora tropica CNB-440, assembly GCF_000016425.1. GTDB lineage: Bacteria > Actinomycetota > Actinomycetes > Mycobacteriales > Micromonosporaceae > Micromonospora > Micromonospora tropica. The sequence goes on along the minus strand of NC_009380.1, from coordinate 800,070 downwards.
ATCGGAGCGCAGGTGCCGCTGCTTGGTCAGATCCCGCTCGACACCCGCGTCCGCGAGGCCGGCGACGAGGGCAACCCAGTCGTGCTCGCCGAGCCGGCCTCCCCCGCCGCCGCGGCGCTGGGCCAGGTCGCCGACCGGCTCGCGGTACGACGCGAGTCGCTGCTCGGTAAACCGCTGGGCCTCAAGCCGGCCGGCAACTAGGTAGCTGGACTCAACCCGGTCGAGCCGTTCGGCCACACTCCCCCGGACCTCGTGCTGGATCCGCCGTTCAGGTGGTCAGGCGAGCATGCAGGTCGCTGACCTCGGTCTCGGAGAGGCCGTTCGCAAGGAGAAAGTCGGGCATCGTCAGGTCAACGATCGTCGAGCTCAACGATGCCTCGATGGTGGTGTTCCGCGTCGCCAGGAACTCGGTCACCGCGGTGCGTTGATCACGGTAACCGAGTTCGGCGTATCGCTGGCGCATGCGCTCGTAGGAGAGCAGGTAGTCGGCGACGATCTCCTCCGGCGTCGCCTCGGCCACGGTCAACAACACCAGCGCGAGCAGCCCGGTCCGGTCCTTACCGCCGGAGCAGTGAAACAACACGCAGCCTGGCGCAGCGGCACTGATCGCCCGTACGGCGGCTATCACCCGCTCCGACTGCTCGGCCAGCATCGCCGGGTAGTACAGCGGTGAGGCCAGGTTGTCGATCTTCTCCCAGTGCTCGTAGAAGGGTGTGCCGACCGGTTCGAGCGGCACCCGTACCGTCGTGATCCCCGCTGGTCTGGGTGCGCTGTCCTGCCCGTACTCGTCGGTGTTGCGCAGATCGACGACGGTGCGCACCCCGTAGGACCAGGCCGCCGCCCAGCCCGCCGCGCTCAGGCGGTTCGGCTCCTCCATCCGGACCACCGCACCTGGCCGCACCCGCCCAAGCCCACCCAGATCACGGGCGTTGACACAGCCATCCCAGGAGAGCTCCCTGCCCCGGGCCGCAGTCGGGTGATCCCCGCCGGTGCCCGCGAACAGCATCGGTCCACAATCGATGCTTGCCATGCCCCGGCACGATAGTTCGGCCCCGCAAGCAAGCCCCGGCTCGGCGCCGGTCAGGTCGCGTCGTCGTAGCTGACCCGAGGAACGGGCGCGGGCGATGCACCGCCGGTCGCCTTACCCGGACGGCTTGCCGGGTCAACGGCGGTGGCGACGTCCTTCAGCTCCTCGTGCACGCTGGCGACATCGGCCCGCAGGTTGTCGTAGACCCCCTGCAACGGCTTCCGGATCGCCGCCTCATCCTCCTCGCTGAGCAGATGCTTGCGAACGAATGCCTTCGGATGCAGGTCCTGGAGCTGAATGTCGGTGCCCAGTTCCCGGCTCAGGTCAGTGGTGGCGTTGGTCGCCATCCGGCGCAGGTTACGCACCATCCGCAGACCGTCACTGATGACCGCGGGTAGCCGGTCACCGAAGATCAGCAGCGCCAGGAGCAGCAGCGCACCGATCTCCCACCAGTTCAGGTTGTCGAACACCGCACGATCCTCCCTTCGGCGTCAGCGCAAGCCTACGCACGTCACAGGCTAGCCCGGCAGGGGGCCGAGGGGCCTACTTCGCATCCGCTGCCAAGGTTACCGAGGCGTTCCGCCGCGATGTGCCACGCCGGTACTCCACCACCACCACGGACCCGGGTGCGAACTTGCGGACCAGGGCGATCAGGTCGGTCGGCTCGTTCGTCGGCCTCCCGTCGAGCGTGACGACGACGTCACCCGCCCGCAGCCCCGCGCCGGCCGCCGGACCGGACGACTCGACCGAGACCAGTCGCACTCCCACCCCGACACCCGCACCCCCGCCGCCCACCTGGGCGCCGATCACCGTGCGACGGGCCTTGCCGGTGCCGATGATGTCCTGGGTGATCCGCTTGGCCTGGTTGATCGGAATCGCGAAGGCGAGCCCGATGTTACCGGCCTCCTGTCCGCCGGCGACCAGCGACTTGATCGTGGAGTTGACCCCGATCACCCGTCCGGCCCCGTCCACCAGAGGACCGCCGGAGTTGCCGTGGTTGACCGCCGCGTCGGTCTGGATCGCCGCGTAGTAGCGGGTGGGGCCGCCCGGCTCGCCCGCCTGCATCGTCCGGTCGAGGGCGCTGATGATGCCGGCGGTGACCGTGTTGGCCAGGGAGAGCGGCGACCCGATGGCCAACACCGGATCACCCACCGCGAGCGCTTCCGAGTCACCGAACGCCACCGGGCGGAGCCCCTCCTTCGCGACCTTGATGACCGCGATGTCCGACTCCGGATCCTGGCCGACGAGGGCGGCCGGAGCCACGCTACCGTCATTGAAGATCACCATTGCCTGCCCGGTCGCGCCCGCCACCACGTGGTCGTTGGTAATCACATGGCCGTCGGTGGTGGCGATGAAGCCGGAGCCCTCACTCGTCCCGTCGGGGCCCGCCACCCGAACCGTGACCACACTCGGCAGCACCCGCTCGGCCACGCCGGCGAGCGACTCCGGCCTGCGCTGGGCCAGCTCCGGCGGCTGGATCGGGGCCCCGCCGAGGACCGGGGTGGTACCGCCCCGGATTGCGAACGCGTAACCGAGCGCGCCCCCCAACGCACCGGCGAGCAGCGCCGTGACCAACGAAATGATCAACAGGTGCCGCACTGCGGGACGGGCCGACGAATCCGGGTCGGTGACCCGCTCCGGCTCGATGCCGGGAACCGACGCGGCGGGCACGACCACCGCCGCCGATGCCATCGGATCCCGCCACGGGTCGGCCAACGCGTCCGACCACCAGGGTGATCCTGGGCCGCCCGGCGGAGGCGCCGACGACGAGCCCGCCGCTGTGGCACCCGTCCCGGGCGGGCGCCAGTCCCAGCCGTCGGTCACGTCGCTGCCTCCCACTCGTCCCAGGCCCCATCCGCGCCAACCACGCTCGACCAGTCACGCTCGAACGAACACCGCCTCCAGGATTGCACGGAAGCCGCGGGTGGAGTCACGCCTGCCGACTGTGATCGTCGATGCTGGGACGCCCGGCTGCGCCCCGTGCACATCGCCTCTAGGCTCACAGTGCCCCACTCACCCCTGAAGGGCGTGTTCCGATCGTGCTGCCGCAGCACCCGGAACCCGCTCCGACCCGAACGCCGTCCGGAGGTGCCCCATCGCCACGGTCGCCAATTCCGGCTCTTCAGCCCAGGCTCTACAGCTCGCCGAGTCATACGTGACCGAGGATCTCGTACTGCGCACCGCCCGCACGCTCGCCCACGAGGTCGGCCTCGAGGCGGTGACCCCCGGTGCGGGTGCGGCCCTGCGGCTGCTGGCCGCCGCGGGCAACGCACGCGCGGTGGTAGAGATCGGCACCGGCACCGGTGTCAGCGGTGTCTGGCTGCTGCGCGGCATGCGCCCCGACGGAGTGCTGACCACGATCGACGGTGAGATCGAGCATCAGCGCATCGCCCGCCGGGTCTTCACCGAGGCCGGCTTCCCCTCCGGCCGAAGCCGGATCATTACCGGTCGGGCGCTGGACGTCCTGCCACGCCTCGCCGACGGTGCATACGACCTGGTGTTCGTCGACACCGAGGCAACTGGCTTGGCCTCCTGCGTGGAGGCCGCCCACCGGCTACTCCGACCGGGTGGAGTGCTCGCCCTCAACGGCGTCCTGGCCGACGGCCGGATAGCCGACCCCGCCGCCCGGGACGTGGAGACGGTGACCACCCGGGAGACGATCAAGGCAATCCGGGAGTCCGAGTACTGGATTCCCGCCCTACTCCCGGTCGGCCACGGACTACTCACCGCGGTGCGCTGCTAGGCGACCGGACGCCGGTGGTCCGCCGGAGCTCCGGCGGACCACCGGAACTCCAGCAGGGCGGGCAGGTCGCCACACCGACCCGGAGCGGATCGACCCGGGTCAGCCGAGCGTGTCCAGCCAGCGCAGGAGCGAACGGACTCCCCAGCCGGTGGCGCCCGGGGTCAACTCCGCGTCCCCCCCTTCCGTCCAGGACGGCGCCGACATGTCGACATGCACCCATCGGTCCCGCAGCTCGCCGAGGAACTCGCGCAGGTACAGTGCCGCCACCACCGACCCGGCTCCCTGGTCAGGCGCGCTGTACAGATCGGCGAGATCGCTGCTCAGGTAGTCGACGTAGTCGGTCGGGAGCGGCATCCGCCACGCCGCTTCACCGGCCGCGTCGACCGCCGCCAACAGGTCCCCGGCGAGGCGGTCGTCCTCGCTGTACAGGGCGGCGGTCCGCTTGCCCAGCGCCACCGCGTTCGCACCGGTCAGCGTGGCCAGATCGACGAGCAGGTCGGGCTGGTGTTCCCGTACGGCGTAGGCGAGCGCATCGGCGAGGACCAGCCGGCCCTCGGCATCGGAGTTGGTGGTTTCACTGGTCGCGCCGCCGTAGTGACGGATGACGTCGCCCGGCCGGAACGCGGCGCCGCTGACCATGTTCTCGGCGAGTGGGGCGAGGGTGGTGACCCGGACCGGCAACCGCAGCATGGCCGCCCCCAACGTGGCTGCCACCACCGCCGCCGCACCGCCCATGTCCTTACGCATGAGCTTCATGCCGGCCCGGGGCTTGATCGAGATTCCCCCGGTGTCAAAGGTGATCCCCTTGCCGACCAGCACGACGTGCATCCGCGCCCCGGCCGGTCGCCAGTCCAGCTCAACCAGACGGGGACCGTTGGCGGAGCCGGCGCCCACCGCGATGATCCCGCCAAAGCCCGCGGCGGCCAGCTCATCCGGTTCCCGGACCCGCAGGTGCAGGTCGGGGACACCGGCCGCGGCGTCGGCCACCTGCCCGGCGAACCATTCCGGGTTCTTCACCGACGAGGGCATGTTCACCAGGTCGCGGGCGAGTCGGGTCATCTCCGCGGTGGTGCGGGCGCTTGCGACGACGTCGACGTAGTCCGCCGGATCCTGCGCCACCAGGTCAACCGCGGAAAGAGCGGGTGCGGCCCGGTCGGCGCCGAGCCGGAACCGGTACGACGCCAGCAGCAGCCCTTCCACCAGCCCCCGTACAGCCGCCGGGGTGGCAGTCGCCGGTAGCAGGAGCGTGACGTGCTCCGTACCGGCCGCCGTTCGGGCGAGGGCGGCCCCGGCCCTCCGCCAGGCCGCCTCGTCACCGGCCCCGATGCCGAACGGAAGCAGCCGGGCCGGCACCCGTCCGGGTCGGACCTGGGTCCAGGTCTGGCCGGCATCACCACCCAGTTGTGCGACCGGCACCAGCGCAGCGAGTTCGTCGGCGACACCGTCCGGCAGTACCGCCGCGACGGGCACCGGCTGAGCCGACGGTTCCGCCTCGGCGGCAGGTCGGACGGGCAGGGCCAGGACATCGAGCCGCTCAGGCTCGGCGAGTAGACGGATGGCGAGCACGCGACGCCGTACCTTCCAGGAGAAGCCTGCGGAGTGACCTCCGCAGGACAGGGAAAATTCCGCAAAGCGGCTGCCGGGGGCGCCACGACGGGTCGGTTGACGACCGGCGGTGGCCGCCCCGAGTCCCAGGCGGCCACCGCCGCGCTGTCCCGCTTCAGCACGCCTACGGCCACCGGCGAGCGAACGCCGGTGGATCAGGAGGCGGTTGGACCGTCCACGCAAGGCGCGGACGGTCCGTACTCAGCCGGCAGCCGCCCTCAGCGCGTCACCGAGCGCGTTGGCCTCGTCCGGAGTCATCTCGACGACGAGCCGGCCACCGCCCTCCAGCGGGACTCGCATGACGATGCCCCGGCCCTCCTTGGTGACTTCCAGCGGACCGTCGCCCGTCCGCGGCTTCATCGCCGCCATGTTGTCTCCCCTCAGACCTGAACCAGGGTCGGTGGGTTGCCCCACAGCCACTTCGCCACGACCACCCGCAACCTTCACCGGGGTGTCGACCAACGATTTTCCCTGATGAACACCGCCGGACCCAAACCGAGGCAGTATTGATGTAACAGAACCTAGCTTATCCCGAGAAGGCCTGTCACAATGTGCGGTCATGCAGGCACGGTCGGCACTCTTCGACCTGTACGGTGACCACCTCCGGCCCCGAGGTGGCCGGGCGCAGGTCGCTGCCCTGGTCAAGCTGCTGGCACCACTGGGCATCGCACCGCCAGCAGTACGGACGGCGGTCTCCCGGATGGTGCGCCAGGGCTGGCTCGAACCCCTCCGGATGGCCACCGGACCCGGTTACTCGATCACCCCGAAAGCCGCACGCCGGTTGGACGAGGCGGCCACGCGGATCTACCGCACCGGCAAAACCGGCTGGGACGGGCGCTTCGACCTGCTCGTCGTGGCGGCACCGGCCGCCCGCCGGGAACGGCAGCGCCTCGCCGCGAACCTGAGCTTCCTCGGCTACGGCATGCTCGACGAGTGCACGTGGGTGGCCACCCGACCGGGCGAGGACGTTGACCTGCTCCTCGACGAAGCGGGGGTGCGCTACGAGCGGTTCACCGCGGCGCACGCGGCCGGCACGCCGGGAGCGATGGGCGTCGTCCGCCGCGCCTGGGACCTGGCCGAGATCGGCCAGGCATACGAACAATTCGTCGCCGAGCAGCGGGCGCTGCTTGCCGGGGTCACCGTACGCAGTCCCGACGAAGAGGCGTACGCCGCCCGATTCCGGCTCGTACACGCCTGGCGTACCTTCCTGTTCCGGGACCCGCAGCTGCCGCCGGCGCTGCTACCCGAGCGCTGGCCGGGCACCGCCGCGGGCAGCTTCTTCGACCGCCACGCGGCCCGGCTGCGGCCGGCCGCCGACCGCTACGTCGAGGCCTGTCTCGACGCCGGTTACCGCATCATTGGACAGAAGGGTCATTGACACCGTGACCGAGCCACTCCTCATCGACCACACCGACGCCGTCGTCACCCTCACCCTGAACCGGCCCACGGCCATGAACGCGCTCGACGCGGCACTGAAGGAGGCGTTCCGGGACGCCCTGACCGAGTTGGAGAACGACCGGAGCTGCCGAGCGGTGGTGCTGGCCGGGTCGGGGGGTTCGTTCAGCGCCGGTCAGGACCTGCGTGAGCACGTACGGACGCTCGAGTCCAGCGAGGGTAATCCACTGGACACCGTGGGAACGCACTACAACCCGATCGCCGCCCGGCTGGCGGGCCTCCCCAAACCTGTCGTCGCCGCCGTGGGTGGCATGGCCGCCGGGGCGGGCGCGTCGCTGGCCTTCCTCGCCGACATCCGCGTCGGCGGGCCCTCCACCAGCTTTCTCATGGCGTTCGCCAAGGTCGGGCTCGCGGCTGACACCGGCGCCTCCTGGACGCTGCCCCGGCTCGTCGGCCACGCCAAGGCCGTCGAGCTGCTGATGCTCGCCGAGCCGGTACGGGCGGCGGAAGCCCACCAGCTCGGACTGCTCAACCGGCTGGTCGCGACCGACGAGGAGGTGCTGCCGGCCGCGCAGGAGTTGGCCGCCCGGTTGGCGGCTGGCCCGACCATCGCGTACGGGGCGATCAAACGGCAGCTCTCCATCGCGGACGCCGGCACCCTCGCCGACGCCCTGGCCGCCGAGGCGCAGGCCCAGTCGATCTGCGGTGCCACCACCGACCACCGGTCAGCCACCATGGCCTTCGTCGCCAAGGAGAAGCCGGTCTTCGAGGGTCGCTGACGACGCGCCGGGGGGCGGAGTGCCCCCCGGTCAGTCGTCCTCCTCCGGATCCTGGTTGGCCTCCTCGCCGAGGACGAACGCCTGCATGGCCAGCTCGTTACCGGACGGCCAGACGAATGCGGGTAGCTCGCGGGGGCCCAGCTCCTGCACGTAGGCCCAGAACTCCCGGACCGCCTCCGCCGGTGACACGGCCTCGATCGGCAGGTTGAGACTGACCATCCAGGACTGCCGTGGCGGGGGCGGGCCGAGCTGGTCGGCCAGCGCCTGGAACGCCGTCGGGTCCAGCGGGGTGACCGGCCCCTCGACCGTCAGGGCATCGGCCGACACCGGGGTGTCGAAAGACCGTCGGGTGTACGTGATCACCAGCCGTGGCTCGACCCGCTCCGCGGGCGGTTCCTCCGGACACAGGTCGCCGACGTCGGTGACCCGACCCAGCGCGACCAGCCTCGACGGCGCGTCGGCGAGCACCGCCACCTGGTCGCCGAGGCGCGGCTGACTTCCCTCGGCACCGATCAGCTCGAGCGTGTCGTGGTGGACAAGCCGCTCGGCCTCGTACCGCCCGGGCGGCAGCAGCACGGCCCAGGTGTCCGCGCCGTCGGTACGGGTCGTCCGGTCCGCGGTGTCGGTCGTCATGCAGTCCATCCCATCACGTCGTCATCGAAAGCCGGCCACGTGGCAGCCGACGAGATGGTCGTCGACCATGCCGGTGGCCTGCATCAGCGCGTATGCCGTGGTCGGGCCGACGAACCTGAAGCCCCGCTTCTTCAGCGCCTTCGCCATCGTGGTGGACTCCGCCGTCAGCGCCGGCACCTGCGCGAACGAGGCCGGCCGGGCGCGCCGGGGTGGCGGCGCGAACGACCAGAGCAGGGCGGAGAGCCCGACCGGAAGTTCCAGCGCGACCCGCGCGTTGGAGATCGCCGCCTCGATCTTGGCCCGGTTGCGGACGATGCCGGTGTCGTCGAGGAGCCGGGCCACATCCGCCCCGGAGAAGGCTGCTACCGACTCGATCCGGAACCCGTCGAACGCCTCCCGGAACGCAGCCCGCTTCCGCAGGATGGTCAGCCACGACAGCCCGGACTGGAACGCCTCCAGCGTCATCCGCTCATAGAGGGCGTCGTCGCCATGCAGCGGGCGACCCCACTCGGTGTCGTGGTAGACGGCATAGTCGGGTGTGCCCGCGCCCCAGGCACAGCGGGATGACCCGTCAGCACCAATCACGAGGTCAGCACCCGTCACGAGGTCAGTCACGCGTCAACGCTACGACACTCCACCGACGCCCCGGCCACGACCGGCCGTAGCCGGGCCTGCGGGTCAGGGCAGGCGACCCTGCTCCACCCGCCGCCCGAATCGCCGGAGGGCCTGTGTCAGGCCGACCTTCGAACCGGGCCACAGGAAGGGCCACATGACCCGTCCAGCCGCCCCGCCCGGCAGATGGAACCACTCATGCCAGACGACCTGGGTCCGCTCTCCGGCCAGCGGGGTACACCGCAGCACGCCGGGACCACGCAGTAGCTTCCCGCAGTGGACCACGCGCACCTCGTACGGTGCGTCTACCCGGACCACCCGCATCTCGTCGCGGAGTGTGGCCGGCCCGACCGCGGTGACCGCCTCGACCAGGCTGCCCTCGCCGCCGTCCCCCTCGACCACCCGGACCTGGGTGAAGGGGATCCATTCTCCCTGTCGTTCCCAGGAGACGAGCGCCGCGAAGACCCGCTCGGCCGACGCGTCCACGATCACCGCGGCGGAAACCTCGGCGGCCCCTGGCTGCGCCACCTTGCGCAGGTCATCATCGTCCGCGGTGGTCCACTCCTCGGCGCCGCCCCCCGCCGTCACGCCGACTCCGACCGGGCTGTCGAGTCCGCTACGTCCGCCGACTCGCCCCGGGCCTCGTCGCCGGAGCGGGCCTCGGAGTCTGACCGGGCCTCGGAGTCTGACCGGGCCTCGTCGCCGGAGCGGGCCTCGGAGTCTGACCGGGCCTCGGAGTCTGACCGGGCCTCGGAGTCTGACCGGGCCTCGTCGCCGGAGCGGGCCTCGTCCGCTGGCTCGCCAGCGGCCTCGCCGGTGCTCGGCGCGGACCGCTGGATTGCGCCATCGGGCGGGTCGACGGCGGCCGCGGAGTGCGCCTGCTCCCGGGCGCGCAGGAGCGTCTCAGCGTCGGCGCTACGCCCTTCCCGCAACGCGGTGACCTCTGCCTCCAACACCCCGATCAGCTCCGTCTTGTAGCCAATGTCGTATGCCGCCCGACGCATCGCCTGGTCGACCTGAGCCATGCGGTACCCGCGCAACGCAGTGTCGAACCGCACCTGGCCAACATCAGTCTCCCGCAGCGGGCGGGTGCTGGGCAGGGGCACCGCCATCCCGTCCGGCTCAGCCGGCACAAGGCCGGGATCCCGACCGGTGACCAGCACCGCCACACCGAAAACCACCGCCGCGACGGTCAACGCCACGACCAACAGGAGCAGAACCTGACCCATGCACCAGATCGTGGCACGCCGACCGGGGCGGGGCGACCCCACCACCCCGGATAACCGGTGAGCAGACGAATCGACCGCCGGTCCGACCGACTCGATGGTCACCGACTAGCGTCGTGACGGCCGGGAGGTCCGGCGACACCCTCTCGGGAGGCGGGATGGCGGACACACTGCGGCTCGGCCGGCGCACCTTCGGCCCAGGCGAGCTCGGGGTCATGGCGATCATCAACCGCACCCCGGACTCGTTCTTCGATCGGGGCGCGACCTTCGGGCAGGAGAGCGCGCTGCGCGCGGTGGAGCGCGCGGTTGCCGAGGGTGCCGACATCATCGACATCGGCGGGGTCAAGGCCGGCCCCGGTGCCCAGGTAGACGTGGCCGAGGAGATCCGCCGGACCGTGGCCACCATCGCCGCGGTCCGCGCCGCCTTCCCCGACGTGGTCATCTCGATCGACACCTGGCGTGCCGAGGTAGCCGTCGCGGCGGTGGCCGCCGGTGCCGACCTGTTGAACGACACGTGGTCCGGCACCGATCCAGCGCTGGCCCAGGTCGCGGCGGAGACCGGTGCCGGGTTGGTCTGCTCGCACGCGGGCGGACTGACGCCGCGTACCCGGCCGCACCGGGTCGCTTACGACGACGTGCTGGCAGACGTGGTGGCGACCGTAACCGGCCTCGCCGAGCGGGCCGTGTCGCTGGGGGTACGACCCGACGGCATCCTGATCGACCCGGCCCACGACTTCGGTAAGAACACCCACCACTCCTTGGAGCTCACCCGCCGCCTCGACGAACTCGCCGGTACCGGCTGGCCGCTGCTGGTCGCCCTGTCGAACAAGGACTTCGTCGGCGAGGCCCTGGATCTACCGCCCGTCGAACGACTGGAAGGCACGCTCGCCGCCACCGCGATCTCCGCCTGGCTGGGCGCCCGGGTGTTCCGGGCGCACCAGGTCCAGGCGACCCGCCGGGTCCTGGACATGGTGGCCACTATCCGGGGGGACCGCACACCCACGGCCACCCGGCGCGGTCTGGCCTGACGCACCGCCACCGCTCCGAGCCGGCACCGGGGAAGCCGCCACCGCTGCGGACCCGCCCTGGGTGGGGCCGCCACCGTAGGCCCGACTCGGCGTAGCCGAACGGTCGTCAGGTCCAGCGCAGGATGTTCTTCCGCCACGCGTAGAGGATGCCCAGCGCCAGCACCGCCACGAAGATCGCCATCTCCACCACGGTGACCAGCCCATAGCCGCGCCGGTCGAAGATCACAGCCCAGGGAAAGAGAAACACCGCCTCGACTGCGAACAGCACGTACAGGTAGGCGTACACGTAGTAACGGATCTGGGCTTGGGCCCAGTCACCACCCACCGGGTCCAGCCCGCATTCGTAGGCCTCGCGCTTACCGGGTGGCTCGGCGGGGCGGGCCGGGCGCAACACCCGGTTGACGGAGAAGGCCGTCCCGAAGAAGAGAAGGCTGGCGAGGAGCAGGAGCCCGAGCGTCGCGTATGAGCCCAGGTAACCGGTCACGGTGGCTCAGACTACCGGTCTGGCCTACGGCCCGCACCCGTCCGGCCGCGGGGATGACCAAGGGCCGGCCCCTCGTGGGGCCGGCCCTTGGTCGGTTGGTCGGTGGTCAGCTGGTGGAGTAGCCGCGGGTGGCGATCCAGTCCGCGAGGTCTTCGGTGGTGAGCCAGTACTCGGCGGTGTTCGGGTTCGCCGAGTCGGCGATCCTCACCTGGTCGCCGGCGTCGCGGTAGCCGGTGACGGAGATGTAGTGGCCGCCGGCGAAGGAGTGGCTGTCGCCGCTGGTGTCGGTGGCGGTGCCGGCGATGTTGGCCACGACGGCGCGGCCGTCGTCAACGGTGCGGATGATGTCCTCGCGCAGGGTGTCGGTCTGCGTGTCGTCGGCCATCGGGGTGGAGATCTCGACGCTGCGGTACACGTCGGTGCCGGTCTCGGTGTTCAGCACCGGGGTGATGTCGTTGATGGAGTCGGTGCCGGCTTCGGTGGTGCCCATCCGCTCGGCCATCGCGTCAACGTCGATGTCCTTGCCCTGTACGGACAGGGCGTTGCGGGCGGCGGCGGGGCCGCAGTAGTAGAAGTTCGGCTGGGCCTCGTAGTCGACCGGGAGCACGCGGGTGCCGTCGCGCTGGCTCTGCGCGGTGGGCTGCGTGGTGGGGGCGGCGAAGGCGGCGGTCGCGGGGGCGGCGATGGCGCCACCGGTGGCGATCAGGCCAGCAGCGGTCAGGGCGGTCTTGCGAAGGATGTCGGTACGCATGGTGATCGAAGCCTTCCGCTCGGGGGTGCCCGCGAGCGCGGGGGTGCGCCAGCGGGTCAGGAGAGGTGGTTCGATGAGAAATCAGGGGGCCCGGCCCGGTGAGGGGTGCTCCTCGGGCGGCCCGGGGATGTAACCACCGCCGGCCCTGACGCATTCCGGGGTCCGGGGGCGACCGCCGGTGACCGACGGTCTGGCAGGGGTGCGCGTCGGCTGCCCCGCATGGTTACGCCAGGTATAACCGCCCGACCCCGTCAGCGATTCCCCGCCGACGGTGACCCGCGCCACCCGACATGACGTCGCATACCCCCCATTAGAAATGGGGTCTAATACCATTAGATCTACCATATCGGTCATATACCACTCTCTTGCCGGGCTGCGTCGACAGGCGAGCAACACCCCTTCCGCAAACCCATTGCTCATCCGAGGCCCCGCGGGCAACCAACAGGGGGTCGGCGGCGACCCGCAGCCGGCGAGGGCGACGGAGCAACGGTGATCTGGATTACGGCAGGGGGTTGAGAAAGGCAACAAATCGGTCATCTGTTCGCCAAATCCAGTCCCAGTCGGCGGACCTCTCGAGATAGCGACGAGGTGATCCGACGTAGGCTCTCAGGTGAGAAACGACAGCAGGCCGGACAACCACACGAGGTGGGTCACGGCGGCGCGCCGAGGAGGCCATGTGACCGGGCAAGGCGAGGTCAGGAGCGAGTGCGGCGACCCGGGCGACCGCGCCGACCGAAGCGAGGTGCGGTCGTGACCAAGAAAATCCGCCAACTGGACCGCGTGGTCATCCGCTTCGCCGGGGATTCCGGCGACGGGATGCAGCTCACCGGTGACCGATTCACCTCCGAAACCGCCCAACTCGGCAACGACATCTCCACGCTGCCCAACTTCCCCGCGGAGATCCGCGCGCCCGCCGGGACGCTACCCGGGGTGTCGAGCTTCCAGGTGCACTTCGCCGACTATGACATCCTCACCCCCGGCGACTCGCCCAACGTCCTGGTCGCGATGAACCCGGCCGCGCTCAAGGCCAACCTCGCCGATCTGCCACGCGGGGCCGACATCATCGTCAACACCGACGAGTTCACCCGACGTAACCTGACCAAAGTCGGCTACCAGACCAACCCACTCGAGGACGACTCACTCGCGGGCTACACGGTGCACCCGGTGGCGTTGACCTCGATGACCGTCGGCGCGCTCGCCGACCACGAGGTGTCCAAGAAGGACGCCGAGCGGGCCAAGAACATGTTCGCGCTGGGCCTGCTGAGCTGGATGTACTCCCGGCCGTACGAGTCGACCCTGCGGTTCCTGGAGCGCAAGTTCGCGGCCCGGCCGGAGCTGGTCGAGGCCAACGTCGCGGCGTTCAAGGCCGGCTGGAACTTCGGCGAGACGACCGAGGACTTCGCGGTCCGGTACGAGGTCAAGCCGGCGAAAATGCAGCCCGGGACCTATCGGAACATCACCGGCAACATGGCGCTGTCGCTCGGCCTGGTGGCTGCCGGAGTCCGCTCCGAGCTGCTGGTCTTCCTCGGCGCCTACCCGATCACCCCAGCGTCGGACATCCTGCACGAGCTGAGCAAACACAAGCGTTTCGGCGTACTCACCATGCAGGCCGAGGACGAGATCGCGGCGATCGGTGCGGCACTGGGCGCCTCGTACGGCGGGGCGCTCGGCGTCACCACCACCAGCGGCCCCGGCGTCGCGCTCAAGGGCGAGACCATCTCCCTCGCGGTGGCCCTGGAGCTGCCGCTGGTCATCGTGGACGTGCAGCGGGCCGGGCCGTCAACCGGTATGCCGACCAAGACCGAGCAGGCCGACCTGAACATGGCCCTCTTCGGCCGACACGGCGAGGCGCCGGTGGCGGTGCTCGCGCCAAAATCCCCGGCCGACTGCTTCTACGCGGCGTTGGAGGCGGCCCGGATCGCGCTGACCTACCGCACGCCGGTGATCCTCCTCTCCGACAACTACGTCGCCAACGGCTCGGAGCCGTGGCTGCTCCCCGACGTCGAGTCCCTGCCCGACCTGCGAGTCGACTTCGCCACCCGGCCCAACGGCGAGGACGGTGCCACCTTCCTGCCCTACCTGCGGGACCCGGAGACCCTGGCCCGGCCGTGGGCTGTCCCCGGCACACCCGGCCTGGAGCACCGCATCGGCGGACTGGAGAAGGCCGACAAGACCGGCGACATCTCGTACGACCCGGCCAACCACGACCTCATGGTGCGGACCCGCGCCGCCCGGATCGAGGCCATCCCGGTGCCCGACCTTGAGGTCGAGGACCCGGACGGTGACGCTCAGGTGCTGGTGCTCGGCTGGGGATCCACGTACGGGCCGATCGGCGCGGCCTGCCGGGGCCTCCGCCAACGCGGGCTCTCCGTCGCCCAGGCACACCTGCGGCACCTCGCCCCGATGCCGGCGAACCTCGGCGAGGTGCTGCGCTCCTACGAACGGGTGGTCATCCCCGAGATGAACCTCGGTCAGCTCGCCCACGTGATCCGCGCCCGGTACCTGGTCGACGCGATCGGCTACAACCAGGTACACGGCCTGCCGTTCACCGCCAACGAGCTGGAGACGATGCTGGAAGAGGTCCTGAAGAATGTCTGAGCCCGTCGCCCTCAAGCTCACCGCCAAGGACTTCAAGTCCAACCAGGAGGTGCGGTGGTGCCCCGGCTGCGGTGACTACGCGATCCTCGCCGCCGTCCAGAGCTTCATGCCGGAGCTGAACATTCCCCGCGAGCGAATCGTCTTCGTCTCCGGTATCGGTTGCTCGTCGCGTTTCCCGTACTACATGAACACGTACGGGATACACTCGATTCACGGCCGCGCTCCAGCGATCGCCACCGGGCTCTCCGCCACCCGCCCCGACCTCTCCGTCTGGGTGGTCACCGGCGACGGCGACGCGTTGTCGATCGGCGGCAACCATTTGATCCACGCGCTGCGGCGTAACGTCAACCTGAAGATCCTGCTGTTCAACAACCGGATCTACGGCCTGACCAAGGGGCAGTACTCCCCCACCTCCGAGGTTGGCAAGGTCACCAAGTCGACCCCGGTCGGCTCGGCGGACGCACCGTTCAACCCGCTCTCGCTCGCGCTGGGCGCCGAGGCCACGTTTGTGGCCCGCACCATCGACTCCGACCGCAAGCACCTGCAGTCGGTGCTTCGGGCCGCCGCCGAGCACGAGGGCTCCGCGTTCGTGGAGATCTACCAGAACTGCAACATCTTCAACGACGGCGCCTTCGAACAACTCAAGGGGCCCGCCACCCGCGACGACGCGCTGATCCGGCTGGAGCACAACCAACCGATCACGTTCGGCCGGGACGGGCAGTTCTGCGTCGTACACCCGCCCGGCGGCTTCGGCCTGGAGGTCCGCGATACCGCTGCCACCGCGGCGGAGGAGATCGTGATCCACGACGCCACCGTCGCCGATCCGGCGTACGCGTTCGCCCTGTCCCGGCTGCCGGGTCTGGACCTGCGCAACACCCCGATCGGCGTGTTCCGTTCGGTGCGGCGGCCGTCGTACGACAGCGTCGTGCAGGAGCAGCTCGACGCCGCCCGGGCAACGGTGACCGAGACTCGGGAGCAACAGTTCGCCGGCCTGTTGCACAGCGGCGACACCTGGACGATCAACTGAGCCGCACGCTGGCGCCCGCGCACGTCGGGTAGCCGGCCGCTCGGTGCACGCTGCATCCGGAACGCGGGCTGCGTACCGCGTTCCGGAAGCGGCGTGGACGCTCAGGACACCGGCGTGGAGGTCCGACGGTCGTCGCGGACGTGCACGAGCATGTCGCCGGTTTCGATGACCCCACCGGCCCGATCGGCGAGGGTGACCACCTTGCCCCGCCGCACGAGCGCAATGACGAGGGTGTCCAGCTCGCGGGGGGAACGGCCGACCTCGTGCCGCTCGGCCGAACGCATCGCGAGCGCCATACCCTGACCGGGTGTGAGCAGATCCTCCACGACCTCGATCAGCGGCGGCGCGGAGGTGGAGAGGCCCAGCAGCCGACCGGCGGTCGCCGACGAGACGATCACGTGATGGGCGCCGCTCTGTTTGAGCAGCGGGGCGTTCTCCGCTTCCCGGGCCGCGGCGATGATCCGCACCTGTCCGGCGGTGAGCTGCCGGACGGTCAGCGCCACCAACACCGCGGCGTCGTCACTGTCGGTCGCGATGATCACTGCCTTGGCGGTCCGGATGTGTGCCTCGTTGAGGGTGGCCGAGCGGGTCGCCGATCCCTCGATCGCCACCAGACCGGCCGAGGTGGCCTGCCGTAGGGCAGCGCCGCTGCGCTCGACCACCACAATCCTGGACTTGTCGAAACCGTTCTCGAGCAGGGCGGAGATCGCGCTGCGGCCCTTGGTGCCGTAGCCGCAGATGATGACGTGGTCCTTCACAGCTCTCCTCCACCGCGACAGGCGAAGGCCGGTCCGGTACTGCTCGGTCAGGACTTCCAGGGTGGTGCCGACCAGGATGATCAGAAATATGACCCGGGCGGGCGTGATGTAGAGGACGTTGAGCAGGCGGGCCGACTCGGAGACCGGGGCGATGTCGCCGTATCCCGTGGTGGAGAGGGAGACCACGACGTAGTAGAAGCAGTCGAGAAGGCTCAGCCCGGCCGAGTCGCGGTTGGCGTCCCGATAGCCGTCCCGGTCCAACCACACCACGGCGACGCTGGCGAGGATGAGCCCGAGGGCCGCGGCCAACCGCAGACTCAACGCGCTCAGCGGATCGCGCCGTTGCGCCGGGAAATGGATCACCGTTCGCCCCGCCCACACTCCGCTGTCACCTGCACGCCCACAACATAGCGGGTCAGGGGTAATCCGCATGGCGAGGCAGCGGTACGACGCCGTGCCAGACCCCGACGGGCATGATGGGATCTACCCTCAGACAACGGCCACGAAAGCGAGGCGGAGCATGTCGTTGCTCAGACGAGTCATCGGCGGGGTGTTGCGCCGGCTACGCGTACGGCAGGGTCGCACGCTGCGGGAGGTAGCTGCCGCCGCCGGGGTATCCATGCCGTACCTATCCGAGGTGGAACGGGGGCGTAAGGAGGCCTCGTCCGAGGTACTCGCGGCGATCTGCCGGGCGCTCGGGATCCGCCTCTCCGACCTTCTCGGGGAGGCCCGTGACGATCTGCGTCGCCTGGAGCGGCCCGAGCCGATGGGGTTCACCATCGGCGAGGTTGGCCGTACGCCGGGCTCCCCCGTCGAGCCCACCCCGCAGTACTCGGTACGGGCCGGGCTACGCGGCGACGGTCCCACCTCCTGCGGTGCCAGCCGGGTGCACCTTCGACTGGGCGCACCTGGGCTGCCCGTTGGTGGCACGGGGCTGGCGCCCATCGGCGGCGCGGGGCTGGCGCCCATCGGGCCCGCGCTGACCGGTGGCCCGGTGGGAGGGGCCGGCCTACAGGTCCGGTTGATCGCCACAGTGCCGGCTGTCGGTCCCACCGCACGAAGCTCGTGGCGGGCCCGGCGACTCATCCGGGCACGCCGGCAGCGGGCCACGCGGTAGCCCGACCGGACCGCTCTGGATCCATCCTCCCTGGAACGGGTCGCCCTTCACCCCATCCACCCTGACCGATCTGCTCTGGGCCGATCTGCCGCTGGCAGATCGGCTACCTCCGCACGCGCCGACACGCGCACGCTGGACGGACCGGCCCCGGGCGTCCCCCGCTCGCCGACTCGTTGGAGGTAGCAACTAATGATCAAGATGCTGGACGGTGGACAGCAGGGCTTCGGCGACCAGATCTTTGAACGGCTGCTGAAGGAACGGATCGTCTTCCTCGGCACGGAGGTGACCGACGAGTCGGCCAACCGGGTCTGTGCCCAGATCCTGCTGTTGGCTGCCGAGGACCCGGACCGGGACATCAAGCTCTACATCAACTCGCCCGGCGGTTCGGTGAGCGCGGGAATGGCTGTCTACGACACGATGCAGTTTGTTCGCAACGACGTGGCGACGCTGGCGTTGGGCATGGCCGGCTCGATGGGGCAGTTCCTCCTCTGCGCCGGGACGGCGGGCAAACGGTACGCGCTGCCACACTCGTGGATCCTCATGCACCAGCCTTCCGGCGGGATGGGGGGCACCGCTGCCGACATCCGGGTTCAAGCGGAGAACCTCCTACACGTGAAGAAGACGATGCAGGGGCTGATCGCCCAACACAGCGGCCGGACGCTGGTAGAGATCCAGCAGGACTGGGACCGGGATCGCTGGTTCACCCCGGAACAGGCCCGCGAGTACGGCCTCATCGACCACGTCGTCACGCAGGCGGCGGAGCTCGCGCGCTGAGCCACCCGTCATCGGTCGGGCACCCTCGCAGCGTATATTCTGCTCCGCTCATCGCTTGGCGCCGACCCTGGTCACCTTCGATCGCAACGGAGCCTCCGCCGGAACCACCGGACGCCCTTGCCAACCGGATCTGGGCCGGCCAGATCCGCTGGAGGCCCGGACCATTGGAAGCGCTCGCCGTCTTCGAAAAGCTCGTCCCGGTGGCGTTGGCTCTCGGCGGCGGTGTGTTTTTCGCCCGGCGGAGCGTCGTCAGCGCGGCGGGCTCGAAGGCATTCGCGGACTTCGCCTTCCTCTTCGCCGTCCCGTGCTACCTGTTCGCCAACATCTACCGCAGCGACCTGGGCGCCCTGTTCGCTTGGCCCGCCCTCGGCGGCTATGCCGTCACGGCGGGGGTCGCCATGGTCGTGGTCGGGGTGCTGGCCTGGCTGACCACCACCCGCGAGCCGCGACAACTCGCGTTGCGCATCATGGCGGCGGTCCAGGTCAACACCGCGTATTTCGCGGTACCCGTGTTCATCATGCTTTTCGGCGACGCCGCGCCGGTCTTTCCGGTCCTCCTGTTCCAGGTATGCGTTCTCACGCTGGTCGTCTTGGCCATCATGGAGCTGAATGGAGTGCCGGTGAAGGCCGTACCGGCTGGCCAGGCCGTACCCGCTGCGGCTGGGGCCGGTGGGCCGCGACCCACGCAGCCGGCCGGTGGGCCTGCACCGCCGCCTCGAACTCGGAGCCTGCGCGGTCGAGTGGGACGGGCGGTGTGGGGTTCCCTGAACACGCCGGTCGTCGTGGCGTGCAACGCCGGTCTCCTGCTCAACCTGTTGGCGTTCCGGATGCCGGAGCCGCTGCTCGACGGATTCGACTTCGTCGGTGCCGCCGCCGCGCCGATCGCACTCTTCGCCCTGGGCCTATACCTGGGCGGCAGCGGGATCAGCGTCCGCCACACCACCGGCGAGGAGATCTGGCTGATCGCGGTCAAGTGCCTGCTGTTCCCATTCGCAGTCTGGCTGGCCGCCGAGCACGTGTTCGGTATCCACGGCCCCTGGCTGACCTATCTCGTCCTCATCGCGGCGATGCCAGCACCACAGAACCTGTTCATCGTCGCGCAGCGCTACCGCGTTGACGTCGAGATGTCGGCCGCACTGGTGGTGAAGAGCTCGATGGCGGCACTACTGCTGCTGCCGCTCTGGATCCACTGGACGCAATCAGGGTGACCTCGCTCCCCCGCAGTACGTCCTCAGCCTGGGGTGAGTAGCTGATCCGGAACTGCTGTCCGCTGTAGTCGGACTAGCTAGCAGGATCATGGTGTGTCGTCCCCGTCGGAGTTGCCCTCGTACGAGGCCGTAGTGGGGGTGCTTGCTGAGCTGAAGCGACTTACGGGCTGGCCAGGTTCCCCAACTCCTTGGCACCCACTGTTCGATCAACCGACCGTCCACAGCAGAATTAACCTGCACGAAGATCAGCCAACCGCCGCTAGTCCTTGTGGTGACTGTCCTATGCGGCGGAAGCCGCTGACGGTGTCGAGGTGATCCATCGGTACGTCCCGTGCAGGTACAGCAGCGGTGCCTTGGCGGGATGCAATGGGCCGTAGGACATGGTCTCACTTATGACCACCGCGTGGTCACCCTGCTCAGACAGCTCGCGTACCTGGCAGTCAAAGTAGGCCAGCCCTTCGCTGAACACGAGGCATCCCGTTGCCGGTGCCCGATGTACTCGGACACCGGCGAACGCAGCAGCGCTGGAGGGTCGCCGGGCATCGGCAAACCAGCGGGCGATGTCCCGTTGGTCCGCCGCCAGTACGGTGACCGCGAGGATGCCAGAGTTGCGGATCTGGGCGAGCAGCCGACTCCGGTGTTTGAGACAGATCAGGACCATGGGAGGTTGCAACGAGACGGTGGTGAACGAGTTGACCGTTATAGCCAGCGGAATGTCGTCGTACACACTGCTGACGATGCCGACGCCAGTGGCGAATGTTCCCGCCGCGAGCCGGAATCCCGCTGCCTGGTCCTGATTGGTCATGTCTTCAGTCCTGCCCCCATACCAGGCAGAACGGGTGTCCGACGGGGTCTGCGTAAACCCGAAAGCCGTGGCTGCGGCCCCCGCCGCCGCGAAGCAAGGTAGCGCCTAACCGGAGCACAGCCTGCTCAGCCTCCTGGATATCGTCCACCTCCACATCGAGGTGGGCCTGCTGTGGAAGGGCCGGGTCCGGCCACTGTGGCGGCTGGTAGTTGGCGACACTTTGAAAGCACAGGCGAGGATGTCCGTCCGTGCCCTTCAACGTCACCCAGTACCCGTCGCTGTCGGCCCATTCCAGGCCGGTCAACCCGACGTAGAACTCTGCGAGCTTTTCGGCGTCCGGACAGTCCAGCACGATCGAATGCAGCCGACCGATCATCCAACCTCTCCCGTCGTCGTCTGAGCGTGATGACCGACGCCCCGGTCACCGTCTCAGTGAAGGTACTCGCCGAAGGCGGCAAAGTAGTCGAGGGCGCGCACTGGTGGGCCGGTCTCGGTACGGACCTGAAGCAGCACCACCCCGCGGTCGTCACCGTCACGCGGGCCGCCGCTGGCGACGACCACACCACCATAGTCGGCCTTGACTATCCGGCCAGGCGTGCCACCGTGCGCCCGGGTCGGCCGGGCAGCAGTTTTGATCCAGAGCGGGAGCCCGCGGTACGTCGTCCACGCGTTGACGAACGGATCCGACTGGCCGCGTACCAGGTTGCAGATCGTGGTGGCGCTGTCCCGCCAGTCAATTCGGGTGTCCTCGACCCCGATCCGGTGGTAGAACGACGCCCCCTCGGGCGGTTGCGGCTTGCCCTGGTACCCCGCGTTGACCCGGTTCAACGCCTCCAGTGTGACTGGCACGTATTCCGCGAGTAGCCGCTCCAGAATCTGTCCGGCGGTGTCATGCACCCCGATCTTCACACGAGCCTGAGTGATGACTGGCCCGGTGTCCAGGTCCTCGGCCATGTAGTGCACGGTGAGGCCGGTCTCCTCCTCGCCGTTGCGGATCGCCCAATTGACCGCGCCAAACCCCGCATAGGCGGGCAGCAGCGCATCGTGCGTGTTGACCGCGCCGCGTTCGGGGATCCGCAGCACCTCCGAGGGAACCCTGGTCCGCCAGTTAGTGGAGACGATGACCTCCGGCGCGAGGTCGCGCAGATGCTCGTGCAGGTCGGGTTCGCGGGCGGTAGCCGAGTAGCGCACTGGCAGTCCCAGTTCGGCTGCAGCTAGCTCAACGTCCGGCTCGCCGAGTTTACTGAATTCAACCGGGTGGGTTAATACAAGCAGCACTTCGTGGTGCGGCGCGATGCCTCGCAGCACGATGGCGCCTAGCTCGCCGTAGCCGAAAAAGACGATCCTCACGGCGTCGCCGTCCCATTTGTCAGTCCGGCGCGGAAGCGAACAGTGTTGACTCGCAGCCAGCCAGAGGAATCGCGCTGGTCGAACACGTCCTCCGCCTCAAAGGTAGCGAACGCAGTGTCGTAGCGGCTGTGTGGGGAGCGGCGGCCGATCACCTGGACAGTGCCCCGGTGCAGCCGCAGGATCGCGTCACCGGTGACATTCTGCTGGCTAAAGTCGATGGCCGTTTGCAACATCATCCGCTCGGGGGCGAACCACAGGCCCCGGTAGACCAGGGCGCTGTACTTCGGCATGAGCTCCTCCTTGAGCTGAGCTACCTCCGGGTCGAGTACCAGGGACTCCACCGCGCGATGGGCGTGCCACAGCAGGCTGCCCGACGGAGCCTCGTAGATGTTACGGGTCTTCATGCCGAAAATTCGGTTCTCTACGATGTCGAGGCGCCCGATTCCGTGCCGGCGACCGATTTGGTCGAGTGTTTCCAGTACAGCGCTGGCCGACAGGGGCTTACCGTTGACGCCGACTGGGTTGCCGCTTTGAAAGTGGATTTCGACGGTCTCGGGTTCGTCCTGGGTGTCTGCGAGGTCGCGCACCCGGAACAGCAGGCCTTCCGGCGCCGGTTGCTCCGGATCCTCGAGCTCTTCACCCTCGTAGGAGGTGTGTAGCAAGTTGCTGTCGATAGAGTACGGTCGGTCGCCGCTGCTTAGGTCTAGCTCGATGCCGTGCCGCCTGGCGTAGGCGAGCAGATCACTGCGGGAGGACAGATCCCACTCCCGCCACGGGCTGATCACCATGATGTCGGGGCGCAGCGCGGCTAGGGTCATCTCGAAGCGGATCTGATCGTTGCCCTTGCCCGTAGCTCCGTGCGCCACGGCGTCCGCGCCGACCTCCTCGACTACGCGCAGCTGGGCTGCGGCGATCAATGGCCGGCCGATGGAGGAGCCCATCAGGTACTGCCCCTCGTAGAGGGCGTTGGCCCGGTACATCGGGAAGGCATAGTCTCGGGCAAACTCTCCGCGTAGGTCTGCCACCCGCACCTCGTCGGCACCGAGCTTTTCAGCCTTGCGAGCGGCGGTGTCCAGCTCCGCGCCCTGACCTAGATTGGCGATGAAAGCGGTCAGCCGGCAGTGGTAGCGCTCCTTTAGCCAGACCAGGGCCACCGAGGTGTCGAGCCCGCCGGAGAAGGCAAGCACAATGTGCTGAGGGGCGATGGTGTTGCGAGACGACATGGGGTCACACCTCCGTGGTGGGCGCAGTGGCCCACAGCTGGTCCATCGTTTCGTGGGTGAGATTGCGGGTCAGGTCGGCCGTGGAGGCGTACCCCATGTTGGTGATCTTGCGTCGGCCCTGGCGGACTGGGGTGACGCGGTGCAGCGTGGTGTTCGTCCGCATGAGGTACAGGTCGCCGGGGAATAGCTCCATCGAGTAGATCGGGCGGCGGACCAATGCGCGGTTGATCCCTGGGCGCTGCTTGTTCCAGATGGTGCCAGGCACGCACTGGACGAAGCCGCCATGCTCCACCGGCGGGCACTCGATTACCCAGACCAGGGCGAAGGCGAAGTCGTCCCAGTGCCAGCCGTGGGTGTCACCGTCCTTTTCCAGGCAGGTGATGACGAACTGCTCGGGCTCATACGGGCACGGATGCACCGGCTCGCCGGCCACCTCCGACAGCATCCGCAGGATCGGCTCCGCTGTATAGATGCTGCTGATGACGGTGCCTAGGCTGGCGATTTCGGCTCGCGTCACGTTACGCATCCGACGCGGCGTGTAGTCGGTCTCGGCGAAACGAAGGTCCCGTCGCGTGCCTGCTTGGTCGATCAGTACGTTGACCTC
The DNA here is from genome assembly GCF_000016425.1 of Salinispora tropica CNB-440. Lineage (GTDB taxonomy): Bacteria > Actinomycetota > Actinomycetes > Mycobacteriales > Micromonosporaceae > Micromonospora > Micromonospora tropica. Next base: position 776,323 of record NC_009380.1, on the reverse strand, counting down.
GTCGGCGACTGCCTTTTTGACGCTGTCGGGAGCAACGAAAGAGACCTTCGCATGTCCCAGGTACGAGAATTCTCGGTGGGCTGCTTTGATGTCGTCCGGCGCCATGTTCCGCTTCACATGCTCTCGCAACTGCTGGTGAAGGACATTCAAGTCGAACACGGATCCTCCTTGGTTAACTTCTCGCCGTTACACCGCGCGCAAAAAGGATGACGGCCGCCGCTACCTGCGCCGCGGCAGCCGAAGTCAGTACTCCGAAGTGGTCGGCGTCAATCCGATGGGACCGCAGGGCTCCGACACGGGCGGCCCACTGGGCGAGCTGCGCGTCGAGCAGGTCCGCGCCAATCACCAGCGCGGGAGCGTCGACCGGGCCGTCATGGACGTACTCGGCGCTTGCCCGCAGGTGACGTTCGTAGCTGTTCCACTGGTGCGCCAGCAGTGCCGCCGGCACGGGTTGTTGGATGGCCGCCAGGCAGGCCGCGAGCGCTCCAACGGCCAGCCGCTCGTGGAAGCCAGCCGGTCCCGCGCCACCTGTCACCCGAGACCTCGGGGCGTCTGACTCCAGGTTGAAGGCCCGGTAGACGTTTTCTGTGAAGGTGTCGAAGCGTTGTCGAACGTTGTCGGCCGACAGCTCGTACCCGACTGGTGGGGCGGAGTCCAGCAGCACCAGCGCCGGTCGCCGCTCGGTCTGGTCGGCGACCATCTGGTAGGCAACCTGACCGCCGAACGACCACCCGCCGAGCAGGTCCGGGACCAGGCCGGCGGTGTCCAGGTCGGCCTGGTAGCGGTGGGCCAGCGCCGGCACCGTCGGTAGTTGCCCACTGTCACGGGAGGCTGTCACCCGCCAGTGCTGCGGCAGCTCAGCCAGCAGGTGCTGGTAGTCCTGCGGACTGCCCCCAGCGCCATGCACGAGGTGCAGATGCGGGCCCGAGCCGTCCCGTAACAGCACCAGCGTTGACTCCGCCGAGGCTGGCTCAGACCCATTGCCCAAGAGGTCGGCCATCCGTTGGGGCGTCGGATCGCCGAGCCACCGCACGATATCCACCGCCGGTCGTCCGTCGGCGGTCAGCATGTCCACGAGGCGCAGGGCGCTGAGCGAGTTGCCGCCGACGGCGAAGAAGTTGACGTCCGTTCCCGCCGGCGGGGCGCCGAGCACGTCGGTCCAGGCGGCGAAGATATGGCGCCAGTTCGCCGAGTCGGGCAGCGGGCCGACCACCGGGCTGCTGTTGGCGGCGGCCTGGGCCGCGCGATGGGTGCGGGCGCGGGAGGCGACATCGAACGAGCCGACCGCACGCTGCGGCTCGGCGCCGCCGTCGGCCAGTACTTGATCCAGGTCGTGCAGCAGCGTCAGGACGCTACTCTCCCGATAGCGTCCAGTGTGGTATTCGACCTCGGCGAGGTAGCCACCGTCAGATTCCCAGACGGACATAGCCACGTCGGCCCGGGCGGCCCGGTTCGGGCTAGGTAGCAGCGTCGCCGAGATTGGGCCGAGCCGCAAATCGGTGCCGATCGGACCGAGATAGCTCAAAAGCAGCGGCGCGGGGTCGCCGAGGGCGACCCGGGTCTGCTCGGGCAACGCCCCAAACACCACGGGGTAGGGCACCGCTTGATGCGTCAACATCTGCCACATGCCGTCTCGGGCGGCGCTCACCACCGCGGCGACGCTGTCCGTCTCGGCGAGACGGCCCCGGATCATGCAGAGGTTTGCGGTATAGCCGAGCAGCGCCTGATCGCGGGTGGTCATCCGATTCGCGGTCACCACACCCACCGCCACGTCCGGCCCGGCGCCGGCTCGGGTGAGCACGAGCTGCGCCGCGGCGAGGATGATCGCGAACGGGGTGGCGAAGGTGGCCTTGGCCAGCGCCGCGATCCCAGCACCCGCCTCGGCGCTGAAGCCGTAGCGCAGGATCGCGCCGGGCGCGCCGCTTGCCACTGCGCCCGGCAGGTCGGGTTCCAAGGTGGCGGAGGCGGCGCCGGTGAGAGCGTCGCACCAGTAGGCAATGCTTTTGTCCCACCGGCCGTCCGCGTGGGCCACCGCCTGCTCCTGGGCGTACGTGCTGAAGGGCACCGGGTCGGTCTGGAAGCTCACGGCGCGTCCCTGCCGCACAGCCGCATATGCCTCGGACAGCTCCGCGACGAGCAGCTGGACCGCCCAGCCGTCGAGCACCATGTGGTGCACGGTCAGCAGCACCTCGTGTCGGTCGCGGACCCGGACCAGGGTGATGCGAGCCAGCGGCGCCTGCTCCGGCTCCAGTGGCGTGGCGTGCACCTCTTCGGCGATGAGCCGCAGCAAAGTAGTCGAACCGGCGTCTTCCAGGTCGTCTACGTGCAGCCGGTGCGGGCTCACGACGATGCGAGGCTCCACCACCAGCGTGACGGTGCCCGCCTGGCGCACCACCGAGGTCCGCAGCGCCTCATGCCGGTCGACGAGTGCCTGCCAGGCCACGGCCAGTGCCTCCCCGTCGATTGGCTCGTTCACCCCGAGCCGCCAGGTGAGGTGATAGACCGATCGGTCGTGGGCTCGCTGGTGCACCCACCACAGGGCCTCTTGCATGGCGGTGGCCGGGACCGGTTCCAGCGCCGTGTCGGCGCTCTGCTTAACCACGGGTCGCGAGCAGCTCGGAGGTCAACCGCTTGCGGTCGACCTTGTCCACCTCGGTCAACGGGATCTCCGCCCGATGGTGGAACACTCGGGGCCGCATATACGACGGTAGATGCCCTACAAGCCGGGTGAGGTCATCGTCGGACAAAGCCGCGCCCGTGTAGACGGCGTGCAGGTCCAGCTCCCCATCAGCGCCGGCGACAGTAAGCACCACAGCCTCCGCCACGTCCGCGTGGGCGCGCATCGCGGCCTCGATTTCGGCGAGCTCAACACGGTTGCCACGGACCTTTACCTGGTGGTCGATTCGACCCTGATGGATGAGCTCGCCGAACTCGCGGCGGATCCGGTCGCCCGTGCGGTACCAGTGCTGGGCGGTCAACGGCCCCGTGCCGTCGTAGAGGCGGCCCCGGTTGCCGTCAAAGGAGACGAATCGTCCCGCATTCTCCGTCGGATCGAGGTAGCCGGGGAAGCGCTGCTTGCCCCGGACACACAACTCGCCGTCGTCACACGGGCGCAGTTCCTCGTCGAGCAGCACATAGTCGAGGTGCGGGTAGATGTCCCCGATCGGCACCGAGCGGTTCGACGACTCGATCCGGGCGGATGGGTCGGCGGGCACCTCGTACGCGGTGACGATGACCGTGGTCTCGGTTGGACCGTAGCAGTTGATTACCGCGGTGTTCGGCGCGGCGGCCGTCCAATCGTTGACCTGCTTTATGGTGAGTGGCTCCCCACCGAAGGAACTCAGCCGCAGAGTCGGCATGCTATCCGGGGCCAGGGCGCGCAGCCGCTTGGCAAACGAGATGAGCGACGGTACAGATAGCCAGTGCGTGAGCCGCTTCGTGTTGATGAAGCGCACCGGCGTCAGCACGTCACCGCGCTGGGCGACGCACAAAGTGGCCCCGGTGCCCCACGCGCCGAACATCGCAAGGATTGAGCCGTCGAAGCAAAACTCGAAGGTCTGCGAGACCCTCGACCCGGGCCGGAACCGATATCGCGTGATTACCTCGGTGAGGAACGAGTCGACGTTGGCGTGGGTTGCCGGCACGCCCTTGGGCTTCCCGGTGGTACCGCTGGTAAAGATGATGTATGCGAAGTCGTCGCGGCCCCGCTCCACGGCCGGCGGGACTTCCGTCGCCTCGCCCGGGACGAGGAACCCGCGCCAGCCCTCGCCGGTCAGGTCGAGGAGCGTGACAGTGGTCTGGGCCCGGAACTCAGCGAGTCCGTCGCCCGAGCTATCGTCGACCACGACCAGGTCAAGGGTTGCCTCGTCGGCGATGGCGAGGTTGCGGGCCGCCGGGTTAGCGGGATTGAGCGGTACCACTGTCGCACCCAGCCGCAGGGCGGCCAGGTACGCGATGTAGCCGACAAGGCTGCGGGAGGTGAGCAGCCCCACCCGTCGGGGTGACCGCCCCAGCATCCGCCGCATATCGGCCGACAACCGCTGGGTTGCGGCCCGCAACTCGGCGTAAGTCAGTGCGTCCGAGGTGACCTCGATCGCCACGTTATCTGGGTGCAGCCGGGCCGAGGTCCGGAACCAGTCGTAGAGAGTACGGGTCTGCATCGCACATCCTTCACATCGTTTGCCGGTGCGGACGTCCCGCCGCCGGCGCTGGGGTGGTCGACCGGTCGTGTTCCAGCTGCCGCAGGTGCTCGAAGGTGGTCCGCGCCAGCGCAGACCGAGGGCGCCCCCGGCGGGCCGATTCCACGACGAAACGTAGGGCTCGAGGCAGGTCAGACCAGGCCTGCACGGCCGCGTCGTCGCCGAGGTGGCGGTATCGGAACACACGGTGCTGCGCGACAGCCCACAGGTCGTCCAGGTGCGCCCCGACGGCCTGCGGCCGCGCGACGACATGGTCGCGCAGAAACTCCAAGGCCTCGCCCTCGTCGAGCAGCCAGGCGCCGGGCAGCTCTGGTTTGTTTCCGGCTCCGTCCATACGGACCAACCACTGCGGCTGTACGCCGACGGGCGGGGGCATCCAGAAGCCGAACGCCAACGCGTTGCGCCGGTCCTGTTCCGGGCGCCATGACGACGGCGGGGTCATCACGGCGAGTAGGCCGGCAGTGCCGAGCCAGCCAGCGTACGGCTCCTGCTCGCCGGCGGGCAGCAGCCCTCTGAATCCGTCAACGACGTGCCAGTCGTCGCCGCGTCGGTCGTCGACCAGCAGCCAGTGCGGCGCGTGCGTGGTGCCGTTGGTTGACGGGGACCAGGGCAGCGCCGCGTTGTCGGTAACCACGAGCACCCGCCCATAGCATCGCAGCTCGGCGTCAATGCGGTCGACGACACCGTCAGCCGGGGCGGTGGCCCATGCTAGCCGGGTGCCGTCCGGCAGCCGTTCGAGCGGCACGCGGTGATGGGAGAAAGCGAGCTCACCCTCCGGCAGGTCCTTGCGCACCGCGATGCGTACGGACTCGGCGAAGCGGTCCACGGTGTCGGCGAATTCGCCGGCCTGATAGCCGGCCAGATTGCTGGTATAGCAGCTCAGTCCGGCGAATCGGGAATCCGGAACGGTCATCGCGTACCCACCCCGTGTGCGACGCTTGTCGGGACCCGGCTGTACCCGCGCAGGCTCACCCACCGCAGATCGGCCCAGCGGCCTGTCCGCCGCCCCGCCGGCACGGGAATAGCCCAGGGCCGACCAGTGAGTCCAGCGCCGGTCGCCTTCACGCATGCCTCCTGCACCGTCCAGATCCAGGCGAACTCGCGGTCCCGTGCCGGTTCGGGCAGTCGGTCGAGGGCAGCGCGGACCGCCGGGGCGCAACAGCGGCGCAGCAGGGCCGACGGCACGGGTACGGGGACCTGGACGTCGACACCGACCGGTACGCCCCGGCCAAGCGCTGCGGCCACCATCCCAGCCTCGTGGGACAGGCTGACGGTGACCTCCGGCCACTCAGGCAGGTGGGGCTGGCCGCTGTCGTGGGCGGCGATCGGCGCAGCGCCGGCCTTCCCTCCCAGCTCAGCTGCGAGCAGCATGCGCAGCAGCGTCCGTGCGGCCAGTCGCTCGGCGCGCGGCCCGGCGGAAAGGTCTGCGACCCTCGCCAGATCGGACGGGGACGGCGGGAGGTGGGCGAGCACACGCTGCTCGGCCACCGCAACCCGCACTCGGGTGCCCAGCCACAGCCGAACCACGCCGCCGTATCGGCCCGTGCTAGCTCGACGCGGTCGCGCCCGGCTGGCCAGCACCGCCCGCTGCCGCGCTGTCACCATGGCTGCCCCCTGAGTAGGTCGGGCACGTGCTCGGCGATCCCGGCGAGCATCGCCCCGGTGGCGCCGCCGGCCGTGGCGAACATGCCGGCGGTGGCCCGCAGCTGCGCTAGCCCGTCCTCGACGTACGCCTCTGCGCCGAGCAGGGCAGCGCACTCGCCGAGCACCACGTCCACGCCCTGCGCCACCGAGGCCTTCAATAACATGCTGGTCATTAAGGGGTCGGGGCTGTCCCGGTAGGCGTCGCAGGCCGTCTCGATCCGCCAGGCCTCCACCACGCACCGGGCAAACCGCTCTCGGATCGCCGGGTTGTCCCAGGCCCGACCAGCGCCAAGGGGACGCTCAGTGAGGCGACGGTGGGTGTCGGCGAGTACACGCCGGCACATCGCGGCGGCCCACACACCCCCAGCGAAGCGTTCCGTGGCGATGTGGCGGGCGAAGCTGACCATGCCCCGCCCAGGGCGTCCGACCAGATAGGACCGATCCAGGTGTACCTGACTGAAGTGCAGGTCCCCCAGACCCGCGTTGCTCAGTGGGGTATCCCGGGTGGCCGACACCCGCACTCCGGGGGCGTCGGTGGGCACCAGCACCCACACGAAGCTGGTGAAGTGCCGCTGCGGGCGGTGCCGAGCCAACACGAGCGCATATGCGGCAGTGCGGGCGTTGGTGATCCATCGCTTCCCGCCATCGAGCACCAGCGACCGGTCGTTGAGGCGTACCGTCGTGCCTAGCTCCATCAGGTCGGAGCCAGCGCCGTCACGGTCCGTCGCGGCCAACGCGAGCATCGCGTGACCGGTGATCGCCTCGAGGTATGCGGTCCGCGCCGGCCCGTCCTCCGGCTGGCCGTCAACCTGTTCACGCAGGACGGGCAGTGCGCTAGCGACCTGGACGCAGACCGACAGCACCACGCCGACCGGGCAGCGCGCGTCGAGAGCGCCGAGCAGTCCCGGCAGCTCGGCCGGCCCGGCGTCACGCAGGAGGCCATGCTCGCCGAGCGTCCGCCAGACTGCCCGGGCGTCCCCGGGTGTGGCCAGCGCGCGCAGTGCCACCCCAGTGCGCGCGGCCACGTTGGTGCCGGATGTCGCCGAGCCCGGGGCCGCGAGCGCCATCTCCGGTGCCGTTGGCAACTCAGGCAAGATGCACCTGCCGGTCTCGAAGAGCCAGCGCTCCGTTGACCAGCAGCAGCCGGTCGTTGGCGTAGTTCAGCGAGGCAGAGCGAAGGTCCCGGAAGACCCGCTCCAGGTACAGCGACGACGACCGCAGATAGCCGTGTCGTAGGCCAACTAGCTCCACCATCTCGTCGACGGCGCCGAAGCACTGCTCGGCGGCGTGAACCTTCAGGTTGTTAACAAGCAGCTGGGTTGACGTTTCGGCCGTGTCGGGGGCGCTCTGCACGGCGGCGACGGTGTGGCGCAGTAAAGCGTTTACCAGGTCGAGACGGCCCCGGATCCGGGCCAGTCGGGTCAGCAGCAGCTCCGAGGAGGGATCGAACTGACTCCGGCCGGTGTCGCGGATGTGGTGCAGGATCCGGGACAACGCCCCGGTGGCCGCGCCGAGCCACGCCGCCGACCAGCCAATGTGTGCCATCGGACCGAAGGTGGGGGCGACGATCTCGCGGAATCGCCCGGGGGCGCCGATTACTTGGTCGGCTGGCACCCGCCCGGTCAGCCGCATGGGCACGCTTTGGGTGGCCCGCATCCCGAGCGGCTGCCAACCGCCGCGTATCTCGATCGTAAGCTGGTCGCGGCGGGCGTACACCAGGGAGACCTGGCTGGGTGAGGTGGCCTCCGGCGCCAGCGTGGTGATGAGGAACGCGTCAGCGTGTTGACCGCCGGTCACAATCGGGGCGTCCCGATCGATGGTCAGGGTGCCGGTGTCGTGCCGGGCCGTCGACTCTGAGCTGAGCAAGCTCCCACCCTTGCTGCGTTCGGTGGTGACGGAGGCGAGGTAGACGTTCCCCTTGCCGAGAGTCGGCAGGAGCCGCTCGGCGAGCGGACCGTCGGCATGCCGGACCACTGCCATAACCTGCTGGCAGTGCATCGCGAAGATCAACGCGACAGACATGTCCACCCGGGCCAGCCGCAGGGTCAGGTCGACGAGGTCGCCGAGCCCGCCGCCACCGCCGCCATGGTGCGTCGGCACCAGCAGGCCGAGGATGCCGGTTGCCCGCATCGCGTCCAGCGCCGCGGTGGGGAACTCAGCCGCCTCGTCGGTGTGCTTGGCGTGCTCGGCGGTGGCGGCCAGCACTTCCTCCAGGGCCTTTTCGTGGCTGGTCGCGGTGCTCACGCCGCCCGCCCCCGCAGTGACTCGATGGTGTCCCAAAGGCTGCCCGCGGTGGCGAAGGTACGGTCGGTCAGCAGTTCGTCAGGCATGGACACCCCGTAGGTGTCCTCGATGGTGAACAGCAGTTCGATCGCACGCATCGAGTCCAGGCCCAGCTCTTGGAGCGAGGCCTCGGAGGTAATGGGCTGCGTTCCCGCATACTTGAGGAACGGCTTGAGCAGATCCGGAAAAGCGGCGTCCATTGTTAGATCAACCCCTGTCGCTACCGGTGACGGTGTGCCGGGTGAGTTCCAGCCGGGTCACGCTGGTGACCTGACCCCCGGCGATGGTGACCTCGATGGGCATGGGATGCGCGAGGAAGGCCACCAGGCTGGCGTAGAGGCCGTACGCGCCCACGTTTGGCACGGCGACCAGCTGGCCTGGGACTAGTGGCGGGAGGGCGGTGGCGCGGGCCCACGTGTCCAGCGGTGTGCACAGCGGCCCGGTGACGATGGTTCCGGGTATTGGCGGTCCGGCCGCTGCGTCCACCGTTAGCAGGTCCGGCACGATCGGCGGTAGCCGCCGCAGACCGGACATCCCACCGAGGTGGTGGATGCCCGACTCGAGGACGACCACGGGGATGCCCTGCGACCGCTTCACTTCCAGGACCCGGGTGACCAGGGTGCCGCAGGTGCCGACCAGGTACCGGCCTGACTCGAAGGCCACCGCCGGTCCTTGCTCCGGCCAGCCTGGGAAGGCGTCGGCGAGCAACGCCGCCAGCCGGTCTGCCAGCTTCGGCAAATCCGGCCGAGCGCCGGCCCGCGCGAAAGGCGCCCCGAAGCCGCCACCTAGGTCGATCAGCTCCGGTTGCCTTCCGGTCGCCGCCACCAGCCGGCGTATGGTGTCGACGGATTGCGTGAACTGAGCGATGAGAGCGTCCTCACCGTCGACGTTGCTTCCCATGTAGAGGTGGAACCCGACCGGGCACACGTTGCGGCGCGGTCCGAATAGGTCGGGCTGGTCCAGCACCCAACGCACGTCCGCGCCGAATTGTGAGGCGACGCCGGTCATGGTGAGCCCCTGACCAGGCGCCGGAGTGTCGTCGTTGATCCGCACCAGGGCGCGTACCTCGACGTCGTGCTCGCGGGCCATCCGGTCGAGCTGGTCCAGCCCGTACGGCGAGTCGACGGAGAATAGCTCGACCCCGGCCCGGACGGCCTCGGCCAGGTCGATGTCTCGCTTGCCCGGGCCGGTGTAGAGGACCTGGGCCGGATCGCAGCCGGCCGCCAGTGCGACGCGCAGCTCGCCAGGGGAGCAGACCTCTGCCCGGCACCCCGCGGCAGTCAGCTCGGCGACCACGGTTGGGTGCGGGTTGGCCTTGAGCGAGTAGAACAGCTCGGTGGGCCTCGGCAGGGCGGCGCGCAGCGCCGCGTTGGAGCGGGTCAGCTCGTCTAGGTCGTAGAAGTACGCCGGGGTCTGTGGCGCGTCCGGCCGGTTGAACAGTTCCGCTAGCTCAGACACAAGCGTGCTCCGACCACATTCGGTACAGCTCGGCTCGGTCGACCTTGCCGTTACGGGTCATCGGGATGTCCGGTACGACCAGGCACGTCCGGGGTGTCTTGAGCTCGTCGAGCTCGGTGCGCAGCGCGGCGAGTACCTCGGGCGCTGTCAGTTCGCTCACTACGAACAAAGTGGCCGAGTCACGGCCGTCCTCCACTCGCGGTGGCAGCACCGCGGCTGCCTGAATCTGCGGTATTCGGTACGCCGCCGCCTCGACCTCGGTGACGCTGACGCGGATGCCGCGTTCCTTGTAGATGTCGTCGCGTCTGCCGACGAAATACAGGTATCCCTCGGCGTCGAGCCAGCCGTGGTCGCCCGTGCGCAGCTGGGGGAAGAGGCCTTCAACACGGGGGAAACGCTGGGCGGTGAGTTCCGCTCGACGCCAGTAGCCGGCCATGACGTGCGGGCCTCGGACCACGATCTCGCCGACGGTGTCGGGCGGCACCGTCGCGCCGTCCGCGTCGACGACCAGGATCTCGGTGCCGGGCAGGGCTCGCCCGCAGGCGTCCGGTCGGCGCAGGTCCTCATCCACTGGCATGATCGCCGCCCGTTTGCACTCAGTCAGCCCGAACATCAGCTGGACGCGCAAGGTGGGTATGCGGGCACGTAGGTCGCGCAGAACCTCCGGCGGCATCGCGGCGCCAGTGTTGGTGAGGAGACGCAGCGCGGGCACGGTCGCACCCGGGCGGGACAGCATTCGGGCTAGGCCACGGGCCAGCGCGGGCACGGCGGGCAGCACGGTCGCGGCGCTGCTGACCAGATGCCGGGGCAGCGTCGGGCCGGTGTCGGCGGGGGAGGCCAGATGTAGCCGGGCGCCGGCCAGGGTGCTGAGGAAGATTTGGTACATACCGTAGTCGAACGACAGTGGCAGCGCGCACCACACGACGTCGTCCACCCGGTAGGCGAGTTGGGAGGCGATGGCCTTGACCGCGAAGACCACCTGCGCGTGGGTGGAGACCACTGCCTTCGGCATGCCGGTGCTGCCAGAGGTGTAGATCAGGCATATCGGGTCGACGGCCAGTGGGGACTCTGCCGGCTCGGAGTCCGGACCATCCTGTACGACGTCGCGCAGCTCGGCCGTACCCACGGTCGGCACGCCGTTGCTTACGGCCACAGCGAGTGCTCGAGGACTGTCAGTGACGAGCAGTATCGGCTCGGCGTCGGTCAGCACATGGGCCAAGGCGACCGTGGGGGATTGCTCGTTGACCATGCTGAACACGGCGCCCGCCCGGGAGCAGGCGTACAGCAGAGCGGGTACCAGCGGGTCGGTGGGCAGGCAGATGAGCACTCGTCCGCCCTGGCGGACACCGCGCGCAGCCAGCCAGCTGGCAAGCCGCCGGCTGGCTGCGTTCAGGTTCCGGTAGCTTTGGACCTGGTCGCCGTGGCTGATCGCCGACGTGTCCGGCTGAGCGGTCGCAGTGCGGTCCAGCAGGTCGTGCAGCAGCGCGGTCATCGGCCCGACACCCTTTGCGTCGCCGCACGGGCCCGGTCAAACACGGCTCCGAGTGAGTCGAGGTCGTGCAGGGCCGTCCCCGTGAGGTCGTCCGGGTCCAGCTCCACCCGCAGTCGGGCCTCTGCTCGCTCGATCACCTCGACAAGCCGGAAGGAGTTGAAGCCGGGCAGTGTCCGTAGCGGACGATCGTCGACTGGCACCTCAGGGCCTACCCCGAGGGCGGCCCGGACTTCGTCGGCGAGCACCCCGCGGATCCGGTTAGATTCGGTGGTTGGCGCGCTCTGCGGCGGCACCCGCCCGATGTCGGCGAGCCCATCAGCGAACGCCACCTCGCCGCGCAGCAGGCCGTCAAGCTGGTCGAGGACCGGAGCGGGGAAGGCGCCGCCCCGGTGAACCCGGCGCATTGCCACGTAGCTCTGACTAGCCAGGGCGAGCCAGTCGTCGGCGCGGGCGGCGGCCTCCCGTGCCGCGTCGGCGGTGGTCGGATCGTTGGCCAGCCAGGCGGCGTGCAGGGCCCGGGACCGGCCGAGCAGCCACACATCGAGCACGAGCTGGGTCGCCGCCTGCGCCTCGCCCGCCCGTCGCCGCACTGCCGCTAGGTAGTCCTCGATCTGGTCTGCCTCGGCGCGCAGCGCGGAAGCGTTGTCGCGCAGGACCGCCGGCCGGTCAAGCGTTGGGGCCCCGCCGGCGGCGACGGCCATCGCGGTCGCTCGGGGCACCGCCGCGTCGAATTGGGCAGCCGGCATTCGCCAGGTTCCCGGTCGCGCGTCGCCCCAATGTGTGGAGTTGTGGTAGCCATCGACCAACACACATGGATCGTCGGCGTCGACCAACAGGAAGCTGTGATGCATGTGCTGGTTGCCGGCGTACGGCAGCCAGCTCATGGTGAACGTGTCAGCGACCACATAGAGCGGCGAGTGCTCCGCGAGTAGCTCACGCAGCCGGGTACCAGGCACATCGTCCCAGCGCCGGGTGACCCGCAGGCCGAGCAGGTCGCCCGCCTCGGTCAACCGCTGCTCGACCGACGCGGTCACCGCTGGCGTCCCTGCAGGTCCCGCGGTGATGTGAAAGCGCAGGCTGGCGCCAAGCTCCAGGTGCGCGCCAGGCCGGTAGGCTCGATCGGCCAGTGCGGCCAGGTTCACCTGCATGCAGTCCAGCAGATCGGCGCGAAGACCGGTGAGCACCGGCGTCCACTCCCGGCTGCGCGTCGGTATTGCAGGCACGACCATGTCACGCTCCTCCCATCGGGTGGACTGCGCGCAGCGACGCCGTCGCCGCCCGCAACGCGTCCGAGTCGGCTGCGCGGTCCTCGGGCAAACCGGCGAGGAGCTTGTCGTATGCGGCCAGGTCGAGCAGGCCGTGCCCGCTGATACAGACCAGCAGCCCGCGCCGCGCTGGGTGCCCGGGTTCGCGGCCCGTCGCTACCCGGGCAGCGGCCGCCAGCGCGTGACCCGACTCCGGTGCCGGCACTACCAGCTCGGTCAGGGCGAACGTACGGCCAGCGGTCAGCGCCTCCCGCTGGCCCACCGCCAACGCCGAGATCTGGTCTCGGTACCGCATCGCAGAGATGAGCTTCGCCGCACCGTGGAAGCGCAATCCCGCCGAGTGCGATGCGGGGATCGCGTACCCGCTGCCGATCGTGTACATCGCCTCCATCGGTCCGGTGCCGGTGGAGTCCGTGTGGTCAAAGGCGTACACCCCACGGGTGAGTTTCGGGGTGGTGCTGGACTCCACCGCGATCAATTCGGTGGGCACGTCCCGCTCCCCGGCGGAGTCGGCGGCGAAGAACGGCAGGGCCAGCCCGCCGAAGTTGCTGCCGGCACCCACGCAACCGATCACCGCCTCCACGCTGGCGTCAAGAGCAGCAAGCTGGTCGATGGCTTCCAGGCCGATCACCGACTGGTGCAGGATGCTGTATGTCTCGCCACTGCCGATACAAAACGCCCGCTTGGGGTCCGCTCTCGCATACTCGACGGCCTCGCCGATGGCTAACGCGAGGCTGTTGCCCTGCCCCGACCGCTCGGCGGCAACGCGTCCCACGTGTGTCAGTCGGCTGGGGCTGGCGTGCAGTTCCGCGTTGTAGAGGCGCATCAGGCTGCCCCGATACGGCTTATCGCGTAGGCTCCCGCCGACCATGAAAACGGTGCAGGCTATGCCGAATGCGGCGCACGCGGCGGCGAGCGCGCTGCCCCACTGCCCGGCACCGGTTCCAGTGACCAGCTCCCGGAAGCCTGCGCGGTGGTAGTAGTGGGCCTGCGCCAGCGCAGTGTTGAATTTGTGGCTACCCGAGATGTTGCCACCCTCGTACTTCACATAGATCGGGACGGTCGCTCCGATCTCGGCCTCGAAGCGCCGGGCCCGCCACAGCGGCGCCGGCCGGTAGCTTCGGTATCGCTCGGCGACCGGCTCGGGGATCGGCCAGAACTCCCGGGTTGCGACACTCTGCCGGATCAGCTCTAGCGGCAAAGTGGCGATCATCGGGCCACCGGTGCGCTGCGGCGTCACATCGGCGGGCAGCTCGTAGCCAAGGTGCGGCAGGACGCTGCGCCAGGCTCGAGGTGTCTCGGTCACGACTCCTCCTTCACCAGATCCACGACGACGTCGACCAGGTCGGCGACGGTCGTGAAGGCCCGCCCGGCGAAGATGTCGTCCGGCAACATGACGTCGAGTTCGTCCTCGAGCCGCACGAGCATGCCGAGGAAGCCCAGCGAGTTGACTCGTAGCAGGTCACCGTTGAGTGGCTCGAGGTCGTCGATGGTGCCGGGGTCGACCGAGATCCGTGACTCGCGTACGACCAGCCGTTTGACTGCGTCGTTGATGTGAGGCCGGTCAGTCATGTCGCCGCCTCCGTTCCGCCGCGCAGCCTGCCCCCGGCGTCGACGACCCAGCTCCAGGTCAGCAGGGCAGACAGGCTGACGGGTCCGCGGACATGTAGCCGGCCGGTGGCGATAGACAGCTCCGGTCCCAGCCCCATCGTCGGACCGTCGTGCAGGCGCAGGGAGCCGTTGACCACCAGCGTGGCGGCGTCCACCCTTTCCAGGAATGCCTCCACGGAGACCGGGTCAGCGGCCACCACGCCCTCGGTGTGCTGGGAACCGAAGCGGCGGATGTGAGCAACCGCCTCGTCGAGGCCAGCGACGGGCCGGATGCCGACCGCGCGTTCCAAAAACTCCCGACCGTCGTCGGCGGCGGCCAGTTCGGCCACGGGCGCTTCGGGAGGCACGGCGGCGGTCAGCCGGGGGTCAACCCGCAGCAGCCACGGCTCGGCCAGCTCGGCGCCGGCTCGCACGAGGGCCCGAGTCAACTCCTCGGCCACGTCCTCGTGGGCCAGGACCAGTTCGAGGGTGTTGCAGGCGGTGGGCTCGCCGAGCTTGCTGTCGAGGGCGATCCGGGCGGCCAGCTCCAGGTCGGCGCTGCGGTCGACGTAGAGGTGGTTGACCCCGCCGCCGCTGGCGATGACCGGGATGGTGGAACTGGTCAGGCAGTAGTCGATCAGGGAAGGGCTGCCCCGGGGAATGAGTCCATCGATCTTGTCGCGCCGCTTGAGCAGGGCTCGCACTAGCCGCCGGTCGGGGTCGGTGACGACCTGTACCGTGCCCATGGGTAGTTGCGCGTCTTTCAGCGCCCGGCCGACGACGACGGCGAGGGCCTGGTTGGTGGCTGCGATCTCCGTGCCGCCGCGCAGGATGGCTACGTTGCCGACCGCCACAGGCAGCAGGGCGCCCTCCACCGTCACTGTCGGCCGCGCTTCAAAGATCATCAGGACCACACCCAGCGGCTTGGGCAGCCGGCGCACGGTGGCGCCATTGCCGGCCCGGTGACCAACGGTCGGGGCGGTCACTGTCGGCAGCGCCGCACGGGTGCGCGCAATCAGGTCGACCAGCGCGTCGAGGTGACGCTTGCCAAGCGCCAGACGGTCGACCAGCTCGGGACCGAGACCAGCCCTGACGCCTTGGGCCACGTCGGTGGCGTTCGCCGCCAGCACGTCGGCCCAGCCCGAGGAGAGCTCGTCGGCGAGCGCCTCGCAGTACCGGTCGTAGCGTTCGTCGCCGGGCGTGGGAAGCTCGGCTCTGGCTCGCGTCGCGCCGTCTAGGATGTTGTCCACATCGGTCACCACATGAACTGCCCCCCGTCCACGATTAGCTTTTGCCCGGTCAGGTATCTGCTTGCCGGCCCCACGAGGAACTCCAGGGCATCGGCGACTTCCTCGGTGGTGCCAATGTGGCCCCGGGGGATCTCCGCGACCACTGCCGCCCGGGCAGCTGGGTCGTCAAGCCGGAACCGGGTCACTAGCTCGTCGGTCTCGGTCATGCCCGGGATCAAGCAGTTGACCCTGATTCGGGGCGCGAGCTCCAGCGCTAGGCACTTGGTCAGCTGCAGCAAGCCAGCCTTGCTGGCGCAGTAGTTCGCGCCGTTGAGGCGGGGACGGATGCCAGTGGTGGCGCCCACGTTGACGACGACGCTGTCGCCCTCGGCCCTCAGCATCGCCGGCGCGAACTCGCGGGTCAGATGGAATACGCCGGAGAGGTTCGTGTCCAACACCCGCCGCCAGTCCTCGGTCGACATCTGCAGAAATGGCCGATCGATATTGATTCCCGCGTTATTCACCAGCACGGTTGGCGGACCGTGCGCGTCGAGTGTCGTCTTGACGGCTGCGCCTACCGCGTCAGCATCAGCGACGTCCAGCCGGACCGGGTGGAACGCCTCGCCCAGTTCCGCAGCCGCCGCTGCCGCCGCGAGGGCGTCATCGCGGTACAGTGCGACTACCCGATGGCCCAGCTTTACCAGGCGGCGGCTGAAGGACAGACCGATGCCCCGGGTGCCGCCGCTGACGACCCCCAGCGGCCTCATCGCAGCACCGCCCCGGAGGCTCGACCAAGGAACGGTGTCACCTCGTCGACCAACTGCGGCAGGCGCTCGGGGTCGAAGACATCGAAGTGGCCTGCGTCGAGCCGTCCGGCACTTAGATCCGGCGCGAGCTCCCGCCACCGGGCTTCGGCCTCTGCCCGAAACGTGAACTCCTCGTCGGTGCACATCAGCATCAACACGCGGCCCGGGTAGGAGCGGTCGGCCCGATAGCTCGCGAGGGCAGCGACCTGCGTGTCGAAAACCCGTCGGACCCGCTCGACGGTCGCCGGGTCGGGGCGCGGCCCGAGCATCCCGATGATGGTTTCGCGGACGCGGGCGTCCTCCTCGGCCGTGGCACGGCGCGGCAGCGGCGACGCGTCCACCAGCACTAGGTCGGGCTGGTACCCCCATTCGGCCAGCCGCACGCACAGCTCCCAGGCCACTGCGCCACCAAGGGACCAGCCAAAGACAGCTGCCGGGACCGTCTGGTCCGCGGTCAGCGCCCGCGTCGCCGCATCGGCCATGTCGGCGATGCTGACTTCCGGTTCCTCGTCGGGCAGTAGGCCGGCCGCGCGTACCACCGCGACGTTATGGGTTTTGCCGATCGCCGCGGCGAGCCGCAAGTAGGGGTGCAGCCCACCACCGGCGCCCGGCAGCAGCACGCACGCGGGCCGGGTGCCCCGCCGCAGCAGGGAAACCAGCCGGCCGGGCAGCCTGGTCGTCATGACGTCACCGCCGCGTCGCCGCCCCCGCCCGCCCGGATCAGTTCGGCAAGGGTGGCCACGGTCGGCGTGGCGAAGAAGTCGACCAATGGCACCGCCACCCCGTAGTGCTCCTGCACCTCGGCGAGGGTGGTAAAGATGTTGAGCGAGTGGGCGCCGTACTCGATGAGTGGACGGTCCGGCTGGATGCCCTCGACATCGAGTACCCTGCCCCACAGCCCGGCTAGGTCCCGCTCCAGTTCGTCGGCGTAGGTGACCTCACCAGTGTCAGCGCTTTGTTGATCGACCAGCAGCTCGTCGGCGAGCCGCAGGAGGGCGTCCCGGTCAGTCTTGCCGGTCGGTGTCGTCGGAACCACCTCGACTGCAAATATCCACAGCGGCCGCATATAGACCGGCAGTGCCGTTGCCAGCCGTTGACGGACCTGCTCCGGGTCGAAAGTGGCGTCGGTGTCGAGACGAACGATCAAGCCGAGTTCCCGGTCGACGCCGCTGCCCCGGACCAACGCGACCGCCTGTCGAACGCCATCGACTTGGTTCGCGACGGTTTCGATCTCGCCCAACTCAATTCGGTATCCCCGGATTTTGACCTGAGTGTCCATCCGGCCCAGGAAGACCAGGTCACCGCGGTCGTCGCGTACTACGAGGTCCCCAGTGCGGTACATGGTTCTACCGGGGGTGCCCGAAAAGCGGTCGGGCACAAACCTCTCGACCGTGCTGTCCGGGTCGTTGATGTATCCGTCGGCGGGGCAGTCTCCGCCTAGGAGCAGCTCGCCGGCGACGCCGGGCGGGGCGAGGTGGCCGGTTACGTCGACCACGTATGCGCGTACCCCTGGGTACGGCTGACCGATCGGCATGTGGGTCGGCCATACCGAGTCCCGGTACGACAGCCGGTGCGATGTCACCGCGTGGGTTTCGGTAGGGCCGTACAGGTTGACCAGGGTGCAGTGCGGGTGGGCGAGAAAAAAGTCGCGGATCTCGTCGTCGACGGTGAGTTGTTCGCCCGAGACGCAAACGTAGCGCAGCGCCGGCAGTCGAGTGTCCCTGGCGGCGGCGATCTGCACCAAGGGCCGCAGCGCCGCGACCGGTAGATAGACGTGCGTCACCTCGGTGGCGGCGATCCGAGTGAGCATGGCGGTGAACATCCGCCGGTCGGCTGGCTCACGGGAGACCACCGTCCCGCCGGCGGCCAGAGTCGGCAGGATCTCTTGGAAGGAGACATCGAAGCCGAGCGGGGCGTATTGGAGAAAGCGGGTCTCGGCGTCCATGGATAGGGCTGCTATCTGCCAGCTTGTCAGGTTGGCCAGCGGTCGGTGCCCCATCTGGACGCCCTTGGGCTGCCCGGTGGAGCCCGACGTGTACATGACATAGATCGGGGCCGTAGGGTCGGCCAGCGAGTCGGGCACCGGCTGCGTCGCGGCGGCCAAGTCCGCCACCGTGACTGTGGGCACGCCAGGCACCACCGTCTCGCCGACGATGAATTCGCAGCCGGCCCGCCGGACCATGTACTCCAGCCGTTGGGCGGGCAGGCCCGGATCCAGGGGAAGATACGCCGCGCCACGGCGCAGGATGGCCAAGATGGCCGTGACCGTGTCGCACAGGGTCATCGCGGCGAGGCCCACCACGGCTCGAGGGCTGACGCCGTGCGCAGCGAGGCCGGCGTTGATCCGCTCGGCCTCAGCTACCAACTGGCCGTAGTTCAGTTGACGGTTCGGGTCTTCGATCGCAGGGGCGTCGGGCCGCCGCCGAGCCGCCGCCGAGACCCAGTCCCATGGCGTGTCGCCGTTCAGCGGGCTGATCCAGCCGTCGGAGCGAACGCTGGCCGCGCCAGAGGCGTCGGCGAAGAGGTCACCGAGCCGGCGCGAACCGTCGCGGACCGCCCAGCGGACGGCATCACGCAGCGAGGTGAGCAACCCGTCGGCGACCACTGGCGCGATGAGCTGCCGGTCGTATTCGATTTCGAGCAGCCAGCGGCCGTCGACCGGCGTGGCGCCCAGCCAGAGGTCGAATTTGGCGGTGCCGTTGCCGGGCTCCAGAACCCGCAGCACGGGTCCGTCTGGCTCTGGCGTGAAGGTGTCCTGCATGGCAAGCATCGCTGAGAACAGCGGGTTGCGGTTACTAGATCGGTCGGGCTGCACGTCGGCGACGAGGCGGTTGAAGGTGACATCCACATTCGCACGACAGAAGTCGATGGACTCCCGAACCACTTTGCCAAGATGCTCGTCGACCGTGCGGCCCCACTCCACGTCGACGGTGACCGGAAGCGTGTTGACGAAGAAGCCGCCGAGTTCGAACGCGCCGATCGTGCGGCGGGCCATGAATGGGCTGCCGACCAACACGCGGGATACGTTGCCGTGCCGGGCCAGTACCGTGCCGTAGATACCGGAGAAGAAGACAAACGGTGAGATCTCCAGCCGTCGGCAGGTTTCCGATAGCGCGGCGGTCTCGTCCTGGCTGAGGTGCCAGCCGACGCGGGCGCCGGTGAATTCCGTCTGCACGGCGCGACCAGGCAGGGGTGCCAGCACAAGCGGCGGGACCTCCCGCAGCCGGGCCGCCCACTCTCGAGACCGTTCGACGACACGGTCGGAGGTGGCGGTGCGGTTCTGCGCCGCCAACTCCTTGACGAAGGCCGTCTCGCGGGCGCTGCGCCGCTGCTCGATCTCCGCCCCGGCGAGGCGTCCGGACAGCGCCTCCTGAAGGTCCCGTACGAGAGGTCCCATCGAAACGCCGTCGAGGATGATGTGGTGGTCGCACATGAGCACCGCTACGCGGGGCTCATCGAGGCAGCGAACGACGGCGAAACGGTAGGCGGGGCCGTTGGCTAGGTCGAATTCAGGTCGGCCGATCCGTCGTTGAGCCGCGCCGACCGCCTCTTCGAAGTCACGCTGCCGGGCCGTGACCCATTCGAGCGGAAAGTCCTGCGGCCCCGGGGGCGGGGTGAGTCGGACGTGCATTTCGGGTAGCAGCCCGAAGACTTGACGCATGGCTGGCTGGACTGCGACCACTGTTACGAGCGCGCGCTCGATCATCTCGTCGGGGACCGACGGGTCGATGTCGAACCGGACGAGCTGGTTGTATACAGCGCGCCCTGGCGAGCGTTCATTGACGACCAGCAGCCCCTTCTGCGACTCGGTGATCGGCAACCGCGCCGGGGCGGTTGCCGTCGCGAGCTTCGTCCCGGCAGTCGTGGTCACCGTGCGCCTCCTCCGGTTTCGGCGCCCACGGCGCTCAGCTCGTGTAGCCACTGCTTGAGGTCACCCACGGTGCGGAGGTCCACGAGGCGGGTGGCGTCGATCTCCGCGTCGTCGTCGTTGGCCAGCTCGACGGCGAGTCGCAGCAGGGACAGCGATTCGAGACCCGCCTCCAGCAGGGGAGTCGAGTCGTCGAAGGCCACCGACGCGTACTTCGCGATCGTCTGGTCGAGGTCGGCTGGAGTCGTCATCCCTGCTTCCGTTCGCTGAGGTCGACCGCGCCGATCGATTGCATCGGACAGGGGGCGGCCGTCGTCTAAGTGGGCTGACTGAATTTGCGCTTGGAATTTCAAGTCCGAGCATCCTGGCCCCGATGTTGTCTCGATGTTCTTGGGATGGAACGTCAATGGTTGCTACATCGGTGGGTGCTGCCAACTTCTCCACATACGTGGAGTGGGCGACACAAAAAAGCTGGTTATCGCTGAAGGTAGGACGACGGGGTGGTAATGCTGCCTTAGTCGCCCAGATCAGGCAGGCTTGACAGAATTCTCGCTACGCATAAAACGAGTCGTCGGCGGGCGTATCACCTGTAGCTCGACTCTGTCCAGCAGTTGCATGATCATATACGTGTGTGGATAGACACACCCCTTCGTATGACCTATGGTGCTATCAGTTGCTACACAGAGTATCCACGGAAGGTACGAAAGGGACCTTTCGCTGTTGATCAACAACCTGCTGATGCACGCACGACATGCCATCACCGCCCGGCCAGCGAAAGTCGGCGACCCTGTATCAGTCCTAGCGGCTAGTCAATCTAAAATCGCGCGGCGACGACGGGTGGGATCGGTCAACCATCCGTCCGATATTCCCTGTCACTTGACTGACAGTGCAACTGGGTAAATCGTGCTTATCTGACTTCCATGTGGAGTGCACGATTCGTGGTGGATTTACGCTCACTATTTTAACTCAAGACTGTGCGAGGGATTGTCGTGGCCACAGCTCAACCCAAACTGCAGGCAGATCCGCACGGAGCCAGACGAAACGAATGGATTCTGGTCGTCTTCACGGGCACCACGAACATCGCTGACGCGGTGGCCCGGATCGCCCTCCCGCTACTCGCCGCCCAGATTAGTCGATCACCCATCGTAGTCACCGCCGTCGCAGCCATCATGAGCCTGCCGTGGCTGGTAGCGGCGCTGCATATCGGGGTGCTAGTTGACCGGATGGACCGACGAGCCCTACTGATGGCTGCCGAGATCGCTCGGATGCTCTCCGTTGGCGCGCTCCTTGTCGCCGTGCTCACCGCTACCCCCACCCTGCTACTGATCTACATCGCCGCTCTCGTCATCGGCCTGGCGGACGTGGTGGCCGGGATCTCCGGAGTCTCCATCGTCCCGTCGGCTGTACCGAAACATCGGTGGGAGACCGCCAACGCACGAATCACAGCCCTTGAATACCTCTTCAACGGCTTCGCCGGGCAGCCAATCGGCGGCTTTCTCGTGGCGATCGGATTCGGCCTAGCCCTCAGCGTCACCGGCTTCGCCTACGTCGTCGGCGCGATCTTGCTACTCCTGCTGGTCGGCAACTTCAAGGTGGCTGCCCCGCCCACCACCCACAAGCGATCGGTCAACAAGGACATCCGTGAAGGCCTCCGGTTTCTTTGGCAGCACCGGTTGCTTCGGACCATGGCGCTTCTCATCGCCATCATGGCCGGCTGCTGGGCGGCCTGGCTCGCCCTCATTCCGGTCTACGCCGTCGGTGGTCCGCTCGGACTCGATGAACGGCAGTATGGCTTCCTACTTACCTGCCTCGGCGCAGGTGGGGTCATCGGTACCGTCATCGTCGGGCCCGTCAACCGCTGGATTGGCCGGCGTTGGTCGATGTTCACCGACATCATCGGCGCTTTCGGACTCGTAGCGGCTCCCGCGCTGCTGCCCGCAGCACCGTCCAGTGCCTGGATCGTCGGTGCCGCAGCATTTGTCGCTGGCGCTGGTGGCACGATGTGGACGGTCAACTCACGGTTCATCACCCAATCGCTGGTGCCAGCCGACATGCTTGGCCGATTCAGCGCGGCCAGCCGCCTCGTGGCCTGGGGCATGACCCCGGTCGCGGCGATCCTCGCCGGCATCCTCGCCCAGATCTTCTCCTACCGAGTGGCGTTCGGCTTCTTCGCCGTCCTCTGCGTGCTGCTGATCTATCCGTTCTTCAAGGTAGTGACACGAGAGCGGATTGCGGAGGTCGACGGCCCGACCGGAGCCCCCGCCACCCCGGCGCCCCGCGGGGAACAGGACGGGAACACGGGCACCACCGACGACGGTGAGGACCTGCCAGAGACAGCAACCACTGGCGGCTCTCGGTGAACGTAGACAATCTCACCCTATTCCAGGGGTTCGCCGACGTCGTCCGTCGCCATCCCGACTCCCTAGCGTTGCGCGTCGCCGGACACCAGCTCACATACGCCGAACTCCTAGACCACGTCGAACGGCTGGCCACCCGACTGGTCGAACTGCATGGCCAACCGCCTCGGACCGTTGGGCTCTGCGCGTCGCGCAGCCTCGCGGCATACGTCGGATATCTGGCCACGCTGCGGCTGGCTGCGACCGTCGTACCGTTGGGAGTCGATGTACCAGCGGAACGTATTCGACGCACCTGCGCCCACGCTGGGGTAGACGCCCTACTCGCTGACGACGCGGGCCGGCGGGTGGCCGACGAAGCAGCCGGAACGATCAAGGTTCTGTACCTGCCTGACACCCCGGAGCACCACTGGTACGACGTACCCACTCAACGGTGGACGGAACCATACGTCGGGGACCCCGAGGACGTCGCCTACATCCTGTTCACCTCCGGCTCCACCGGAACGCCCAAGGGAGTGCCGGTCCGCCACCGCAACCTCATTCCCTACATGGCGCACTGCATCGAGACATACCAGGTGCAGCCGGGGGCAAGCCTGTCGCAGACCTTCGAGCTGACCTTTGACCCATCGGTATTCGACATGTTCGTCACCTGGCTGTCCGGAGCGCTGCTGGTGGTCGCCGCGCCTAACGATCTACTTGCACCCATCCGCTACGTCAACGACAACCAGATCACCCACTGGTTCTCAGTACCGTCAGTGATCTCCCTCGCTGGCCGCCTGCGAAGCCTGCGTCCTGGCAGCATGCCCAGCCTGCGGTGGAGCCTCTTCGCAGGCGAGCAACTCACCCTGACCCAGGCGCGGGCGTGGGCGGACGCCACGCCCGGCAGCACCCTGGCAAACCTGTACGGGCCTACCGAACTAACAGTCACCTGCACCCGCTACCAACTTCCTGCCGATCCCGCGCGGTGGCCGCGAACCAGCAACGACACCGTTCCTATCGGGCGTGTCCACCCACACCTGGAGGGGGTTTTGCTCGCACCCGATGGGACCGCCGGCAACGAAGGCGAGCTTTGCATACGGGGCAGCCAACGGTTCGACGGCTACCTCGACCCCGCCCAAAACCATGGCCGATTCGTCGACCACACCGACGGCCGGACGACCCAGGTTGATCGGCTGCCCGGCCCACAGAACTGGTACCGGACGGGGGACCGGGTCCGCCAGGAGGATGGCGAACTGGTCCACCTAGGCAGGATCGACGACCAGGTCAAAATCCACGGATACCGGATCGAGCCGGGCGAAATCGAGTCAGTCCTGCGCCGACATCCGAGCCTGCACGAGGTCGTTGTCCTGGCGGTGCCCGCCCGCGCAGGTGGAGTAGAGCTACACGCATTGTATACCTGCGACTCACTGGCGGAGACGGCGCTAGCTGGGCTGGTGGCCGAGCACCTGCCGCCTTACATGGCACCAACGCAATACCACCACGTCGAATTCTTCCCGGTCAACGCCAACGGCAAGGTCGACCGCCGTCGCCTCGCGGCCGACGTGGGGTTGGTCTGAGCGGCAGCTATTCCACCGGGCTCACGAATCGAGAGCAGAAATGCCGATCACCCGGCAAGCATCACCCGCCCGCCCGCGTTTCCGGTTGATGGGACCGATGGAGATCTACGACGGCGTTCAGTGGCAGGGGATCGGATCCGCCAAACAACGCGCGTTGCTGGCGGTTCTACTGCTTAAAGCCAACCAGGCGGTATCGCTTGAACAACTGATAGCTGAACTCTGGGACGATCATCCGCCGACCTCGGCCAGCAACCTGGTCGCCGGGTACGCCTGGCGGCTGCGCCGTGCCCTCGACGACCGCGACGGCGAGTTCCTGACCACCCGCAGCCCCGGCTACCGCCTGGTGGTCGCTGCGGAGTCAATCGACATTGGCGAGTGCAAACGGCTCATCCGGCAAGCCCACGCCGACCTCGCGGCCGGCCTGCCGGAGGCCGCCGTCGAGGGGTTCGACGCGGCGTTAGCGCTATGGCGCGGCGTCCCGCTAGCCGACGTCCGACCTACCCCGCTAGTGACAGCTGAAGTGGCTCGCCTGGAAGAGACCCGGATCGCGACGGTCGAGGCGCGCATCGGTGCGGAGCTCGAGCTGGGCCGACACGGCATGCTGCTGCCAGAACTCAAGGTACTCGTCAACCAGCACCCCCTGCGAGAGCGCCTGCACGCCCAACTGATGACTGCCCTGTATCGCGATGGACAGCAGGCAGTCGCCCTGGGCGTGTACCGCGACCTGCGGCGGCTGCTCGTCGACGAGTTAGGCATCGAGCCCAACGTGTCGCTACGAAACCTCGAACAGCGGATTCTTCGCAACGACCCGTTGCTGCGGCTGTACCGCGACGGAGCCCATCCACCCGCCCGGACGACTACGTCCAGCCCGCTGGCCAACCGGTTCCCCACCGATCCGGTGGCCCTATATGGTCGGCGTTCCCAGCTGGACAGGTTAGTCAGCGGGGTGCGGTCCGGACGGCTGGGCCTGGTTCAAGGCCTAGCCGGGGCTGGCAAAACCGCCCTGGCAGTGCGCGCCGCCCACGAACTGAGCACACAGTATCTCGGCGGACCGGTGTTCGTGCCCATGGGCGGGGGCACGCCCGACGGCCCGGTAGAGGCCGCCCGGGTGGTAAGTGTCCTGGCCAAAGCACTCGGGCTATCGCCGCCGATAAGCGACCACCCCGCGTCGGACTGGTCAACCCTGCTGACCGGCCGTCGGATCCTGGTCGTCCTCGACGACGTGGCAACCGCCGCGCAGCTACGTGTCCTCGGGCCGGTGCCTGTTGATTGTGCCTTGATCATCATCTCACGGTCCGGATTGACAACCCTAGATGGCGCCTTTGGCGTCTATGTTGGTTCGTTGGACACCGAGGACGCGCTCGACGTCCTTCGCTACCACCTCGGTGCCGAACGGGTGGACGCCGAACCCGAGGCAGCGCGGACTCTGGTGCAGCGCTGCGATGCGCTGCCCCTTGCCTTGCGGATAGCGGCTGCCCGGCTTCAGACTCGGCAGAGCTGGTCGCTGACCGCGTTCGTTTCCCGGCTAGCCGACCCTGCCTGTCGACTCGATGCTCTGGTCTGCGAGTCGATGACGATGCGGGAGTCGCTGGCAGCCGCAGTGCGGGTGCTTGCGCGATACGGCGACGGCGTAGCGCGGCGCGTGCTGCGTCTGCTCAGCCGACTCAACCAGGACGCCGTCAGCGTGTCACGGCTCGCCGAGCTGTCGGGTCAATCGATGGCCGCCGCAGAGATCGCTGCTGAACACCTGGTCGATGCAGGGCTTGCCGAGGCACTACCGAACGGGCACTACTGGATTCCCGAACTCGTTCGCGCCTACGTGCGTGAAATGGACCCATTGTGCAGTGTGACCAGTCCGTTGCCCTGCAAAGCCAGCGTCCCCCCCACGTCCGCCCGGCCGAGCGACTAAGCGACGGTGAGTTCCGTGCCGGTGACCGGTTATGCGACGGCGATAGCCTCGACCTCAATGATCCACTCGGGGTCGAAAATGCCGGTCACGATCACCGTCAATGCAGGGCGATGGGTGCCGAGCACCTCGTTACGGACCTGGGTGTTGACCTCGGCGAACCGGCGATCGGCCAAGAAGGTGGTGACCTTGACCAGGTTGTCGACGCCCATACCGGCGTCGGCGAGAATCGCCTGGATGTTCTGCCAGACCAGTCGGCACTGCGCCTCGGGAGCCGTCGGAACGTGGCCGTCTGGAGTCTGCGGGATTTGTCCGCTGATGAACAGCATCCGCCCGACAGTCTGGACCTCCAGCGCGTTGTGGTAACCGCCCTTGGCCTCCGGCACCGACTCGGGGTTGATAGGCCTCATCTGCATGGTGTCGATCATGTGTAGTCCTTCCGATTGTCCGGGTGAAGCCGGATCACGGAATGCGACCTTAGTCTAAAGGTCGTCCAGAAGCCTCGATCCCGGGCGGAACGGGACCACGTCAGTCTTTCTAGCACCCAGAACCGCGTCCGAGCCAGCCATCCGCGCCCCAGTAGCAAAGATCATCACGTGCGCTGGCAGTCGACGGCTACGCTTCTCCCGACACCGGTCCGGTTGATCGCGTTCTCGATGAGGTCCCGGAGGAACCGGGCCGAGAGCACCCCCAACCCGATGGGGTCGGTCAACCGGCCCGAAGACTGCCCCGGTGACGTCACGACCGGCAACCGTACCGGCCCCGGCCAACCGCGCTCAGCGCACCACGCTGACCTGCACCGATGCCCTATCTGAACAGCAGTGGGCCGATACCTGGGCGGCAGGGGGATCAGCGTCCGCCACACCACCGGCAAGGAGATCTGGCTGATCGCGGTCAACTGCCTGCTGTTCCCGTTCGCAGTCTGGCTGGCCGCCGAGCACGTGTTCGGTATCCACGGCCCCTGGCTGACCTATCTCGTCCTCATCGCGGCGATGCCAGCACCACAGAACCTGTTCATCGTCGCGCAGCGCTACCGCGTTGACGTCGAGATGTCGGCCACACTGGTGGTGAAGAGCTCGATGGCGGCACTACTGCTGCTGCCGCTCTGGATCCACTGGACGCAATCAGGGTGACCTCGCTCCCCGACCACGCCTGCACTGCGCACCCGAACCAACCCACCCACCCGACGACTCGTCACTCAATCTGGGTCATCTCGTTGAGTACGAATTCGTCCACCTTGCCGGCGGTCGCCGCCGCGTACGCCTGTAGGTGTTCGGCGTTCATATGGGCCTGCCACAGGTCGCGGGACTCCCAGTTCTCATAGAAGACGAAGTGGGCCGGATTGCTAGTGTCCTGGTGCAGGTCGTAGTTGATGCACCCCTTCTCTCCCCGAGTAATCGGGATGAGCTTCTTCAGCTCCGCCTTGACCAGGTCCACCTGGTCCGGCTTGGCGTGAATGTTGGCAACAATAGTCAGGCGTGGCATCTGGTACTCCTGGTCGCCTCGTCGTTCATTTGTGGATACCTCTTCACGCTAGCGGAGGAGCCCGCTCCCGGCCCAACAAGCCCACCAGACGAGAGCCCGAACTTGATCACACATCCATACACGGCGACGGGACTCATCCGCCTCACGGTCGGACCGCCGCCGCGTGGACGGACTTCACCGCCTCGACCACGACCGATGGGACCTCGTCCTGCACCCAGTGGCCGTGGGTGGTGTCCCGCCACTGGCCGACGACCGCGTGGGGGTTCCACTCCGACAGAAACCGCTCCAACGGATACCAGTAGGCCGCACCGGTCTCGTCGTCAACGCAGTTGGTCCGGGTGGTGACCTCCTCGGTCTCCGGACGGTAGCCGGGCATGCAGAGTTCCCGTTCGCCACCGAGGATCGCCAGGTCGACCTTGTACGGCCCGAAGGCCGTATCGTCGCCGAAGGCGAAGAAGACCGGCTTCGACCGCAGCGTGGCCAACTCGCGGTCGAGCTGATCGAGGAAGGCGCCGTCCGCGACGGTCGCCGTGGCGGAGATGTGCACGGGCTGGCTCACCTCCGGATAGCGCAGCTCGTGCGGGGGATCCAGGGTGAGGTAGGGCCCCCACATCGCGTCCCGCAGTGCCGCGTACTCCGCCGATCCTTCCACCGCGTTGCGTTCGGCGACCCCGATCGCACCGCGGCGGATGAGCTCGCCCTGCGTGTAGAACTCTGGTTCCAGCTGCGCATGGCGCCCACGGTCGTGCACCGCGTGCATGAATCCGGTCTGTCCCTGCTCGATGTGGTCGAGCTTCCACGCCCAGGTGTTCATCAGCACGAGACCACGCACCTTCTCCGGGGTGGCGACTCCGGCGGCCAGTCCGATGGGTCCGCCCCAATCCTGGAGTACCAGGTAGAGATCGTCCAGGGCCAGGTCGGCGATGAAGTCCCGCAGCACCGTCGTGTGCGAACTCGGCATGTAGTCGAACTCGCCGGTCCCCGGTTTGTCCGAGAAGCCGAAACCGAGGTGGTCGACCAGGATCACCCGAAAGCCAGCCGCGCTCAACGGGTCGACGATTTTCCGGTAGATCATGCTCCAGGTGCCGTTCCCGTGTACCGCCAAAACGGTACCCTTGGGCGCGCCGCCCGCCGCTGGCGGCACATCCACATAGTGGTATGCGAACCCACGCCACTGGTAGACCTCTGACGGGAACGGATAGACGCTCTCCGCGACCGGAAACGGCCTCTCCCATTCCGGGGTAGCCCTGCTGTCTCGCTCCAATTCGCCCCCGCCGGTGGCGACTGCCAGGGCGGCGAGGGCTAGTACTACCGACCCCACGAGGAGGCGAACAGAGAATTTCCTCGACATACCGCTCACGGCAATCTCCCCAATCCCAACCCAAGTCGGTGGAGAGCAGCACGACGACGTCAGCACACCGGCCGACGAACCGCTCCCGTCGTCCCGAGCCTAGGAACGCGGAGTGCTCCTGGAAATACGGCGAACCAGCCAGTCTTTACTGGGGAAAGCCCTACCCAAGTCGGTAGCGCGATGTGGCCTACTGGCCACGAAGGCACCCTCAGCGAGACGATGTCCAGCGTTGCTGATGCAGCCGTTCGATGCCATCGAGCAACAGGTCCAGGGCGAACTCGAACTCGAACTGGTCGTCGCAGCCACGCCCCACCACCGACGAACCGTCGTGGGACGCCACCACGGCGATCTCGGCGAGGTTGGGGAATCGGTCGGCGAACTGCGCTGGTCGGGCCGCCGGCGGCTCCGGACTGGTCGCGCCGGTCCGGCCGGCGTTCCGCGCGGTGTCGAAGAGTTCCTGGCTGAAGCCCAGGGTGCGGCTGCCCATCGCGTGCATCACGTGGTGGGCAAGGTCAACGGAGAAGCCGCCATTTCGGAGCGTGCCGACCATCGAGTCGAGGTAGGCGAGGATGGCCGGCGTCGGCGTCTTCCGCGACTCGATGGCGAGGGACACCCAGGGGTGACGCTGCAACACCCGCCGCGCGGAGAGAATTCGCTCCCGGACCGCGTGCTTCCAGTCAGCGTCGGCCACCGGCGGGTCGATCTCGCCGATCACCACCTCGATCATGCCGGCAACCAGTTCGTCCTTGTTGGCCACGTGCTTGTAGAGAGCCATCGGCACGACGCCCAGGTCCTGGGCAAGGTTGCGCATGCTGAGGGAGTCGGTCCCGCCCTCGTCGGCGAGGGTGACGGCGGCCCGCAGGACTCGCTCTCTGCTCAGCGGCGTTCGGCGAAGCACCTCGTTCTGCTCAGCCATCTCGTTCCTCGTCTCCAGCGATGGTGGAAACCTTAACCGCCTTGACGGGTGTACGGCGTACACCCTACCCTGTTCGGACAGCAGCGTACGCCGTACACCTTGGAGTGGAGAATGCAGGCCATCGTGCAAGACCGATACGGCTCGTCGGAGTCCCTCACCCTCGCGGAGGTTGACCCGCCGGTCCCCGCCGCCAACGAGGTGCTGGTGCGGGTCGAAGCCGCAGCCCTCAACGCCTACGACTGGCATGTGATGCGCGGCGATCCGCGGATGGCACGACTGGCGCTGGGCCGGTCAAAGCCTCGGGCACGCATTCGGGGCCGCGACTTCGCCGGCGTGGTCGCATCCGTCGGCGCCCACGTTCGGCAGTTCCGTCCCGGCGACGCGGTCTTCGGTGACCTCGGCGACCCCAACGGCGCCTTCGCCGAGTACGTCCGCGTACCCGAAGCCCTGGTCGCACCGAAGCCGACGAACCTGACGCCGCAGCAGGCCGCCGCCCTGCCCCTCGCCGGCGTCACCGCGCTCATGGGGCTGGCGGACATCGGGCAGGTCGTGCCCGGCCACCGCGTCCTGATCAACGGTGCCTCCGGCGGCGTCGGCACCCTCGCCGTGCAGCTGGCCAAGGCGCTCGGCGCGACCGTGACCGCAGTGTGCAGTACCCGTAACGCCGACCTGGTCCGCTCTCTCGGCGCCGACCGGGTCGTTGACTACACCCGTAGTGACTTCACCGACGACCCCAACCCGTACGACGTCGTATTCGACCTGGTCGGCAACCGCTCGCTCACCGCACTCCGGCGAGTCCTGACCCCCACTGGGACGCTGATTCTCTCCGGTGGCGGGGTCTACCGCGGCGGTAGCCTCGTCGGACCGGTCTGGCTCATTACCCGCGGGCGACTGCTGGCGCCCTTCGTCCGACACCGCATCGCCGTTCTCACCACCGCGCCCAGCCGGAAGCACCTCGACGTGCTCCGCGACCATGCCGAGGCCGGTCACCTCACCCCGGTCATTGACCGAAGCTATCCGCTCCACGAGGTGCCCGAGGCCCTTCGGTATCTCGAGGGCGAACACGCGCGGGCGAAAGTAGTGATCACTATCTGAGGCGTAACAAGTGCCATCGAGGGTAGAAGCCGGGTGTGGCGGAGATCAGTGACTATGCGTTTCTGGGCGACTGCCAGGGCGCGGCGTTGGTGTCGTCGGACGGTTCCGTGGACTGGTGGTGTCCACCGCGGTTCGACGGGCCAAGCGTCTTCGCGCGCCTCCTCGGCTCCGCCGGCGGCCACTGGTGGATCCGACCGCACGGGCAGTACACGACGAGCCGCTGCTACCTCGACGGAACGATGGTCGTCCGGACCGACTTTCGTACCCAGGACGGGGTGCTGCGGCTGACCGATGCCCTCAGCCTCGGCATCGGGGAACGCGGTCACCAGATCGGCCTCAGCTCGCCGCACGTCCTCCTGCGCCGGGTCGACGCAATCGCCGGCACGGCACAGGTGGCGGTCGAAGTGGCGGCCCGGCCCGAGTACGGCCTGGTCAGCCCCACCGTCTCCGGCGCCACGACGGGGATCGAGATCTCCGGCGGCGCCGATCGACTCACCCTTACCAGCGACCACGACCTGACCGTCGACGGTTCCCTGGTAACCGGAGAGTTCAGCCTCGCCGAGGGAGAGAGCGCGGTGTTCGCGCTGCACCACCGACGGTCCACCGACCCCCCGACCGTTCCTCTCGACGGGCGTGCCGCGCTGCGGGACACCATCGCCGCCTGGCGGTCCTGGGACCGCCTCCACCAGGGCTACCAAGGGCCTTATCAGGAGCAGGTCCGACGCAGTGCCCTCGTGCTGCAGGCGCTGACCTACCAGCCGACCGGAGCCGTGATCGCCGCCCCCACCACGTCCCTGCCCGAGGAGGTCGGTGGCGAGGCGAACTGGGACTATCGATTCGGCTGGCTCCGCGACGGCGCCTTCACCCTGAAGGCGCTCTGGGTCGCCGCCTGCCCGGACGAGGCGCACCGGTTCTTCGACTGGATGGCCGAATCGGTGGGCGCGGTGGAGGCGGAGGACCATGTCCCGATCATGTTCGGCGCGGGTGGCGAGCGTGATCTGACCGAGCACACCCTCGAGCACCTTGAGGGATACCGGGACAGCCGCCCGGTCCGGGTCGGCAACGATGCCTGGCGACAAAAGCAACTCGACGTCATCGGCGAGGTCATCGAGTGTGCCTGGGTCCTGCGGGACCAGCTCACCGAGTTGTCGCCCGCCGCCGCCGGCCTGCTCCGTTCCCTGGCCGACCGGGCCGCGGACACCTGGCGGGAGCCCGATGCCGGAATCTGGGAGGGGCGCGAGGGTCAGCGGCACTACCTGACCTCGAAGGTGATGTGCTGGGTGGCCCTCGACCGGGCCGTCAAGCTCGCCGGACTTCTGGATGCCGAGGCGAAGGTCCCGCGGTGGTCGGAGGCGATGGCGCAGGTCCGCACGGCGATCCTCACCGAGGGGTGGAACAGCTCGAGCACGGCGTTCACCGGTGCGTTCGGCTCCGACCACCTGGATGCGGGGGTCCTGGTCA
Source organism: Salinispora tropica CNB-440 (assembly GCF_000016425.1). Taxonomy (GTDB): domain Bacteria; phylum Actinomycetota; class Actinomycetes; order Mycobacteriales; family Micromonosporaceae; genus Micromonospora; species Micromonospora tropica. The sequence goes on along the minus strand of NC_009380.1, from coordinate 744,365 downwards.
TGCCCATCCTCGGGTTCCTCCCCGCCGACGACGACAAGATCCTGGCCACGGTGGATGCCATCGAACGAGACCTGGTCCAGGACGGTCTGGTGCAACGCTGGACCAGGGCCGGGGACGAGGGTGCCTTCATCATCTGCTCGTACTGGCTGGTCCAGGCCCTGGCTCTGGCCGGGCGCGTCGATCGGGCTCGGCAGGTCTTCGAGACCGTCACCGCCCGGGTGAACGATCTCGGTCTGCTCGCCGAGGAGATCGACCGACGCGACGGGCGCCTGATCGGCAACTTCCCCCAGGCGTTGTCCCATATCGGTCTGATCAACGCCGCCTGGACCATCGGCCAGGTCGAGGCAGCAGGAACCAAGAGGGTAGGAGGTTAGCCGCACCCTCGGTGTGGCCGCAGGAAGGCGGATACCTGCTTCGGCGTGGATGGCGACGGCCGATGCCCGTCGACGTCATGGCAGTCAAGGGAAGGAGCACGTTGATGAGCGGACGACTGATGGGCAGAACTGCGATGATCACCGGCTCGGACTCCGGTATCGGGCAGGCCACCGCGATCGAGTTCGGCCGGGAGGGTGCCGACGTGGTGGTGCACTACCTGCATGACCACGCGGGGGCGAGCCACACCAAGGCCGAGGTCGAGAAGGCCGGTCAGCGAGCCGTGGTGGTGCAGGGCGACATCAGCGTCGAGCACCAGGTCGAGGCGATGTTCGACGAGGCCCTGGCGACGTTCGGAGAGCTGGACATCCTGATGAACGACGCCGGGGTGGACGCTTCCGGCATCCCGGTCGTCGACCTGGACACCGATACCTGGGACCACGCCATCCGCACCAACCTGTACGGGATGTTCTTCTGCTGTCGGCGGTTCGTCCGGCACCGCCGCGACCATGGCGGACACGGAAAGATCATCAACATCACCTCCATCCACCAGGAGGTGGCCCGAGCCGGCGGCGCCGACTACGACGCCAGTAAGGGCGGCATGCTGGAGCTGGCCAAGAGCATCGCCCTGGAGGTCGCCCCGATACACATGAACGTCAACAACATCGGGCCCGGCATGGTACTCACTCCGTTCAACCAACGCGCGATCGACGATCCGCAGTACCTGGAAGAGCAGGTGCAGTCGATCCCGTGGAAGCGGGCCGCCCAGCCGGAGGAGATCGCGAAGCTCGCCGTCTTCCTGGCCAGCGACGACGCGAACTACGTCACCGGGTCGACCTACTTCATGGACGGCGGGCTCATGCAGAACCAGGGACAGGGCGCATAGCGCTGGCTCCGACGCGCGGAAGCGGTTGACCTCAACCACGGTTGAGGTTTTACCGTTTCTCCACCGCTTTCGGAGCGTTCCTGGAGGAAACTCATGATCCTGGTTACCGGCGCGACGGGCACCGTCGGTCGGCGGGTGGTGGCGCGGCTGACCGCCGCAGGTCACGACGTCCGTGCCGTCGTCCGCGACCCCAGTCGGGCAGCACTTCCGGCGGGGGTACCGACGGTCACCGCCGACCTGGCTGATCCCACGACCCTCCGCCCGCACCTGGGCGGGGTCCGGGCCGTGTTCCTGATCTGGCCGTTCGTCGACCCCGCCGCTACCGTTCAGCTCGCGCCGGACCTCGCGGACGTGCTGGCCAGCGCCGGGTCCCGAGTGGTGTTCCTGTCGGCCGCCTCCGCCGAAGCCGACCCGAACTCGTTCTGGGCGGTGGTGGAGCGCGCCCTCATCGAACGCGACCTCCCCTGGACGGTGCTGCGTCCCACCGGCTTCGCCACGAACACGCTGGGCTGGGCCGACGCTATTCGCGCCGAGGGGGTCGTGCGCTGGCCACACGGTGCCGCGGCCCGCTCACTGATCCACGAGGACGACATCGCCGCGGTGGCGGTCGAGGCGCTGACCGGTGACCAGCACGACCGGCGAACCTACGTGCTGACCGGCCCGGAGACGGTCACCCAAGCCGAGCAGGTACGCCTCATCGGTGCCGCGATCGGCCGCGACGTGCGCTGGGAGGATGTCCCCCCGCAGGCCATCCGCCCGATGCTGGCCGAGGCGATGGGGAGTCCGGCCTTCGCAGAGATGGCGGACTTTGTTTGAACCGTCCGGGACCGAGTTCGACGGCTGGGTCGATGTCGACCATGGCCACAGCCCTTCTCCACTGGTTGACCCACGTAAGGACTCCCGAAAGCTGGCATGGTAGACAGGAATCGAATCCCCCTTCTTTCCGCGTATCGCCCGGTCCTCACCGACAACCGGTACTCCAGACTGATCTCCGCTTCAGCCGTTTCCTTCCTTGGCGATGGGATGGCACTTGTAGGAATACCCTGGTTGGCGATACAGCTAGCAAAGCCGAATCAAGGGGGAGTTGTCGCTGGACTGTCGCTGGCGGCGTATTCGCTGCCCGGCGCGGTGGGAGCTCTTGCGCTAGGCCGATGGTTCGGCAGCATGAGCTCACAGAAGTTGGTCGTCGCCAACACCGGTCTGCGAGCTCTCGGGCTGGCAGCGATTGCCGCACTGGCGGCCACCGACCGACTCAACACCTTTACCTACATTGCCCTCCTCGCCGCTTCGTCTCTCTTTTCGGCTTGGGGGAACGCCGGTCTCTACGCTATTGTCAGTCGGTTGTTCGCCGATGGCCGTCAGCTTCCCGCAAATGCCCTGCTGAGCGTTTCCCAGCAGATTAGCATCATCATCGGCCCGGCGATTGCCGGGATAATCTTGCTGGAACTAGACGGCTCGGCAATCCTCGCAGTCAATGCGATCTCGTACCTGATTCTTCTCACTACGGTCGCCCGCCTGGAGCTTCCACAACAACTGGCGACCACTCGGCGGACTGGCGTCATGGCCGGCTTCCGGATACTCGCGCAGCGACCCCATCTTGTTGCCCTGTTGCTAGTCACGGCCGCCTTCTTCTTCCTTTACGGTCCGGTCGAGGTTGGTCTTCCGCTCTATGTGGCCGGCAGCTTGGCTGGTAGCGGCCAGCTACTCGGAGCATTCTGGACCGCGTTCGGAGTCGGCGCAGTGATTGGCGGCTTCGCAGGTGGCACCTTGGCCCGCGCGCCTAGATGGCCGGCTGTAATTGCCATAATCTTCGGCTGGGGGCTAACCCTGCTTCCGTTTGGCATGACCAACAGCACTTTAGCAACCATGACTTCTTTCGCCCTCGGCGGACTGATCTACGGCCCATTTCCAGCGTTCACTATTTCTCTTTTCCAGCAGGCCGCAGACGCTTCTGAACTTACGTCCGTCCTGGCAGCCCGGTCAGCCGTCACTACCACGGCAACACCTTTGGGTGCGGCGCTCGGCGGCCCACTGGTCGCACTTTGGGGCGCCGCAGACACATTACTGTATTCCGGCATTGCCACGATCACGCTCGCGGTGCTCGTCACCGCATCGATGCCACTTCTCAAGAGATCCACTCTGGGCGGTGAGGTCAAGGATCAGTTCACGGTCATCGGGCGCTAGATTCCGGGTAGCGGGCGCCGTTGAACGTAACCCGCAGCGCGTACACCGACTGGCCGGCGGTGATGTACAGCTGGTTGCGCTTCGGTCCACCGAAGGTGAGATTGGCGACGGGCTCGGGCAGGAGCAACTTCCCGATGAGGCTGCCATCGGGATCGAAGCAGTGCACGCCGTCCCAGGCCGCGGCCCAGACCCGACCGGCGTCGTCGATGCGCAGCCCGTCGAAGCGCCCGTAGTCACACTCGGCGAAGATCTTGCCACCGCTGAGAGTCCCGTCGGCGGCGACGTCGAAGACCCGGATGTGGCTGGGTTCCTGTCGGGTGTCGACAATGAACAGCTGTTGCTCGTCCGGGGAGAACGCCAGACCGTTGGGGCGGAAGAAGTCGTCGGCGACCACCCGCAGGTCCCCGGTGCTCGGGTCGAGCCGAAACACATAGCACGCGCCACCGAACTCGGGCTCGGCCCTGTTGCCCTCGTAGTCGCTGTTGATGCCGTAGCTCGGGTCGGTGAACCAGATCGTGCCGTCGGCCCGGACCACTACGTCGTTGGGGCTGTTGAGCCGCCTGCCGGTGTAGCGGTCTGCCAGCACGGTGATCGTTCCGTCGTGCTCGGTGCGGGTTACCCGTCGGTTTCCCTGCTCGCAGGTGACCAGCCGGCCCTGCCGGTCGACCGTGTTGCCGTTGGCGTAACCCGAGGGCTGACGGAACACCCCGACCGCGCCGGTGATCTCGTCCCAGCGCAGCAGCCGGTCGTTGGGGATGTCGCTCCAGAGCAGGTAGCGCCCTGCCGCGAAGTAGGCCGGGCCTTCCGACTTCCGGGCATCTCCGTGCAGGACCTCCAGGACAAAGTCGCCGTCGAGATCGCGGAAGCGCTCATCCAGCAGTCGAAACTCAGCAGGGACAGTGTCAGGCATATTGGCCTCCTTGCCAGATGTTGTTCTACACCTTAGCCTGCCTTCCGAATCTGGTACGGTCAAGTCGTTCGCTGTTCCGTCACGATGGGTGTTCGATGCTTGACGATATTGACCGCGTCCTGGTTACCCGCCTACAGCACGACGCGACCCAGTCCTACGCGACCCTCGGTGCGGCCGTTGACCTGTCCGCCGGTTCGGCGCACGAACGCGTACGTAAGCTGCGCGAGCGGGGCGTGATCCGGCGTACCACCGTTGACGTCGATCCGGCCGCCGTCGGCCGGGGCGTGCTCGCCTACGTGATGCTCGGCGCCGACGAGTGGATGGGGGACGCGGCCACCCGGGACGCACTCGCGGCCATACCCGAAATCCAGGAGGCACACATCACCGCCGGCACGGCGAGCGTGCTGGTGAAGGTTCGCACCGCCACCACCGAAGACCTGCAAGCCCTCCTGAGACGCCTCTTCGCCATCGACGGAGTCACCAGCACCCAGACCATCGTCGTCCTGGAGTCGTTCTTCGAGCGGCCGATCAGCGTTGACCCGACTCGCTGAGCGCAGACCGACCCTCAGCCGAGGCGCCGGACGGACCCGACCTCCGGCGCGGAGCCAAGGGCGTTCACACCTGCTGCTCCGCATCCCGCTCGGCAGCGTCAATCGCACTGTCGGTCACCCAGAACAATCCGATGACCATGCTGAACGCCAGCACACCCATGACCGCGAAAACCGCGCGCAGGCCGAGCCACTCCGCCAACAGACCGCCGGTGAGCGCACCGAGGGGCATGCCGCCCCAGGCAAGCAGCCGGTAGCCGCTGTTGACCCGGCCAAGGAGCCGGTCGGGGGTGATCCGTTGACGGAGCGAGATCGTGATGACGTTCCAGGTGGCAACCAGAATCCCGCCACCGAAGTACACCGCGCCCACCACAAACGGGTTGGTGCTCAACGCCGGTACGCCGACAAGCACGGCGGCGGCGACCATTGCCACGCCGAGTGCGGCGGAGCGACCCAGCCGTCGCTCAATCGCCCCCGCGACCAACGAGCCGAGCACAATGCCGACGGCCAAGGTCGCGAGCAGCAGGCCGTACCCCGGCTCGGTGAGCCCCATCGCCGAGTCGGGACCGACCGCGTAGAGCACCAGCACCGCGAGGACCGCGCTCATCGTGAAGTTGCTGATACCCACCATCACCGCCAAGGTGCGCAGCAGCTGGTGTCGCCAGAGAAACCGGAGGCCTTCCCCGATGTCGGTCCGCAAGCTGGTCGGGGTGTCCCGTGCGACCCGGAAGCGGCCACGGAGGAGGAGCAACACCGCGGCCGCGACCACCCACAGCCCCGCCGGCCCCGCCACCGCCAACGCCACGCCGGCGGAGACCAGGAACCCCGCCAGTGGTGGGCCGACGAACTGGTTCGCCGTCAACTCGACCGCGTTCAGCCGTCCGTTGGCGCGCGATAGCGCGTCCCGCGACACCACCTGCGGCAGGATCGACTGCGCCGAGGTGTCGTAGAGCGTCTCGGCGACGCCGGCACCGAACGCCACCGCGTAAAGCAGCCATATCGACGCCGCGTCCAGGGCCGTGGCCAGCGCCATCGCCCCGAACAACACCGCGCGCACCGTGTTGGCGGCCACCATCACCCGGCGGCGGTCCAGCCGGTCGGCCAATGCACCAGCCAGCAGCGCGACCAGCAGCCACGGCAGGCTGAACGCCATCGCCACCCCGGCCACCAGTACCGGCGAGTCCGTAAAGCTGACCGCGATCAGCGGCAGCGCAAGCTTGGCGATCCCGTCCGCGAGGTTCGACGCCGCTGACGCGGACCACAACCGCCAGAAGGAGGTGCCCAGCGGCTCGGCGCCCCGACGCGGAGCCGCGACGTGACCCGGTGAGCCAGGCGTTGTCCGTTGATCCGTGCGGGAAAGATCGCCAATCGCCATCCCGGCATGCTCTCAGAACGACCTTGTAGCTCGCCGCCCCAGCCAAGCGGGGAGGGGGAAGGGATCGAAAGCCTGCCTACTCGCCCGTCACCCGCAGTTGACGCAGCAGGCCGCCATAGTCTTCGTCGTCGTCACCGATAAAGATCGGAAACGAGCCGGCGACCAGTCCAACGCCTTCGACCTTCAGTCCGGAGCTTCGCGCCAGCTCCTGGGGCGGCTCGACCGGGCGTAGCGACGCGCCGATACGTCCCCCCTCCCGGACTGTCGCCGCGCGGTACACCGCACTGTCAAACGGGCCAAGGTCGCCCGGGTCGTACGCGGACGAGACGTAGATGTTGCCCCACTTGTCGATGTCCATGCCGGAGGCGGGTCGCCCATCCGGTGGTTCGGGCGGGGTGAAGGGAACCGAGGTCCACCGCCGACCAAACCTGATCTCACCGTCCTCATACACCTTCAGCCGGGTCATGTTGATGAAGGTGGTGTCCCGGCCCTCCGCACGCTCGGCGTAGACGAAGTAGTCCTTTCCGCGGACCGTCACCACGGCCGTCGCCTCGACGTTCACGAGCGGCTCGGGCGTCTCGGGCCACGGCACCGCGCTCACGATCTCGACGTTGAGGTCCCTGTCCCACCGGGCGAGGTAGATCGTGGGGTCGGGGTCGTCGCCGTCGGCGTTGCTCTCCGCCAGCAGGGCCGCGTTCCGGCCGGGAAGCCGGGCGATGCTCTCGAGGTCATTCGGCACACTACGGCCGGGAAAGTCGACATCGAGCTCGTCAACGATGATGCCGTTCGGATCGACGGGCGTCCGCACGATCGAGAGTCGTGGCAGGTCACGTTCGGCATCGTTGTCCCGGGTGTCGTGGCAGACCAGGAAGACCTCCTGCACCACCTCGTCGCTCTCCTCGGTGGTGAGCCAGGCGATGCCGCTGAACTCGCGGGGCGCCCGGATCTCCAGACGACTACTCGACGAGGCGTCAACGGCGTCGCGGGCCGGTGGCCTGTCCGGCCGATGGTCGGGCTGCGCCGAGCCCGGTACGGCGGGCGCAAGCAGACTCAGTCCGGTGGCGACCGGCAGCAGCCCGCGGGCGATGAACCGACGGCGAATCATTCGTCCCCCTCCAGCCGACGGGCACGACCGCCGGGCCCGCCAGGGACAAACGTAGAATCTTTCTCACCTTCTGGCGGGGCGTTCCTCCCCCATTACCACCAAGGTGTCGGCTCACCGGCCCGCCGAGAGTTCCCGCAGGTCCGCCGTACTCACCTCATGGGCGTCCGGGCCGGGATCCCCCCACTGGTCCCGCTCCGCGAGCAGCCGGGCGGCGAGTTCCTTCACCCCTTCCAGCGAGTGATGCTCCGCCCAACCACACTGGATGACATTCGCGAGCGGCACCTCGTCGGCATCCTCGATGGAACGCAGCCCGGCAGCGATGACCCCAGCCAGATCATCGAAGCTCCACGGGCCGACCGTCCACACGTACAAGCCCGTCATGCAACCCATCGGCCCGACGTTCATGATCGTGGAGTGATGCTGGCGCACGTAGGTGCCGAGAAAGTGCTCGAGAGAGTGCATCACCGGGCCCGGCACCTGCGACACGTTCGGCTGCGCCACCCGGAAGTCCCAGAGCGCGACCGGCTGGCTCGTGCCGGGTACCGTCTGCTCGTTGACGATCCGCAGATAGGGCGGCACCACGTGGCGATGATCCAAGTCGTGTGACTGCTTCATACCAGGACTCCAGGGACGCTCCCAAGCCGGACTTGCCCCCAGCCTAAGTGTCTCGTAACCCTGGCGTCCGTCTGTTAGGGACAGCGGTACAGGATATTCGGCGTGCAGGTGATCACGCCGCCCGCCCGGAGTAGATCTTCCCGTTCACCGGTTTACAGCCCATCCAGTTCCACCGGCTGGTCCGCTGGTCTCCGAGCGGGGTGGTGACACGGTCGCGGACGGGCGGTCGGGCCGGCATACTCAGACCCACCTAAAAGCGCTCACATAACTACCTTGCCGCAGCCTTGGGCTAGCCCCAGGTTAAAGATCAAGCTGAGGCCACGAATCGACCTAGCACGCATTCATGGTCGCAACTGCGTGATTCCCATCACGCTTGGAGAGGTAGCCACGAGTATGGCTGGACCGTAAGCTCAGCCCGTCCTGCAGGACAGCGGCCCATCCCGCCCATCCCCCACTTGTCCGCTTTTCTCGCGTTTTCGTGCACCCCTCACAGAAGGATCGTGGATGTCCGACGAGATGGTCCTCCGAGCCCAGCGTTTCATCAACAGTACGTACAACAACGGCGCAACCCTTGGCATATCTAAGGTGGAAGAGGATGGCCGGACGGGCTGGGGCACGATGTACGCCTTGACCCGGGCACTCCAGTATGAGATAGGCATCACAGCGCTATCAAACTCCTTCGGCCCGACCACGCTCGCGACGCTTCAGACCAAGTACCCGAGCCTCAACGCAAGTACCGTCCCATCGTGGATCTTTGGGTGCATTCTGCAGTCCGCCCTCTACTGCAAGGGGTACGACGGCGGGGGTATCGACGGTATTTACAATGACCGCGTGCGGGCCGCTGTCATCCAACTCAAGCAGGACATGGGAGTCGATGGCGCGTTTCCGGGCAGTTCCCTTGAACCAAAAGTGGTCAAGGCCCTGTTCAACATGGACGCGTACGTCACCGTCAACAACGGATCGGGTCAGATCCGTTCCATCCAACGCTGGCTGAACGGCCGGTACGTAAACCGTCGTGACTTTTTCATTATCCCATGCGACGGTCACCACTCCCGTGATGTCGCGAAGTCGATGCTATTGGCGATCCAGTACGAGCTAGGCATGGCCGACGGTACGGCCAACGGGGTATTCGGGCCGGGCACCCAGGCGGGATTGAGGTCCCATACGCTTTCGGTCGGTTCGACCGGCACGTGGGCGCAATTGTTCACCGCGGCAATGGTGCTCAACGCGCGGGAAACTTCCTTCGGGGACTTCACTGGTGCCGTGCAGGCCGAGGTGCAGGAGTTCCAGGCGTTCGCAGCGCTTCCGGTCAACGGGACCGGCGACTTCCAGACATGGGCGTCGTTGCTCGTCTCCCACGGCGACCAAAGCCGCAGAGGCGAAGCGTGTGACGGCGTCACCAAGATTACGCCAGCGCGTGCACAAGCCTTGGCGGCCGCTGGCTACAAGTACATCGGTCGGTACCTCTACAACCCGTCGAGCACAAGCCTGCCGGAGAAGCAGATCCAGCCGGGCGAGCTCGACACGATCAAGCAGTACGGGTTGCGCTGCTTCCCGATCTACCAGACGTGGTCGCGGGACGCGGACTACTTCCGCTACTCCCAAGGATGCGTCGACGCGTCCAACGCTATCGAATGGGCGAGGATCCACGGTTTCAAGCCGGGGTCGATCATTTACTTCGCCGTTGACTACGACGCGTTGGACAGCGAGGTCACCTCCTACATTCTCCCGCACTTCCAGGGCATCTACCGCACCATCGGCGAACTCTCCGACTATGGCGTGGGCATCTATGGCCCCCGCAACGTGTGCCAGCGGGTGTCTGACGCAGGGTATGCAGCCGCATCATTCGTCTCCGACATGTCGTCCGGGTTTTCCGGGAACCTCGGCTACCCGCTGCCGACCAACTGGGCCTTCGACCAGATTGCCACGATCTGGGTCGGCTCCGGCGACGGGCAGATCGAGATCGACAACAACATCGCCTCCGGTCGAGACACCGGTCAAGGGACTTTCAACCCGACAGCGCCTATAACGGAAGACCTGGACGTAGACCTCAAGGCCAGCTACAAGCCGACGCTGCTTCATGACATCCAGACCTATCTCACCTCGATCGGCGTTCCGGAGACTGGAGGCGAGGGGTGGAAGGACGGGGATTGGGTCACCTATAACCAGGTGACCACGACGGAGGCGTTCAACTTCGTCATGGAGGCAGACTGGCTGTTCACGAACCTGGCCCGGGCGTTGAAGCTTCGAAAGGCTCTCATTCAGGCTCCGGTGATGTGGGAGCTACGCAAACTGAATCCGCTCGATCCGCTGGCTGACGACGCCGTGCGGGCCGGACTGAAAGACGACTCCAGCACCGGCTGGGGACAGATATTTGCCTGGGTGGCCATAGAAGCCCGCAACTACTGTGTCCAGCAGGGAATTATCAACGGTTTACCGCTGAGCAGTAGCGACAAGCGTGCGGTGTGGGACCTTCTTCAAGACCCGCACTACAACATTCCGACGGCCGCCTACCTGACGATCTACAATGCGCACCAGGTCGGGATCCCCCGCCCGTCGCTCACCACCGATCAGGCTGACACTCAAGCGTTGCTCGCCCGGTACAACGGCACCGGTGACGGGGCGCAGCAGTATGGGAGGGAGCTCATCGGCCTATACAACGTGCTGGAAAACTACAACAGCCTCAGCCGCGTTCAGTAGGGGATCCCAACTTGACACGTACGCGAACGTGGAATCTGCCTGTGCCCGTCGGCGTGAACCTGCTGCTCGGGATCCCGGCAATAGTGCCCTTGTTCCTGGCCTGGTACATCATCGTGAACGGACCGCTGGCAGCCCTGGGATGGACGCAGCGGAACCCAAACGAGGACGACGGGATGCTTCTCTGGTTGGTCATCGCCGCGCCAGTGTTCTGCCTGTTCGGCCTGATCTGGGGGCTGGCGAATCTGCGGATGCGCCGTAGAACGGCCACCTCTGCATCCCAGTACTGGATCGCGTGCGTGATCGCGTCCCTGGCGCCGTATATCGTCGGCTTCTTTCTGTTCTGACCAAAATAGGAAGGGATACCGGAACATGGACCATCAGATAACTCGGCGCACAGTCCTCAGAACCGCAGGCCTTACGAGCGCGGCGGTCGCCGTCAGTTCGGTTCTACCTGACACCTCCGCGTCAGCCGCTGAGCGCCGCAGGCCGAAGCGCCCGGCGACTTCGACGAACGGATGGACGATCCAGGCAAACGTGGACCGCGATTCACAGGTGTGGACGCGGTCGGTGGCCGGTACTGGGCTAAGCGTGCCGGTTTGGATCGGCGACGTCGAGGTGATCCTGCTGCATGCGGTGAGACGGTTCCACTACGAAATCGAAGAGATTCAGCGGACTGACCTGACCGGCTGGTGTGACATCAGCAAGCTCCGTAAGAGCGCGCCTGAGTCCAACCTCGCTTCCGGCACGGCAGTCCGCATTCGGCCGGGTGCGCGCGCCAAAGGAGGCTTCTTCCCGCTTCAAGAACTGGTGCTGCGGGACATCCTCGCCGACTGCGAGGGTGCCGTGCGCTGGGGTGGCGACGATCGTGAGGTGGATGAATCGCTGTTCTACATCGCATTCGGCCCGCACGATAGACGGGTTCGGCAGGCCGCCGTCAAGCTCCGCGGGTGGGAGGTCAAACCCGGGGAGGGCGCCGGGGTACGATTCGACTTTCTGTCCCCGTCCCGGCTTAGTCGGGCCGACAACCTGGCGCGCGCACAGCATTCGGGCTGACCGACCGCATCCGCACCGCCGACGCCGGCGACAGACTCCGCTCCCGATCCAACCAGGCGCGGAGTTCCACCACCAGCAATTCCGTTGCCTCCTCCTCATCCGCAGTACAGCGGACGCCTTCCACAGCCCTGATGAACATCTCCCGTCCGGAGCAACACCGACCACTCCAGACAGGTAGACCACCGAACAACCCGCCAGGCTATTCCGAATCGGAAGCCGACAACCTACCCCTGAGCAGGTAATCCTCCGGCCAGGCGGGCGCCACCGGCGGCGATCTCGTCGGCGTGGGCGGTCTGGGTATGCAGCGCGTCGGCGATGAACAGCAGGCCGGTCAGGCTGCCTAATACGGTCTCGACCACGTCGAGCAGCGGCGCGAACGCGGGGTCTCATTGCTCTTCGCGATCACGGTGACCTGGGCCAAAAGCGATGCCGGTGCTGGTGTCCAGCGCGGAGAGCAGGTGAACCTGCTCGCTGCGGCGCCGGGCACCTCGAAGGGTTCCCGTCCAGAGCGGTCACCGTCCGATACCGGTGTGCCCGGGGCGTAGTCACCAGCCGGGCGCGGGCGGTCAGCCAACTCGCCGGGACGGTGGACGGCCGTCCACCGTCCCGGCGAGTCAGCAGCCGCCACACCGGCGTGCGCACCGGGTCGCGGGGATCCGAGACCGCCGACATGGCGTACAGCAACCCCGCGCACTCACGGTCGGTGGACCGCAGACGGTGATGTGCCACAGGTGCCGGCGACGGCGGACGGTGCGGGATCAGGCGTGATGGCATCGGCGGGTTAGGTCCTTGAGGCCATGAACCGTAGAGAACTCCATGATCACACCCGCTCTACCCGCCTCTACAGAGGCCACCCGCCAAGCCTAAGCCACGCGGATTGGAAGGGCGACTTTGGGGCAGTATCCATCCATGCTCCAGTCAAGGTTGTTACGCGTCTCAGTGCCATAGATACCGTCGGCCGCGATGTTTTCCCTTCTTTGCGCAGAAATCAGGGCCGACTTGGTCGCAGGACCGAAATGACTGTCGGTAGCGATATTGGCACCGTAGCAACGCTTCAGGGTGACCTGCAGCCTAAATACTGCTTCGCTGTAAGCCCCTTCGGCCATTCCGCACGACGCGCTCGCGGCCGTACTGCCAGCGGAGGGAATTACAGTGAAGGGCATTTGGGAACTCGTCGTGTGAACCTCAAGCTGCGAATTGCAAGTGGCTAGAATACTAGCGTTGGCCGAGGCTGGCGCAGGGGCAACGAATATCACCCCAGAAGCCAAAGTGGCAGCGACTACCCTCGCGATGAATCCTTGCTTCAAGATAACACCTCTCTCGATGGCACCTAGCAACGGGCGTCCCGTCGAAATCCGACCTCGTCGCGCCCTATTGCCTTCCCTTTCGGCATCGAAAGTCTCTCACAGTGAAGCTGGAGTTGGATAGGCCTGCTGCACCGATAGGTGACGTCTGAGATGGCTTGCCCTGTGGGCGGCCTGGAAGGATGTCACTGTGCCCAAGCCCTACCCCCGCCCTACCCCGAGAGTTCCGTGATGATGTCGTGCGTGTCGCTCAAGGCCGCGAGGCGGGTGTGACGGTCGAGCAGATCGCGAAGGACTTCGGGGTGCACCCGATGACGTTGTTCAAGTGGCTGCGTCAGGCTGACGTTGACGCGGGAGTCAAACCGGGCGTCAGCGGCGTCGTCAGCCGAGCTGCGCGAGGCCCGCAAACGGATCCGCTTGCTGGAGCAGGAGAACGAGGTCCTGCGTCGGGCCGCGGCGTATCTGTCGCAGGCGCATCTGCCGGGAAAGGGCGCTATTCGCTCGTGAGCGAGCTGGCCGCCGACGGGATCCCCGTCGCGGTGACGTGCCGGGTATTGAACATCGCTCGTCAGCCCTACTATCGGTGGCTCGGCCGGCCCGTCGGTGACGCCGAAATCGTCGCCGCTCATCGCGCGAACGCCCTGGTCGATGCCCACCGCGATGACCCGGAGTTCGGGTACCGGTTCCTGGTCGATGAGGCCCGCACCGCCGGCCAGGCGATGGCGGAGCGCACCGGGTGGAAGATCTGCTCGGACAATGGTTGGCGGAGCGCCCTCGGTAAGCGCAAGAAGCGCGGCAAGGGTGGCAAGGTCGGTCCACCGGTTCATGACGACCTCGTGCAACGGGACTTCACCACCGACGGCCCGAACCGGTTGTGGCTGGCCGACATCACCGAACACCGCACCGGCGTACGACTGGCCCGACCCCTCGCCGTAGACCTATGCCACCCATGGGAACGACCAGCCCCCCGGCTCACCCAGCCCGCGTCCGCCGCGGATTTCGGCACCTACGCGCCAACAGCCCCTGTCCCGCCAGTGCACCGAAACCCACCCGACCAGGACCCGGCCGCCCACCAGGACGACCCAACCGCCACCCCACCCGCCGCCACGACGTCCACATCATCACCAGCAGCAGCGCGACCGGGAGGACAACATCTCCCAAGAAGAAGTCGACCAATCCCCGGCCGGGCCGGCCCGGGTCGCTACGCCGCAGTCGCACCGCGCACAGGTTAAAGATCAAGCTAGGAGGAGTTCATGGTCAAACTGGCCGCTTCCGGTCAAGCCGGTTGCCGCTCCGGACAACCTCCGAAACCACGCTGGCCATGTCGGTAGCGCTGCCGACGGGAAGTGCTGGGCTGCCCGCCACGCCGGTCAGCTTCGTCAGCGCCGGCCCCAGCTCGGCAGCGCTGGTGACATGGGTGGTGAGCCCCGCCTCGGCGAGCAGCTGCGCGTTGGCCCGACCATGCCCAGAAATCGGCCGATAGGTGACGGTGGGGAGCCCACCGGCCAGCGACTGCTGGCAGGTGAGCCCGCCGGCGTTCTCCACCACCACATCAACCGCCCGCATCAGGGTGGGCATGTCCTCGACCCAGCCCAGGACGTGTCCGGGGAAGGTACGCAGGCGCTGGCGGAGCCGGACGTTGCGCCCACACGCCACGACGGGGGTGACGCAGCCGGCGGCGAGCACATCCCGAGCGGTACGGGCCACGTCGCCCACCCCCCAGGAGCCAGCGACGATCAACGCCAGTCGCTCCTGCTCGGGCAGGCCGAAACGGGCCCGAGCCGTACGCTGGCAGGCCGTTGCCGACGCCGCGAACTCGGCGGAGATCAGCGGATTGACCACCCGGACATCAGCTGCCCCACGTGCCGCCGCCTGCCGCTGTGTCCCGTCGTGAACGACGCAGTAGGTGTCCACACCCGGCGAGATCCAGATCGGGTGGACAACGAAATCCGTGACGTAGCTGAGCACCGGCACGGTGAGCTGCCCCGTCCCGCGCATCGGGCCGAGTAGCTGGTTGGCGAACGGGTGTGTCGTCACCACCAGGCAGGTGTCCGCCGATATCCGCGACAGCATCCGCGGTACGGCCGCCCGCAGCGCGGCCCGGAACGCCCGGACCATCAGCGACGACCGGTCCGTGAACCGGAACAGCGCGTCGTAGCTCCAGGGAAACCGCTGGAGCATGGTGCGGTAGCCCTCCCGGACGAGCCGGTGCAGCGGCCGGGGCAGGGCCGCGAAGAAGTTGAGCTGCTCCACGACTCCGTCGCCGGCGAGCCGGGCGGCGAGTTCGGCCGCGGCGGCGTCGTGGCCCGCGCCGATGTCGGCGGAGACGACCAGGATCCGCAGCTGACCCGGGCCGCCGTCGGGGTCGTCACGACCGGCAGCCGGGGACGTACCGGCGGCAGCCGGGGACGTACCGGCGCGCGGACTTCTCCCGCCCGGCCATGGCTTCACCGGCTGCGGTTACCCACCCGGTACGTCGTCATGCCCCGGTCGTGCCCGGACCGGTGTGCGCCACGCCCCGGGCTCCCGGGCCGCCTCGGTCTCCTCGTGTGCGCCGAGCGTCCCGATGGTCAGCTCCCGCTCCTGGGCCCAGCTCACGAGGCGAGGCAGGATGGCCAAGGCACCTCGCCAGGCACCCGGGCTGGCCGCATGATCCGAATCATGCAGCAACAGCGTGCCGCCACCGTCGAGATCCTGCACGATGGTCTCCCAGATCACCGCCGGAGACCGGGTCGCGTCCCAGTCGCGTCCCCAGGTGGTCCAGAGGCGGGGGGTCAGGCCCAGCCGCCGGCACGCCAGCAGCGCCGACACCGTCAGCACCCCGTACGGCGGCCGATACCACAGCGGCGAGGCTCCGGTGACCGCCGCGACGGTGTCCCGAGCGCGGGCGATATCGGCGTAGGTCGCGGCAGGCGATCGGCACAGCAGATTCCGGTGCTCCCATCCGTGCACCGCGAGCTCATGCCCGGCCGCCGCCATCTCCCGGCCGAGTCCGGGATCGCGGTCGAGCAGGGTGCCGAGCAGAAAGAACGTTGCCCGTACGTCGGCGCGCTCCAACGCCCGCAGAAACCGGGTGGTGGAGGTACGGCTCGGCCCGTCGTCGAAGGTCAACGCGATCCGACTGGCCGCACCCACCCCCGCCAGCCGGGGCCAGCACCGACGCCGCAGCGCTCCGCTGGCGGTGACCACCGGCAGCGCGTGCACCACCGCCCCGCCCGCGACGACCGCGGCCGTCCCCGCCAACCAACGCCGAAGTTCGGGCCCCCCGACCCCGACGCCACCTGCCACGGCGTTCCGTTACCCGCTTCGGACTCCGCTACCCGCTTGGGCGGCCTTCCGATGACCTTCGTAGGCGGGACAGCCAGCCGTCGGCCCAGTCGAGATGTGGACAACCTTTGTTCGCGCACCGGGGGCAGGTCCGTCCTCCCCAGTGGCTACGGATGATCATTTCGATTCCGCGAAACACCAGGTCCAGGTCCAGGTCTCCCGGCTCAAAGGCGCTGGTCGTGGGGTGTTCGGGTTCCGCCCGCCAGCACCAGTGCACAAACCTCTCCCTGAGGTCCGGTCTGGTGCCGCTGAGCCGGGATAGCTGATCAGACGCCTCGGCCAGGAGCTTGCCCTGGTGGGCCAGCAGAGCTGACCTCCGGCCGCGATACTCATCCAGCAACGCGAGCCGCGCGGGCTGGCAGGGCCAGTCGGCGCCGCAGGCCCGGCACCGCCACAGCGGGCGCATCGGGTCGTGTGCCCTTCTCACCACGACCGGCTCCCACGCGTGTCGTGGTCACGTAGGCAGCGCTTGAGGTCACCACACCGGGGGCACCAACTACCCGAACGACTCTTGGTCACCAGACCCAGGACCACGCCAACGGCGAGCCCAACGACGACGGCAATAGCAGCGACAACCACCGATGCCATCTCAGTCTCGCCTGTCGGCGCTTCGGGCAGGCGGCTGGTGCGCGGTCACCAGCGGCCTCCGTTGGCTCGCCACTGCTGGGCCGGAGTTAGCCAACCGACGCGGCCTACCTGGGGATTGGCGACGGTGGGCTGGGTCATCCACCTCGGCAGATTGACCGGCCTGGCCCGCTGCACCGTCACGGGGTACGGGACATCGTTCCTCGGCTGCGGTGCAATCGCGGGGGGCGGCGAGTTCTTCCTCTGCCGGCGGAATCGCCGGCGAACCACAGTCCACTTTCCTCTTGAATCGGACAAAAGCCCGGGAATGCGAGGTGTCGCATTTGCTCCTGCGATGCCATCTCGGTTGTGCCGCGAGCGGTACATGGTCAGGGCTAAGAACAGCAGCACAATGTCCCCCTTGGGTGAAGGTTCAACCAGTCGGTACACGTCGATGCAGCTCATTACACTTTGAGCGCGCCCAAAAGACAACCACTCAAGCAGGCCAGTGTCGGAAGAGTGTCACTTAACTAAAGATCACTCATCTAGGCGAGACCGAATTAGCATCGCTAGGCTTCAGCAAGACAAGGCAAGCATGTTCTAATTGAGCGAGACACGCGTCCAATTAATTGAGTGGAAGGTGGTCACGGGTGGCAGACATGGTCGGCTCAGCCCTGGTACGCCGGTCCATCGGCCGCCGGCTGGCAATCCTGCGCCGGGCAGCGAACCTGACCCAGGAGCAAGCGGCCGAACACCTCCAGAAGGGGCGCGCAACCATCGCCCGGATGGAGGACGGCACCGAGGGCGTCAGGTTCCGGGACATCGATGTGAAGGCGATGTGTGAGCTGTACGGTGCCGAACAGGCCGATCTGGATCTTCTCCTGGCGTTGACGGCCGAAACGCGCAACGGCCGGAAGAAGAGCTGGTGGCACGACTACACGGAGACGGAGCTACCCCAGTTCTTCGGGTTGTACGTGTCACTGGAGGACAGCGCGGAAACGATCCGACAGTACGAGGTCGAGTTGATCCCTGGCCTGCTGCAAACGCGGGCCTACGCAGAGCAGGTACACCAGGTGCCGAAGGGCTACGTCGATCAAGCAGAGCGCGAACGCCGGGTCACCGTCAGACTGGCGCGGCAGTCTCTGCTGTCCCGGCCGCGTGCGCCGCACCTGAGCGTGATCCTCAACGAGGCAGTGTTGCATCGGCTGGTTGGTGGAGCTGATGTGATGGCCGAACAGTTCAAGCACCTGCTCGACGTCACCCAGCGCGGCAACATATCCGTACGGGTCCTGCCCTTCGCCGCCGGCATCCACGGCGGCATGGCGGCAAGCACGCCGTTCTCACTGCTGGACTTCCCGACCGATCCGGTAGGCGAGGTGCTGGAGCCTCCACTGGCCTATGTCGACACGTTGACCGGCGCCTTGTACCTCAACAAGCCCGATGAGTCCAGCGCATACCAGCTGGTCTGGGAAGACCTCGACGACCGAGCAATCGACGAGGCGGCATCCAAGAAGATGATCGCAACTGCATTGGAGGAACTGAGCGGTGACTAACCTGACCGGCGCCCGGTGGCGCAAGAGCACGCGGAGCGGCAACGGCAACAACTGTGTGGAGGTCGCCGATAACCTTCCCGGCGTCGTCGGCGTCCGTGACAGCAAGGACCCAACCGGGCCGGCGCTGGTGTTCGGTCCGGAGGCGTGGCAGGCGTTCGTTACGCACGCCCGGCGCTGACAAGCACTTGAGCCCCCCGGTGCTGGCGCGCTGGGGGGCTTGAGCATGCCCGGTCCTCGACGTCAGGTATCACCCCTCGTGAGCACCGTCATCGGCCTCGGTCGGCCCCGAAAGGTCAAACCGGTTGACGGCACGGTCAGAATTCGGAGGTGCGTGCCTTCCAGGAACTGGTTGACGAGGCAGCAGCGGCGGACGTGTCCGGTTGGAGCTTCGACTGGCTCGATGGCCGGGCCACCGAGCAGCGCCCGCCTTGGCGGTACTCACGCCTGCTCGCGGCGCGGCTGCCCCACTCCCCCTCGGCATTGGATATCGACACCGGCGGCGGTGAGGTCATCGCCGAGATGCCACAACTGGCCTCCCGGATGGTGGTCACCGAGGGCTGGCCACCGAACGTGGAACGCGCCCGGGTACTGCTCCAGCCCCGCGGCGTTGCGGTCGTCGCAGTCGAACCGGGACGATCGTTGCCCTTTGCCGACGCCAGCTTTTCACTGGTGACCAGCCGCCACCCCGTCCGCCCCGACTGGTCCGAGATCGCCCGGGTGCTCCGGGATGGCGGTAGCTACCTCGCCCAGCATGTCGGACCCGCCTCCGCGTTCGAGCTCATCGAGTACTTCCGTGGCCCCCTGCCCCACGAGCGCTTCGCTCGTGACCCACACCGGGGGGTCGCCGCCGCGCGGCGCGCCGGGTTGGAGATCGTGGAGCTGCGCACCGCCCGCTGCCGGATGGAGTTCTTCGACATCGGCGCGGTCGTCTACACCCTGCGCAAGTGCGCCTGGTGGGTGCCCGACTTCGCCGTGGAGTGGCACCGCGCCCGACTCGAACGGCTCGACGCCCACATCCGTACCCACGGTGCATTTGTCGCGCACTCCACCAGGATCCTGATCGAGGCCAGCCGCGCACCCCGCCGAGAGGCACAACAGTGATCGGAGCCAAGATCGGCGCTGGGCGGGAGGCGGACGTACACGCGTGGCGCGACGACGCGATCATCAAGCTGTACCGGCCCGGGCTGCTCGGACACCGCGCTGAGGCGAAAGCACTGGCCACGCTGGCCGGGCACGGCATCGCTCCGAGACTGGACGACACGGTGCAGTGGGATGGACGCGTCGGCCTGGTGCTGGAACGCCTGGACGGGGCGGACCTGCTCACCCTGTTGCAGCGACAGCCGTGGCGGATGCTCGGCATGGCCCGCACGCTGGCCGCCACCCACCTCGCCGTACACCAGGTGTCGGCCCCCGCCGACCTGCCCGAACTCCGCTCGGTCCTGGCCGCCCGCATCACCACCGCCACCATGCCGACGCGGCTACGAAGCTTCGCGCTGCGGCTACTCGACGCCCTCCCCGAGGGGGAGCGCCTCTGCCACGGGGACTACCACCCCGGCAACCTGATGCTTACCGATGGTCGAGCCACGGTCATCGACTGGCCCAACGCGACGCGCGGTGTCCCAGCAGCCGATCATGCCCGGACGATGCTGCTCCTGCGCTACTCCGCTCCGCTACCGGAGACCTCGCGGGTAACTCGTAGGCTGATCACGAGCAGCCGGTCGGTGTTCACCCGCCGCTACAGCCGCGCCTACCGGGCTGGCTCGGTGCAGCCACTATCGCAGTCAGGACCCTGGCTGGCGGTGCAGGCCGCGGCTCGCCTCTCGGAAGGAGTCGCGGTTGAACGAGCCACCCTGTTTGATCTCCTCGAGCGCCTCGTCCACCAGATCAAGCGGTAGCGAGCCTCGCCCCCACGGCTTCGACCGCACCGCACCGTCCGCCGGGCCGCCCCAGAAGAGAACCATCAGCCAGGGATGCGGGACGGCGTAGCGGGTCCACCGAAACGGGCGAGGTGGTGCCAGACGCGCTTGAGGTCCTGGCGGCGGTAGCGGCCAGTGCGGACAGCATCCCCGATGAGGCGCGGGTTGAGGTAACCCCCAATGGCGAGAGCGACACCGAGCTCCACGTAGCGCGGGCCACGGTAGTCGGGGTGCCGACGGAGCTCGGCTATGGAGAGCCGGAACCCCGGATGCCACTCCAGCGGGCAGGGCAGGCGACGGGCGAGGTTCTCCACGTCGGTGCCGCGGTAGCAGGAGTCCAGCACGAGTGCCTCGACATCGCGGTCGAGCCGAACCGCACCGTGCACCTGCGCCTCAACGTAGTCGTCCAAGTCATCCCGGCAATCAGCGCGGGCCAGATCAACCAGCGACATGCGTTCGGCCACTCCAAACATGGTTGGCTCGAGGTGGCTGTCCGGGTAGCAGAAGGTCGCTCGACCCAGCGTGGACGCCGTCAGCCGTAGGTGAGCTGATCCGAATCGGGGTGCGGCACCGGTGGGCTTGTGCCGGAAGTTCAGGGCGCCGTACACCGGTCGGCAGTGGGCGGGAACCGCGTCGTAGGCGCCTCCGAACATGCGCTGTTCCCAACGCCACCGGTCTCCGCCGGGATAGGCGGAGAGCCCACCGTTGCTGGTGCCGGTGACAAACTGGGACAGGTAGACCCCGTCCTCCACCATCTTGCCGAGAACGGGGCTACCAGTCGTCATCCAGTCAGGATGGAAGTTCAGGGTGATTCGCAACGATGCGTCGACCGGGGGTCCAGCGGACCGAGTGGCTACATGGCGCAGCGCCTGCGAACAGGCGGGATGCAGACTGACTCCCGGAAATCCACTCCCATCCATACCTGCCATTGTCTGGTCAATCGGTGCTTCGGCCTACCCCTTCACGCACACCACCTGCTTGAGGTGCGCTACCACCTCAACCAGGTCGGTCTGCTGCGCCATCACGGCGTTGATGTCCTTGTACGCACCAGGAATCTCGTCCACGACCCCGGCGTCCTTGCGGCACTCCACCCCGGTGGTCTGCGCGGCCAGGTCATCGGTGGTGAAACTCCGCTTGGCCTGCCCACGGGACATCCGCCGGCCCGCACCGTGCGACGCGGAGCAGTACGCGGACTCATTTCCCCTGCCCCGCACGATGTAGGACCCGGTCCCCATCGATCCGGGGATGATGCCCAGCTCCCCCGCGCCGGCCCGGATAGCGCCCTTGCGGGTTACCAACACCTCCACGCCGTCGTAGGTCTCCTCAGCGACGTAGTTGTGGTGGCAGCTGATCGGCTCGTCGTAGCGCACCTGCGGGAACCGGTCCCGGACCACGGTGCAGAGCAGTGCGAGCATGACCGCGCGGTTACGCCGCGCGTACTCCTGCGCCCACCACAGGTCCCGGCGGTAGGCGTCCATCTCCGCCGTCCCCGCGAGGAAGACCGCCAGGTCACGATCGGGCAGCGCGGCGTTGTGCGGCAGCCTCCGGGCGACGGCCATGTGCCGCTCCGCCAACTCCTTGCCGATGTTCCGGGACCCGGAGTGCAGCATCAACCACACCCGACCCGCATCGACACCACCCTGCTCGAGGCAGACCTCGATGAAGTGGTTCCCCCCGCCGAGGGTCCCCATCTGGTTCATCGCTCGGCGCTCCAGCCGGGTCACTCCCTCGTGCAGACCGGTGAAGCGCTGCCAGAAGGCGTCCCAACCCGCCTGCTCCAAGCCCCGAACCCGACGCGGGTTCACCGCCTTGTCGCGCTGGGCGAAGCCGACCGGGATCGCGTCCTCGATGGCACGCCGCAGCCCCGCGAGATCGTCGGGCAGGTCGGCCGCGGTCAGCGAGGTGCGCACCGCCGACATGCCACAGCCGATGTCAACCCCGACCGCGGCCGGCGAGACAGCCTGCCGCATCGCGATGACCGAGCCGACGGTGGCGCCCTTACCAAAATGCACGTCGGGCATCACGGCGACGCCCTGCACCCAGGGCAGCGTACCGATGTTGCGAAGCTGACGAGCGGCCTGCGGTTCAATGGTGTGTGGGTCGGTCCACACCCGAACCGGAGCCCGGGTGTGGGGCAGCACGGCGTACGTCATGATCTGCACTTCCTGACGGTTGCGGTTCCAGGTCAACGGAGTACCGGTCGCGCTCGTGCTCGGCGACGACGGCCTCGACCTCGTCAGCCAGTATCGCGATGACGACCACCGAGATCACCTAATTATTGGGGCGGTGTTCACGTCCCGCTCCCGGTGCACAACCAGCGGAGACAGATCTGACCTGGCGGTACGTCACCGCGCCAACGCCCCGAATCCGTAGGGCGGCATGCTCCGCTCGCCGTGGTACCTGGTCCCGCATTGACACAATGCGGCAATGGAAGTCAGCGTCCTCAATGAGGTCGATCGGACCCGACGGTGGTGGCATGCGCTACGGCTCGCTCTGGTCCTACTGTGGCTCCTCGCGGCAGTCACGGCCTGGTGGACGGCTCCCCGGCAACAGAGCTACGAAAAGGTGCGAGCCGACTCCGCCGCCGGCCACGTAGTGGCGTACCAGTGGGGTGACCACTGGGGTGCCAACGATCCAGGGCACTGGTTCGGAGCTCCCGTCCTACAGCAGGGCTCCGGCCAGCCTGGTCCCCTCTTCGCGTGGAAGACCTCCGATGGCCGGGTGCACTGGACCGACACCACCACCTTCGACCAGGTAGCCGTCACCGACGCCGTCGCCGTCGAGAGCTACTCCGGGGTGGGAGCTGTCGGCATCGCGCAAAACCTGCGCGACGCCGGGATCGACCACCGAGCCATCCTCGCCTCCCAGCGGACGCCCGTCGTCACGGGGATCGTCGTCCTGCTCGCCGCGATCGCTCTTGGCGTCGTGATCGTCGGCCCAACTCCACATCTGGGCACTCGATGGTTCTGGTTTTGGCTGCTCTTCTTCACCCCGCAGGGTCTCGGCCTGTTGTACTGGTTGGCCCGGGAGCATCCGTGGGCGCGGCCGACCGCTGATCCCGCCGCCCCCGGTGGCGGCGATCGGCGAGACCGCGGCGCGCTTGGCTTCGCTATCGGCATCATCGTGGCCATCGTGTACAGCGCCGTCCTGCTGATCCTCCATCGAACGCTCGGCGACTGGTGGGTGCCAAGTCCTGGCGCCTAACGTCCGGTCGGCGATGGCATCTCGCCGGGAAGCCCGCATCCCCACGAACGGCATCGACAAAGGGCTACGCCGGCCCGCCACACCGACGGCTGGCACGACATGCACCTCCACTCCCGCCTCGACATCGACCGGTGAACGTGAGCCGGCTGAACTGCACGACAGCAGGCCTTGGGATGCCGGCCACGTGAGAGGCCGCAGCAGCGGTCAGCACGTGCGTAGGGAGGTGATCGCATCGATCGGCGTCACGCCATCCTCGCCCGCTGCGTGACGACGATACAACCGAGAGCGACGGCCGCGGTCAGCGGCATGGCGACGTTGAGCGGCTCTCCCAAGATCAGGGATGCCCATAGCAGTGTCAGCATGGGCTGGGCGAGTTGCAGCTGACTCGCCCGGGTGACCCCGATGAGGCCCATACCGCCGTACCAGAGCACGAAGCCGCCGAACTGCGAAACGCCCGCGATGTATGCCATCCCGACGAGCGCCTCGACAGTCAGGCGAACCGGCTCGTGCGGGAGTGCGACCACGCAGACGGCGAGGCTGACCGGCCCGGCGAGCACGACGCCCCATGCGATGACCTGCCAGCCGGGCATCCGGACCGAGAGCCTGCCGCCTTCGACATAGCCAGCAGCGCAGACCACCAGCCCACCGAGTAGGTAGAGATCGGCAATCGTCGGTTGGCCATGGTTTTGCGAGATGGTGAACGCCATGACGGTGGCCGCGCCGATGGATGCTGCCGTCCAGAACATCAGAGACGGACGGCGGCCGGTACGCAGAGCAGAGATCGCCGCGGTGGCCAGCGGCATCGCCCCGACGACAACGGCTGAGTGCGCGGTGGTCGATGTCTGCAGCGCAAGGGTGGTCAGCAGGGGGAAGCCGATCACGCAGCCGACCGCCACCACGGTGAGGGCATGCCAGTCACCACGGGTCGGCAACGGCACGCGCGCCACGATCAGCGCGGTGAGTGCGACAGCGGCGGCCAGCACTCCGCGAACCCCGGTGGCGCTCCATGGCCCGAATCCGTCAAGCACCCAGAGTGTCGCCGGAAGACTGAAGGAGAAACTCAGCACGCCGAGGGAGGCGAACAACGTACCGCTCGACAGTGGCGGTATCCGAATTTCGGTGATAGCGCTATTCTCTACCCTCATGAAGGATGATAGCAGTTTCCGAACCCTTGCGAATGCGATGGCGGAGGAGATAGAGGCGCTACCCGAAGGCACTCGCATCGCGACCCATCGAGAGTTGGTGAAACGGTTCTCGGCCAGCGGGACCACCGTCTCCGCGGCACTGGCCCTCCTTACCCAGCGCGGACTCATCGTGTCTCGCCCAGGCGCAGGGACGTACCGCACCGCCGACCGCCGGGTGACCCCCACCGGGGACACGTCCTGGCAAGAATCGGCCCTCGACGCTGCGGGTCCCCATGCATCGCCGGTCGGCAGCCAGCGGGACTTCAAGGCACATGCCTGGATGGGAACACTGTTGACGCCAGACCCGGACATCGTCGATCTCAGCGGCGGCTACCTCCACCCCGGGCTACAGCCGTTGGATGCCCTGGCAACGGCGTTGTCCCGTGCCGCGAAACGCGCGCAGGCATGGGACCGCCCGCCCGCCGCTGGCCTGCCCGAACTGCGCGACTGGTTCGCCGCCGACATCGGGGGTGGCCTCGGACGACACGACATACTCCTGTGCGCGGCGGGGCAGAGCGCGCTCGCCACGACGATGCGCGCACTCGCCCAGCCAGGTGAGCCGGTCATCATCGAGTCGCCGACCTACCAGGGCACCATCGCCGCCGCCCAGGCCGCCGGTCTAAGACCGGTGCCGGTTCCCCTCGACACCGATGGCCTGCGCTCGGATCATCTCGACCAAGCCCTCACCCGTACGCGAGCCCGGGTCATCATCGTCCAGCCGCTGTTCCAGAACCCCACCGGGGCGAGCCTGTCGATGGCCCGCCAACACGAGATCAAAGCCATCGCCCGCCGCCACTGCGCTTTCGTCGTCGAAGACGATTTCGCCCGACACATGACCCACGACGACGCCGATCCCACACCCCCTCCGATGATTTCCCACGACCCGGACGGCACTGTCGTCCACATCAGATCTTTGACGAAGGTGACATCACCGAACCTGCGCGTCGGCGCGATCGCAGCCCGGGGCCAGGTCCTTGCCCGCCTACGATCGGCACACCTCATCGACACCCTTATCGTTCCCGCCCCGTTGCAGCTCACCGCCCTGGAGGTGGTGACCTCCAGCGGATGGCGGCGAACTCTCAAGGCACTCGGCGTCGCCCTGACGCACCGCCGCACGGTGGCCACCGAAGCCGTCACGGCCACGTTCGG
Organism: Salinispora tropica CNB-440; assembly: GCF_000016425.1. GTDB lineage: Bacteria > Actinomycetota > Actinomycetes > Mycobacteriales > Micromonosporaceae > Micromonospora > Micromonospora tropica. The sequence continues at coordinate 718,416 of NC_009380.1, read as the reverse complement.
CGACCACGCTCTCGCCCTGCGCCCCCGCGGCGGCTACCACCTGTGGGTCTCGCTCCCCGCCCACCTCGACGAACAGCAACTCACGGCCGCTGCCCTCGCGAAGGGCGTCGCCGTCACACCGGGCACGAACTATTACGTCACGGACAGCAACCCGACGCGGATACGTATCAGCTACGCGGCGGCGCCATCAGCTTCCGATGTCGCGGACGCGATCCGCCGACTCGCACCACTGATCATCGAGCCGTGAACTCCCGTTCCCACACCACCAGCGCCCTCGCAGGACCGGCACAGCGGCGGTTGGGCTACGGATGGTCTCGTCGACGGTGAAGGACGGCCTCGCCGGTCACGCCACTGCGGGAAGGATGACCTGCTCCAGCACCGCGAGCGGGGTCCGCCACTGGTCGGGATCGTCGTAGTTGCCAGCGGTGACGGCCACGGTAAGGTCCAGGTCAGGTAGGACGTACAGGCGCTGTCCACCATTGCCCATGCCGGCTACCAGCTGTGGGTCCTTGGTGGATTCGACATACCACTGGTAGCCGTACTGCCCGCCCCAGGTGGTCTGTAGTCGCGGCTGGAGCATCGTATGGATCCAGCCGGCCGGGACAAGCGGTTGACTGTCCCAGGCTCCATTGGCCAGCACCAGCTCGCCGAGCCGGGCTAGGTTGCGGGGCGCAAGTCGCAGCCCGGAGGCTGGAGAGGCCACTCCGTCTGCGCCGGCCATCCACTCGAATTGGTCGATACCCAGCGGCGTGAACAGCATGGCCTGACCGTACTGCGGCAGCGACAATCCGGTGCCGTCGGTGATCAGTTGGCCGAGCAGGGCCGTGGCACCACCGCAGTACGTCCATCGGGTGCCGGGCGGCTCGAGGATCGGCCGCTCCAGGATGTATCGGTACCGGTCTGGTGCCAGCTCCATCGCGATCTCGGCGTTGGCCGGGCTGTTGTACGGGAGGTCTTCGCTCCATTCCAGCCCCAAGGACATCGTCAGCGCGTGCGCGACGGTGAGCCGGGCACGCTGGGGATCAGCGGCCAGATCGGGGTACTGCGGGAACCGTGGCACGAGCGGCTCCTCCGGCGGCGGGACCAGCCCGTCGCCGAGTGCGATGCCGTACAACAGCGCGGTGACGCTCTTGGTGACCGACCGGATGTCGTGCAGCGTCTCGGGCCCGAATTCGACGATGCCCCGAGAGTCGCTCCAGGCGAAGTCCTCGCCGGTCCCGTAGTACTCCAGCAAGGTCTGGCCACCGCGAACCGCCACGACGGCGTGCAGGCCGCCGAGCTGGCCAGCTTGCAGCAACTCGTCGAGACGGTCACGCAACTGCTTCATTACGGGCACCTCCGCAAAAGGGATGTCGACCAACGGAGCGTCCGTTATACCGGAATTTTCGCCTTGGCGACCAGCCCAGCCACCGCCCCGACAACCCGGGGACCCAGGAGACCACGCCCGCCGTCACGGCAGTCGGCCTACCACCATGCCCAGAACCGATCCACAATGGTCAAACGCCATTGGTGCCGCCGGGCCGAAGATGCCGGCCTTCACCCGACAACCGCGCCGACAACCGCACCTGGCCGTCACCGCCGCCGGCTACGTCGCGGTCAACCTCTCCGACGGCGGGGCGCAGCTCGGCGAGGAGCTTCTCCACCCGGGTACGGATGTCGTCACGGATCGGGCGGACGGCGTCGACGCCCTTGCCGGCAGGGTCGTCGAGCTTCCAGTCCTCGTAGCGCTTGCCGGGAAAGACGGGGCAGGCGTCGCCGCAGCCCATGGTGACGATCACGTCCGAGGACTCCGCGGTGGCGTACTCGAAGAGTTTGGGGGTTTGGTCGGTGATATCGATGCCGACCTCCCGCATCGCCTCGACGGCGGCCGGGTTGACGGTCTTCGCGGGTGCGCTGCCGGCGGAGCGGACCTCGACGGTGTCGCCGGCGAGGTGGCGCAGCCATCCGGCGGCCATCTGGGAACGGCCGGCGTTGTGGACGCAGACGAACAGGACGCTGGGCTTGTCGGACATCACGAGCCTTTCATGCAGTGCGGATTGCGGGACCGGTTGACCGGAGCCTCGTCGGAGATCGCGGGCAGGTGCGGGTCGGGGAGGCTGTTGTGGCCGAGCGCCGGGCCGCTGTCGTGGGAGGGGCACGACCACGTGGTCGGCGGCCTGCCCGGCGTCGGGGTAGAGCGCGGCCAGGAGACCGACGCCGACGGCGAGTCCGACGAGTTGGGCGAGGACGAACCCGGGTACGGAGCTGGGGGCGATGCCAGCGAAGGTATCGGTGAACGCGCGGCCGACGGTGACGGCCGGGTTGGCGAACGAGGTCGACGAGGTGAACCAGTACGCGGCGCCGATGTAGGCGCCGACGGCGGCGGGAGCGATCGGGGCGCGGCCGGAGCGAGCGAGGGCGAAAATGATCAGGATCAGGCCGGCGGTGGCGACGACCTCGCCGAGCCACAGGTGCCCGGCGGCGCGGTCCTTGCCGGAGAGGTCGACGGCGGCGAGGTCGAACATCAGGTTCGCCAGCACCGAACCGGCGATCGCACCGAGCACCTGCGCCACGACGTAGCCGCCCAGGTCGCGGGCGGTGAGGCCGGTGCCGGTGCGGCGGCCGAGGAACCAGTCGGCGATGGAGACGACGGGGTTGAAGTGCGCGCCGGATACCGGCCCGAAGATCAGGATCAGCGTGCCGAGGGCGAAGGCGGTGGCGATCGAGTTCTGCAGCAGCTGCAGGCCGACGTCGGCCGGGGAGAGGGTGGCGGCCATGATGCCGGAGCCGACCACGGCGGTAACCAGCAGGGCGGTGCCGGTGAACTCGGCCAGCAGGCGCCGCCACAGGGTGGGGGTCATCGGTCTGTTCTCTCCCATGGGGTTGCTGTCCCGGAGGTCGGGCAGGTCGGCTGCGCGAGCAGCCGCCGCTGGGTCGACGGCGCACAGCTGGAGCTCGCCGCGTTCAGCTCGATGGTGACGGGCGGAGCCGGCTACTTAGACATGCCTCTAGGTTGACTTCCTTCTAACCACCGTGCAACTCTCTGATTTGACAGACGTCAAGACAGAGTGAGGCGGGTACAGGATCATGACGGCTGGCGGCAGCTACGGCCCCACCGGCCTGACCGGGCGCGCGGTTGTCGCCGTACGGCCGATGGCCGCGACGGACACCGACCACCCCCCTGATTCGACAGTTGCCAACAGAGGAGTTGCCTGATGCGCACCCTGGACACCCTTCCGGTCGTGGTGATCGGCGCCGGCCCCGTCGGCCTGTCCGCCGCCGCCCACCTGCACGAGCGCGGCCTGCCGTTCCTCGTCCTGGAAGCCGGCGACACCGCTGGCGCGGCGGTGCGCCAGTGGGGCCACGTGCGGGTGTTCTCCCCGTGGCGGTACGACATCGACCCCGCCGCCCGGCGGCTGCTCGAGGACGCCGACTGGGTCGCCCCCGACCTCGACGCCCTGCCCACCGGCGCCGAACTGTCCGCCGAGTACCTCCAGCCCCTCGCCGAGCTGCCGCAGCTCAAGCCGCACCTGCGCTACGGCGCCCGGGTCGAGGCGATCAGCCGCCTCGGCCTGGACCGGTTGCGTACCGCCGGCCGCGACACGACGCCGTTCCTCGTCCGTCTCGCCGACGGCGAGGAGATGCTCGCCCGCGCGGTCATCGACGCCTCCGGCACCTGGGGCACCCCGAACGTCCTCGGGGCATCCGGCCTGCCCGCCCATGGTGAGGCCGACGCCAGGGCGTACCTGGAGCACGCCCTGCCCGACGTACTCGGGGCCGACCGCGACCGGTTCGCCGGCCGGCACACCCTCGTCGTCGGCGCCGGTCATTCCGCCGCGAATACCCTGCTCTCCCTCGCCGACCTCGCCATCGAACAGTCGGGTACCGAGGTGACCTGGGCGATCCGCACCGCCTCCCCGTCGCGTGCCTACGGCGGTGGCGACGCCGACGCCCTCCCCGCCCGCGGGGCGCTGGGCTCCCGGCTGCGGGCCCACGTGGACGCCGGCCAGATCCGGCTGCTCACCGGCTTCTCCGTACACGCCCTCACCCCCACCGACAGCCGGGTGACCGTCGTGGTGCGCCACGGCGACGGCAGCGAGGAGTCGCTCACCGTGGACCGGATCGTCGCCGCCACCGGCTTCCGCCCCGACCACTGCATCGCCGCCGAGCTGCGCCTGGACCTCGACCCAGTCATGGGCGCCACCCGCGCCCTCGCCCCGCTCATCGACCCCAACGAGCACTCCTGCGGCACCGTCCCCCCGCACGGCGTCGACGAACTCACCCACCCCGAAGTGGGCTACTACGCCGTGGGGATGAAGAGCTACGGGCGCGCGCCGACGTTCCTGATGGCCACCGGATACGAGCAGGCCCGCTCCGTCGTGGCCGCCCTCGCCGGCGACTGGGCTGCCGCCCGTGACGTCCAGCTCGACCTGCCCGAGACCGGTGTGTGCAACAGCAACCCCGCCGACCCGCCGGCCGGCGGCTGCTGATGCCCACCGCTACGACCGTGCCCGCTGACCCCACCGTCGGCGGGCACCACGGCTGGCGGGTCGTCACCGCCCTCGCCATCACCTCCACCATCGGCTACGGCACCCTCTACTACGCCTACCCGGTGTTACTGACGCCGATGGCCACCAGCATCGGCTCGTCCACCGCCGCCGTCACCGGCGCGCTCACCGCCTCCGTCCTTACCAGCGCCCTCATGGCCATCCCCGTCGGCCGGTGGCTCGACCACCACGGCGGTCGCGCGCTCATGACCACCGGCTCGATCATCGCCACCGCGCTGCTGATCGCTTGGTCCCAGGTCCACACCATCGGCCAGCTCTACGCTGTCATGATCGGCATCGGCGCCTGCGGCGCGATGGTGCTCTACGAACCCGCCTTCGCCGTCATCGTCTCCTTGTTCACTCCCGACCGGCGCGCCACCGCCCTCCTCGCGGTCACCATCGTGGCCGGGTTCGCCAGCGCCGTCTTCATGCCCCTGACCGGTCTGCTGACAGAACACCTCGGCTGGCGCGGCGCGCTGCTCGTCCTCGCCGCTATCCACGGCACGGTGACCGTGCCGCTGCACGCTATGACAGTCCGTAAGCCCCGACCGACAGGTACCGCACCGGCCGGCCCAGTCCGACGCGCGCACCCCGGACGACGGGCGGTCGTCCACGCCGCGATGCGCGACTCACGCTTCTGGATCCTGACCGCGACCTTCACCGCCCACGGTCTCGCCACCAGCACCATGACCGTGCACCTCATCGGCTATCTGATCAGCCGTGGGCACCCCGCCACTTTCGCGGCCACCGCCACCGGCCTGCTCGGCGTCCTCTCCGTCACCGGCAGGCTCGTCCTCACCGCCGCCCGCCGCCACCTGCGTGTGAGCACCGTCGTGGCCGCCGTCTACGCCACCCAGGCCGCCGCCGTACTCGCCATGCCCCTGCTCGCCGCCACCCGCACCGGCGCGATCATCAGCGTGATCGGCTTCGGACTCGGCTTCGGCATCACCAGCCTCGCCACCCCCGCCCTGCTCACCGAGCAGTACGGCACCACCGCCTACGCCACCATCGCCGGACGCCTCGCCGCCCCCGTCACCGTCGCCAAAGCCACCGGCCCTCTCGCTGCCGCCGCGCTTCTGCACATCAGCGTCGGCTACGCACCCCTGCTCGTCGGCGTGGCTACCTGCTGCGCGCTCGCCGCCATCGGCGTCACCGCCCGAGCGAAGGTCCTCGCTGCCGCCAACCAGCAGGACGATTCCCTCGGCCTGGTCGGCATCACTGATGTCGGCAGAGACGGGGGCACCGGAGGCGACCGTGGCCGGACCAACTGAGGAGGTGTCGACGGCAAAGGTCACCGTCGCACCCCCGCAGGCACAATGTGCGTCGACCCGGGTGTACGGCACCTGAGCCCGAAGCGTCGCGGTTGGCCATCTCGGCCGCAGCCCGCGCCTGCTCGACGGTGTTGAGGAGCCCGAGCTCATTGACGGTGATCCCGAGGCGATCTTGGGCATCGCGTTGCAGGCTGTTACACCGCCACGAGTGAAGCCTGCCGGCCTCGAACCCGACGACTTCGAAGCAACGCCGCCGTACGGCGGTCTCTGTTCGGGCCTGCTGGACGTGGGCGTTCCAATCGTCAGTAGTCACTGACGTGGTTCACCCAGTCCGGCAACTGCGCGGACGGAAGGAACACCGTGAGGTCTCCGACCGTCTGGGTCGCCGTGCCCCGCACCTCATATGGGCTTCCGGCGCTGATCGGGGTGCCGTCGGATAGCAGTCCATGGAGCAGTTCCACGGTAACGGCATCCACCCGGCCGTGGAGACGGGCGGTGTGCATCAGGGCGAGCAAACTCTGTCTGCGGGTCTCCGGATGCGGAGAGCGTAGCCCCCGGGCAACCCTGGGCAGGACCGCGTCGGTGTCCGGGTTGTTGTGAACCAAGGCAATCAGCGCGGCCCCGACGTGCTCCTCTCCACGGTCGAAGGCCGCGTCGACATCTGCGGGCCTCCGACAACGGTTGAGGTTGCTGCCTTGCTGCCAGTCCAGGTCAATGGGCTCGACCTCGTCGCCCTCCCAGTCGCCCGCCGCCACATAGATCACTCGTCGAGTATCAGCCAGCTGGTCGGTCGCCGCAAAGCAGTACCCAGATCAGGAGTTGAGCTCGCTCCACTGTGCCTGTGTCGGCAGGCCACCACAATTCAACCGGTGGGCGACCTCGGTTTTCATGGCTGCGTCCAGCGTCTCGGGTAGATCCTCGAATGAGGCGGGTAGGACATCGAGCAGGGAAAAGACTTGCTGACCGTCTCGCACCGTCAATAGCAACATGCACCGCCAGTGTGGCGAAGACTCAGGTCGGTGCCCTGCCCGGTGCACCAGCACCGGCCACAGATAGTGCACCGCTGCCGGATCGGCGAACTCCACCAACCATCCTGCCCCGTGATTGCGGTTCAGCCCGCACTCGATCGCCTCGGCGTCCAGGCGGATCAACTCCGAAGTATCGACCGCCTTGACCGTACGGGGAAGACCTGAGCTCATCGCGAGAGTTTTCCACACCACACGAGCCGCCCACCCCCGATCTCGACCGGCCGCTCCCACCAAGACGTTGCCAGTCCGAACCGCGTTCACATGTCGTAGCCCAGCACAAATCCGCCGGCCGAACCAGCAACTCACCGTGGCTGACCGATAGACCGGTTCCCGGCCCCGCGATGACACCAGCCCGCCGAGGGCCACGCGAACCGGCACGGCCAGGCTCCTTGCGGGTGTGTGTGCGCCGGGCGCTGACGCCCTAAGCGGTGCTGGTGTCCCCGGCAGCGGCGTGCAGGACAGCACCTGCCACACAGCTGCCCGTCGGGGCTACGGGGCACTATCGTTCTGGCGTGCACATCCGTTTTGACGTCCCGGCCGATCCCGCCTACCCGAGCCGGGTGGCCGCTGCGCTCACCATTGATCAGCTACGCAAGTACTTGTACCTCGGCGCGGCGCTGGCAGCGACGGGGATGGCCGGCCTCGCCGTAGCGCGGAGCCTCGGGTGGGGCGACCAGATCCAGCCGCTGTGGCTGACGATGCTCACGGGTGGCCTGCTGGCGATGCTGTACTGGCCGTGGGTCCGGCTGCGCGCCCGGCGTCGGTCCAGTGGCTACGCTGTCGAGGGCGCCTATGAGATTACGGACGACAACATTCTGATGCGCAGCGGCTCGCAGTCCAGCGGCATCGCCTGGGACGGGGTCGATCAGGTGAAGGACACCCCCGAGTTCTGGATCCTGTACGTCGGTCAGATGCCGGCAACCGTAATCCCCCGTCGGTTGATGTCTGCCGAGGACGCCGAGACGCTACGCGCCTACCTGACCGAACGCGGGCTGCTTCAGGTCCGATAGATCGCATTCGGGGACGAAGCCGGCGAGCCGACCATGTCACAGTAGGTGTCGTTTGGGTTTCGCTTCCGCTCACCGCCGTCAGCGCCTACCTGCGCACCGGCTCGGGGCGCCCGCGGCGCTGCGCCCATCCAACTCCCTGCGAGCAGCAAGGGGTTCGCGTCGCCGAGGATCAGGTCGTGCTACAACTCGCCGTCGGCCTACACGTGCAGCATGTTGTCGCGTGGCTCGTCAGCCACCAGGCCACCGCCACGGCGTCACCCCGCAACCGCACCTCTGCTGTCGAGCACCGTGGGGCTGCACTGCGGAACCGAAGCCCTCTCAGCCGAGAGATTCCAGGCACATCGAATAGGTGACTCTGGCCAATCGGGCGGGCCAGGCCGGGCGTGGTGAGCAGAGGCCCAATCACCGCCATGGGATCGACGATGGATCGTATGCTACCGTAGCCGCGTTGCAGTTTTGATTTCCGTAGACGTTTTTCGGCTCCTGATGAGGCATCTGAAACCCAAGCCAGGCGCCTTTCGTGTCGTTTCGACGCGGGTAATCAACGCGGCGGCGGAAGGGAACCCGCACAGTGCGGTTTCTGACAGCCTGCGAAGGAGCAGACATGACTACAGGTACCGTGAAGTGGTTCAACGCCGACAAGGGCTTCGGCTTCATCACCCCGGACGGCGGCGGCGCCGACGTCTTCGCCCACTTCTCCGCGATCGCGACGAGCGGCTTCCGCAGCCTCGACGAGAACCAGAAGGTGGAGTTCGACATCACCCAGGGCCAGAAGGGCCCGCAGGCGGAGAACATCCGCCCGCTTTGATCCACATTCTGTAGACGGCGGCCCGACTGGTTCAGCGGGCCGCCGTTCGGCATTTCATGCGCATACCACGGCAATCGCGGAGATGCCTGATCGACAGAAGGCCGGCCAGCTCGGCTTTGACGCCAGGTCGAGGCATAGCACCGTGCGACTGGGCGCATTGCGACTCATCCAAGGCCAAAGTCGAGGCCAAGCCCGACGAGAGCGCCGCGGACCGGTCACACCGGCCGAACACGCCGGCCGAGGCGGTCGGCCACGACGGCAGCGGTCACCGCGGCCGGCACCGCTGTCGGTGTCCGCGCGAATCCACGGACGGCTTGCCCCTCACTTCCAGGGTTATCTGGTAGTTCACGTGGACCTCCTCGGCGAGAGCTGGGCCGCAGTAGCGTGGGAAGAAGTGCCAATACCACGCGGCGCCGTCATCGATCATGCCTCTAGCGACGTCGACGGGCTGCTCATGGTCCAGCAATGCAACGAGACGCCGATCCGCCTGGACCACCTTGAAGATACAATCCACAACGTCCGTGTATGCAATCATCCTCTCATTTGAGAAGAAGCCGGACAAAATACTCCTAAGGCCGATGAAGTTGTAGTACTCATCGAGATCACCTTGATATGACTTCTCACATTCGGCCACGAACCCGACCCACCGTGATACAAGCTCATCAACCGTGGGAACGACCAGCCCACCCACCGACTCACCCAGCCCGCGTCCGCCGCGGACTTCGGCGACTGCGCGCCAACAGCCTCTCCCCGCCAGTGCGCCAGTTTACTGGTGCCGCGGAACGGCGTGGTCAGCCCCGGTCCGGGCAGCGACGAGTCGGTTCTTGGGCGGACCTTCCCGATGCCACGGCGAGAAGGAGCAGCAGGGGAGTCTGATGTCCAGCGAGACGGCCCCGGGAAGTCGGGGCGACGACGGTGGCCGGACCATTCACGTGTCCGGGCAGCTCATAGCTGGTAGGCGAGGTTGATCATCATTCCGGTCTCGGCGTGGTAGATGTTGTGGCAGTGGGTCATCCACTGTCCGGGGTTGTCCGCGTCAAGGTCGACGGTGACGGTCTGGCGCGGGGTCACGATGACGGTGTCCTTTCGGGGGCCACCGTCGCGGAGGGCGAAGGTGTGCCCGTGCACGTGCATGGGGTGGAACATCATCGTCTGGTTGACCATCCGCAGCCGTACCCGTTCGCCCTCCCGCACCAGGAGCGACTCGGCGTCGCCGAAGGTCTTGCCATTGATGGTCCAGCGGTAGGGCATCATGCTGCCGCCGAGAACCAGGTCGTGGGTCCGGTCCGGGGAGCGCTGGGGCAGCTGCACGCTGTCGTCGGCCCGCAGCTGGTTGGTGAGGATGACGCGCCGGTCGAGTTCGGCCGCGCGTACCTGGGCCGACGGTGGCCTACCGCCTCCGGTCCGGACCACCGCGAGCGCCTGCCCCGTCTTGCCCTCGGCGACCGCGACCAGGGGGAACGCCCCGTCGGCGACGACGACCTCGACGTCGACCCGCTCCCCCATCCCGACGACCAGTGCGTCGGTGACGTCCGGGACAACCGGGAATCCGTCGCTGTGCGTGACAGTCAGCCGGTGTCCGCCCAGCGCCACCCGGAACGCGGTGTCGGAGGCGGCGTTCACCAGCCGAATGCGTACCCGCTGACGGGGCCGGGCGGTGAGCGTGACGGGGGCGGCCGGCACCCGGCCGTTGATCAGGTAGTGCGGGTAGTCAATGTCGCCCGCGCCGCCGAGCAGCGGCGACATCATGGTCTCCATCTCACCGCCGCCCATCGGCATCCCGGCGCCGTGGTTCATGCCAGGCATGCCGTGCCCGCCGTGCATGCCGCTCATGTCCGCGCCGAGGGCGGCCAGGACGTCGTCCGGCGTGCGACCGGTGCCGTCGACCCAGTCGTCGAGGACGACGATCCACTCCTGGTCGTAGCGGCCTGCGTCGTTCGGGTCGTCCACTATCAGGACGCCGTGGAGCGCCCGGTCGAGCTGCACGCCGGAGTGCGGGTGGTAGAAGTAGGTTCCCGGGTCGGGCAGGATGAACTCGTAGGTGAAATGCCCGCCCGCGCCGATCGGGTCCTGCGTGACGCCGGGGACGCCGTCCATGTCGTTGCGCATCGCGACGCCGTGCCAGTGCACGCTGGTGTCCGTGGGTAGGTCGTTGACCACGTCGACGCGGAGCCGGTCGCCGGCCTTCGCCCTGATCAGCGGGCCGGTGGCGGCCTCGGCATAGCCCCAGGTGTCGACTGTCACGCCGCCGAGATCCAGGGTCACCGGGCGGGGGTTGAGGGTGGCGCGGACGGTGGCGGCGCCGGATCGGCGCCGGGCCAGTTCGGCTCGGCGGATGGCCTCGGCGTGGGGGTCGACCAGTTTCGGGGCAGCGCGTTCGGCGGCGACGGCAACGATGCCGGCGGTCCCGGCGAGACCGACAGCGCCAGCGGTCCCGGCAAGCAGGTGGCGACGGGTGAGCAGCAATGCCATGAAAACTCCTTGGTGTCCGTCTCCAGCATGATTAACCGCCGGCCCGGCACGTAGGGATCGGGCCGCATCTTCAGAGAATCTTCATGGCCCCCGATGGGGTCGTTCCGCCGGCTTCGCGCCATGGTTGAGAGGGACGAGAGGTCACCCTGAAGCCGCACCCGGGGGCACTCCGGGCGGTTGGGTCAACGACGAGGAAGTGGACGTAACCGATGAGCAGGACGTCGCAGCCGATGCGACCGCGCAGCACGCCCGGATCCGGGCGGAAGACGCAGGGTCGCAGTGCGTCGGCCGCACCGACACGGAAGATCGTCATCGCGGCGCTGGCCGGGCTGGCCGTCCTCACCGCCGTGGTGGTGTTCGCCCTACGCGGTCAGGGATCTTCGGACGACCACACCACAGGTGATGCCGGGAACCAGGGGTTCGGGCACGTCCACGGGATCGCGATCGACCCGGGCAGCAGCGCCCTGCACGTCGCCACGCACGTCGGTCTGTTCCGCATCGACGATCCGCGGACCGCCGTACGCGTGTCGAAGGACGATCTGGACCTGATGGGCTTCACCGTGGTCGGCCCCCAGCATTTCCTGGCCTCCGGCCACTCCGCGCACGGTCCGGCCAACGTAGGCCTGATCGAGTCGACCGACGGTGGCGCGACCTGGCAGGAGAAGTCGCTCTCCGGTGCGGCGGACTTCCACGGGCTCCAGGTCGCCCACGGCTCGGTCTACGGCTACAACTCGACCGACGGCGCGTTCATGGTCAGCGCCGACCAGCGGAGCTGGGAGCAACGTTCCCGGACGGCGATCGGCGCGTTCGCAGTCAGCCCGATCGACGGCGGGACCGTCCTCGCCGTCGGACGCGACGGCCTGCAGCGCTCCACCGACGGTGGCCGCAGTTGGCAGTCGGTGCCCGACACTCCCGCTGTCGGCCTGCTGGCCTGGGACCGCACCGGCGTGTGGGCGGTCGCCCGGGACGGAGCGGTCTGGTCGTCGACCGACGGCGGGGGGCAGTGGCAGCGGCGCGGTGCCGTGCCAGGTGAGCCCGACAGCTTCGCCGTGCAGGACGGCACCCTCTTCGCCGCGCTCAGCGGTGACCGGGTTGTCGCCAGCACCGACGGCGGTGCCACCTGGACCGATCGGTACGCACCGGAGTGAGGAGCAGGGCCGCGAGGGACCAGGACACGAATGGACGAGTGCTGGTCGTCGACGACGAACAGAGCCTCGCCAAGGTCGTCGCGAGCTACCTCGAACGCGACGGCTACCAGGTGCGCTGCGTCTTTGACGGCCCGGCGGCGCTGGACGCCGCGCGGGAGGACGAGCCCGACGTCGTTGTCCTTGACCTGATGTTGCCCGGCCTCGACGGTGTGGAGGTGTGCCGGCGGTTGCGGGCGTTCAGCGATTGCTACGTCATCATGCTGACCGCCCGCACGGAGGAGACCGACAAGCTGACCGGGCTCGGTGTCGGGGCCGACGACTACCTCACCAAGCCGTTCAGCCCTCGAGAACTCGTCGCCCGCGTCGCGGCGATGCGGCGTCGCCCACGCCAGCCGCGCATCAGGCCAGAGCCGGCACTGCGCCGGTTCGGTCCACTGGAGGTGGACGTGCCGGCCCGCGAGGCCCGCCTCGACGAGGTGCCCGTGCCGCTCACCCGCACCGAGTTCGATCTGCTGGCGGTTCTGTCCGGCCGGCCGAACGTCGCGCTGAGCCGCGCCCAGCTGATCACCGCGGTGTGGGGGGACGGGTGGGTGGGCGACGAGCGCCTGGTCGACGTACACATCGGACACCTGCGCCGCAAGCTCGGCGACGGCCCCGCCCGTCCCCGGTTCATCCTCACCGTACGGGGCATCGGCTACCGGATGAGACCGCAGTCGTGAACCTCCGGCGCGTCAACCTCGCGGTGCGGCTCTTCGCCGCGCAGGTGCTCGTGCTCGCCGTGGGCGGACTGACCCTGGGGCTGGTCGCCGTCGCAGTGGGACCCCGGATCTTCCATGCGCACCTGGGGCGGGTCGGCGGGGAGGTCGGTGCCGAGGCGCGCTGGCACGTCGAGCAGGCGTACGCCTCGGCGAACGCGCTCGCGCTCGGTGTCGGTCTGCTCGCCTCGCTGATTGCGGCGCTGGCGGCCAGTGCGTACGCGACACGGCGGATCGCCCGCCCGGTCACTCACTTCGCGTACGCGTCGGCCAGCCTCACCGACGGGCACTACGACGTCCGCATGGCCGACCCTGGCCTCGGCAACGAGCTCAAGATCCTCGCGGACTCCTTCAACACCATGGCGGAACGCCTGGAGACCGTCGAAGCGACCCGGCGACGGCTCCTCGCCGACCTCGGCCACGAACTGCGCACCCCGCTCGCCACCATCGAGGCGTACCTCGAAGCGGCTGAGGACGGCGTCGCCGTCGACGACGAAGACCTCCAGTCGGTGCTGCGTGCCCAGACCGATCGGCTGCACCGCCTCGCCGACGACATCGCCGCGGTCTCCCGCGCCGAGACACATCAGCTCGACCTGCACCCGGTACGGACGGCCCCGGGGGACCTGGTCCGGGATGCCGTGGCCGCGGCTTGGCCCCGCTACGCCGGCAAGGGCGTGACGCTGCGGAGCGACCTTCGCCCGTCCCCGCAGGTCGACGTCGACCCACAGCGGATGGGGCAGGTACTCGGCAACCTGCTGGACAACGCGCTACGGCACACGCCCGAGGGCGGGACGGTCACGGTACACGTGATCGGCGGTGCCAGAAGTGTGGAGCTGGCGGTGGCCGACACCGGTCCCGGCATCCCGGCGCAGCACCTCCCGCACATCTTCGAACGCTTCTACCGGGTCGACACCGCTCGGGACCGGGGCAACGGCGGGTCGGGAATCGGGCTCGCCATCGTGCGAGCCGTGGTCAGCGCCCACGGGGGACGGGTACGGGCCGAGAACGTCCCGGGCGGTGGCGCGATGGTCAAGGTGGTCCTGCCACCGGCGGGACAGGCGCAGGTCTGACCGGACGAAGCGGGCCCTGGCGAACTCCGCCAGGGCCCGCTTCGGCACCCAGTCGGGTCAGGCGGAGTTACCGCGTGAGGCGGCCCAGCTCGCCAGCTCCTCGACGTCCATCCAGTAGGTCCCGTCACCCACCGGCCCTTCGTTGATCTTCGATGATGTGGGAGGTGTGTGCTCTCCAGCGGATGCCAACCCGGGTAAACCGGCGCCAGTGCGGGTCACCGCGGGCATCAGCCGGTCGCAACCCGGGGTACGTGTGCTCCGGGTGTGCTCCTGGGCTGCGACAACGGCAGTCCGGGGAACGTGGGTGAACGCGAGCCACTCCCTGCCACCCCAGGTGAACCCCCAGGTCGCGAGACTGGGCCCTCGCGCCCTCGTAGCGTTGACGCGTCACGGCCAACCGCCCGGCTGATCTCCCGCACACCTTGCCCTGCGCTTTGAGGAGGGAAATCTCCTCACGCTCAGCGAAAGACAGATACCGGCCCGACAACGGAGCAAGCGACAAAGGCGACATACCGCCACCCTGACGAAACCACCGCCCACCCACCGGCTGCGACACACCACATGCCGCCGCGGCCTCCTCACTCGACAGGCCTTCAGCGATCCGCCGCCAGAACTGCCGCCGCACCTCCCGATACTCGTTCACCCCCGGCTGACCCGGCGACCGCATCGCCGGGTCAGCCCGTCACCATCGTCGTCCAGCCCGCAGGTCCCCCCATCACACACCCCTCGATCAGGGTGTTGCGACCACCACTGGAATCCGCCACGTCCTCCTGCGGGGCGGTGTGGCGACAGTCATACCGCTTCGACTGGCGACCGGGAACGCCGGTTCTCTTACCTACTACCCAGGCAAGCGAGAACGATCGTTCTAACCTTGGCTGGGGAGGCCGTCATGCCGTACATCACCGTTGGGACCGAGAACAGCACCAGCATCGACGTGTACTACGAGGACCACGGTCAGGGACAGCCGGTCGTGCTCATCCACGGCTACCCGCTGAGTGGGCACTCGTGGGAGAAACAGGCCGCAGCCCTCCTTCAGGCCGGCTATCGGGTGATCACCTACGACCGGCGGGGGTTCGGCCAGTCCAGCCAGCCCACCGTCGGCTACGACTACGACACCTTCGCCACCGACTTGAACACCATCCTGGAGACCCTGGACCTCACTGAGGTGGTGCTGGTCGGCTTCTCGATGGGCACCGGTGAGGTCGCCCGGTACCTGTCCCGGTATGGGTCGGCGCGGGTCGCGAAGGCCGCGTTCCTGGCCTCGTTGGAACCATTCCTGCTGCAGACCGACGACAACCCGACCGGGGTGCCGCAGGACGTCTTCGACGGGATCTCCGCCGCGGTCACCGCTGACCGGTACGCCTACTTCACCGACTTCTACCGCAACTTCTACAACACCGACGACACCCTCGGTACCCGCCTGTCCGAGGAGGCACTGCGTAACAGCTGGAACGTCGCCGCGGGAGCGTCGTGGTACGCCGCCAGCGCGGCGGTGCCGACCTGGCTCACCGACTTCCGCGCCGACATCCCGAAGATCGACGTACCCAGCCTGATCCTGCACGGGACAGCCGACAAGATCCTGCCGGTCGACGCTACCGCCCGCGAGTTTCACAAGCGGCTACCCGAGGCTGACTACGTCGAGATCGACGGCGCCCCCCACGGCCTGCTCTGGACCCACACGACCGAGGTCAACCAGGCCCTGCTGACCTTCCTCTCCAGGTAATCCCGGAATCCCCACCACGACCGGGGCGGGGCCCACGGCGTCTTCCTCATGACGCTGGCTCCGCCCCACCAGAGCCGCAGGTGCGTGACGACAAGTGCTGTGCGCCCTGGTGAGGGCGCACAGCACTCCGCGTTGGTGTTCCCGACCAGGAGCCCGGGTGGAAACATCTCGGCTGTGTGGCCGATGGGGACAATCCGTCAACCGATGTCAGCCGCCGGTGGTGTTGAGCAGCACCGACACGTTGTCGTCCAGGGAGTTCGCCGTTGCGAAGTCGGATTTGCCGTCACCGTTGAAGTCCGTCACCACAATCGCGGGTGCCCCCGCGCCGACAGCGATGTTTTCTGGTACGGCGAACCCACCCCGCCCGTCGCCATGGAATAGCGTCACGTCGTCGGAGTCGAAGTTCGGCGCCACGATGTCCTGGTAGCCGTCACCGTTGAAGTCGCCGGTGGCGAGGTCACCCGGGTGCACCCCGGAGGTCAGAATCGTCGGGGCGCCGAACCCGCCCTGTCCGTCGCCGAGCAGCACCGCAACCTGGTCGACCTCATACAACGCGCTCGCGACGTCCAGTGCGCCGTCGCCGTTGAAATCCGCAAGCGCCGCTCCGGAGGCCGTGTCGCCCGCCGGATAGTCCGACGGCGGGCCGAAGCGACCACGGCCGTCACCCTCGAGGACGCTGATGCTGCCGGCGTTGTAGTTCGACACGATCAGGTCCAGTTTGTCGTCACGCGTGATATCGGCGATCGACAGGCGCAGCGCACCGTCTCCGGCCGCGAAGTGCGACGCTTCGCCGAACCCGCCCTGCCCGTCGCCGAGCAGTACGGTCACGTCGTCGCCATTGAGGTTCGGGGTTGCCAGGTCGAGGTTGCCGTCGCCGTTCAGGTCCCGGGCCACGATCCGTGCTGCGCCATCGCCCGCGGGGGTGAACACCGGTTCGCCGAATCTGCCCTGGCCGTCATTCAGGTACACCGAAATCTCGTCCGATCCCAGGTTCGCCGCGACGAGGTCCAGCCAGTTGTCGCCGTTGAAGTCGCCGGCAACCAGACCGTTCGGCGTGCGACCAGCGGCTAGGGCAACGGGTGGCAGGAAGCCGCCGGTGCCGTCTGCCATCAGCACCGCGACGTCATTCGAGTTGTAGTTCGGCGTAGCGAGGTCGAGGTGGCCGTCGTTGTTCAGATCCGCCGCGAGGATGTCCGCGGCTGCGTCGCCGGCAGGATAGACCGCGGCGGACGCGAACGCGGCGGGTATCGCCGGCAGTGGGCCCGGCTCGGGAGTCCTTGGCTCCACTGGTAGGGCCGGGGTGGCCGACGTCGCCGAGGTTGTAGGCGGCGGCTGCTCCCCGCCGTCGTTGTCCGTGGTGCAACCGGAGGCCACCAACGCCACTGCGACCGGCGCCGCGAACCACCACCTACCTACCGCATTCTTGCGCACAGGTCCTCCTCGCATTCGCAGTTCCTTGGCATGCCAAGCTCACTCCCGTTATAGGCCGAGATGCAGCGGGGAAACTTTTTCTGCCTTGCGCGGTTTTTCGGATCTTGGTCCGGTGAAATTCGCAGACAATAAGAAGGGAGCAGGTCCGGGCGTCGGATACAACGGGCATGGAAAGGTACCGGCGGAATCGGACGGAGATCACGATATGACTCAGCAAAGCCGCAACGAGCAGACCCTCCGCGCGTTGTACCGGAACTTTAATGAGAACAATCTCGACGGTGCTATGGCGCTGCTGACTGAGGACTACGAGGGCGTTGAGGTACCGACCGGCGAGGTCGTCCATGGGCCGGCGGGGTGGCGCAGGCGCCAGGAGCTGAACCGGGCGCCAATGCCGGACGCACGTGTCGAGATCGTCAACCTGATCATGTGCGGGGACATCGCCGTGGCCGAGGTGGTCAACGAGGGCACACATACAGCGCCGTTCCCGCTGCCGAACGGGGACATCCACCCGCCGACAGGTAACCGGATCCGCGGGCTGAGCTGTGAGCTCTACTGCTTCCGAGACGGCAGGATCGCCAACGGCAAGCTGTACTACGACTTCCTGACCGTCGCGACCCAGCTCGGCCTGCCGCTGTGAAGACACCGCGCGCCCGGGACGGTGTCCGTCCCGGGCGCGCGGAGCCTACTCGGTCAGCGGCGCACCGCCTTGCGGTATCGGTGCGTGGCCAGTGGTACGAAGATCACAAGGATGAGTACGATCCACCCGATCGACGCGACTATCGGGTTCTGCAGCGGCCAGACGTCAGGCGGCGGGTAGGCCGGGTTGGTGTTGCCAAACAGCTCCCGCGCCGCCTGCGCCACGGCGGAAACGGGGTTCCACTCGGCGATCACGCGCAGCGGCCCGGGAAAGCCCTCGGGGCTGACGTAGGTGTTGGCGATGAACGACAGTGGCATGATCACCATGAAGCTGGCGTTGCTCACGACCTCCGGCGCCCGCACGGACAAGCCGACTACGGCGAGTAGCCACGACAGTGCATAGGCGAACGCCAGCAGGAGCAGAAGACCCGCCACACCCTCGCCGAACGAACTGTCGATCCGCCATCCGACCAGTAGCCCGGCCAGCACCATGACGGCCAGCGACAACACGTTGTTCGCCAGATCGCTGGCAGTCCGTCCGAACAACACCGAATAGGATGAGATCGGCAGTGACCGAAATCGGTCAACGATGCCTCTTTGGATATCCTCGGCAAGTCCGGCACCTGTGATCACCGAATTGAACACGACGGTTTGCACGAACACGCCGGCGAGTAGGAACTCCCGGTAGGACACCCCGGGTGCCTCGATAGCACTGCCGAATATGTAGGCAAACAGCAGTGTGGACATGATCGGCATGATCAGGGAGGACATGAACAGGTCGGGCATTCGCAGCGTCCTGATCAGGTTCCGCTTCGCCAAGACCATCCCGTCGCCGACGGTCATCACCAAAGAACTCATCGCACTGCCTCCTGCGTCTCTTGCTCGGACGCGGGCTCTGTGGTGGTCTCGGCGATGTGGCCCGTGAGTGCCAGGAACACATCGTCTAGTGTGGGTCTGCGTAGCGACGCGTCAATGACCTCGATCCCGGCCGCATCGAGGCGCCGTATCCCGTCCACCAGCACGCCGTCGGCGGCCGCGACGGTCACCGCGAGGCGACCCTCCGCCTCGTCGGATACCGCCTCGCCCGCCGCGACCGGCGCGAGCACGCTGCGGGCCCGGGAGAGGTCTGCGGGGCGGGATAGGGTCACCTCGAGCCGATGACCACCGACCTGGTCCTTCAGCTCGTCAGGCGTGCCGCCGGCTAGGACGACACCGTGCTCGATCACGGCGATGCGGTCGGCGAACCGGTCCGCCTCTTCCAGGTACTGGGTTGTGAGCAGCAGCGTGGACCCACCAGACACCAACTCGCCGACGGTCTCCCAGGTGGCTTCCCTGCTGCGGATGTCGAGTCCAGTGGTTGGTTCATCGAGGATGAGCACCTTCGGTCGGGCCACGAGTGCGCCCGCCAGGTCGAGTCTGCGCCGCATGCCACCGGAGTACTCCTTGAGCCTGCGGTTCGCCGCCTCGGTGAGCCCGAACCGTTCGAGGAGCTCCTTTGCCCGAGACCGCGCGCCACGCCTGCCGAGATGGTGCAGCCTGCCGAGCAGTTCGAGATTTTCCTGCCCGGTGAGGATGTCGTCGACAGCGGCATACTGGCCAGACAGGCCGATTGTCTGGCGGACCTGGCCGGCCTGCCGGACCACGTCGAGCCCGGCGATCTCCGCGTGCCCCGCATCCGGCTCGATCAGGGTAGCGAACACCCGCACCGCCGTCGTCTTTCCCGCGCCGTTGGGGCCGAGCAGGCCGAGCACAGTGCCCTCGGCCACCTCGAGGTCGAAACCGTTGAGCGCGGTCGTCTCGCCGTACCGCTTCACCAACCCCTGCGCCACGATCGCTGCCGTCATCATCGTCTCCTGCCCCGGCGTGCGTCGTCAGATTGCTTGCGAGGTGACCATACCGGACGATATGCCTAATTGTCATATGCCGCAGGTACACGGTTGGCTACTGACTGGTCGTATTGCGGAGCACCGTGACGTTGTCGTCATGGGAGTTGGCGGTGGCAAGGTCGAGCAGCCCGTCACCATCGAGGTCGACCGCGACGATCTTCACCGCGCCGTCCCCAGCGGGCACGTACGCCGGCTCGCCGAACGTTCCGTCACCGTTGCCGCGAAGCACAGACACGTCGTCGGACTCGAAGTTCGCAGTCGCGAGGTCGATTGAGCCGTCACCGTCGAGGTCGACCGCGACCAGCCCCGTCGGACCGTCGCCAGCGGGTAGCTTTGCCGGCGCGGCGAAGGTGCCGTCGCCGCTACCGAGAAGCACTGAGGTCGTGTCTCCCTCGTAGTCCGGCGTCGCGAGGTCGACGTGTCCGTCGCCGTCGAAGTCCCCCGCGGCGATTCCGTGTGGGCCGTCGCCGGCCGCTGAGGAGATCGCAGGTGCGACCCCGCCCGCGCCGTCACCGAGCAGCACGCTCACGTCGTCGGAGTGGTGGTTACCGGTCACCAGGTCGATCTGCCCGTCGCCGTTGACGTCTGCGGCCACGATGTCGGCGGCTCCGTCGCCCACGGCGACGTGCACGGGTGCGGCGTACCCGCTGCCCTCGGCCAGCATGATGCTGACGTCGTCACCGTCATAGTTGGCGGTCGCGAGGTCGAGTACGTCGTCGCCGTTCAGGTCGACGGCGATCACACCGGATGGGCCGTCGCCCGCCTCGTACGCGACCGGCTCGCTGAACCCACCAAGGCCGTCGCCGTGCAGCACCGTGACGGTCTCGTCGCTCACGTTGATCGTCGCCACGTCCTGGTTGCCATCGTTGTTTAGGTCCGCGGTCACGTTGCGCAGCGCGGCAGGCCCGGCGGCGATCTCGACCACCTGCCGCACGCCTGCCCTGCCGTCGCCGAAGAGCACGGACGCATTGCCCGGTCCCAAGTTCGGGGTGACCAGATCGGGTACACCGTCGCCGTTGAGGTCCGCAGCCGCGATCGCGCGCGGGTTGTCCCCGACGGGCGTGGTGGCCGAGATATCGAACAGCAGCGGTGGGCCCTTGGACTCCTCGCCGGGAGCCGGGACTCCGTCGGTCGTACACGCGGCGCAGAGCGCCGCCGCCGCCGCGAGTCCGAGCAGCCGCCCGTCACCGGCCCTGGACCACCTGTGCTGAATCATCGCATTACCCCTTGCACTATCGCGGAACGCTTCCCTTCGATCGATAGCCCACGTGGGCAGCCGCCTGCTTACTACGCCTTGCGGCGCAAAACTGGTGCGTTGGGTAGCCCGCTTTCTCGGTGTGCCGGCGCACTGTCAGCGCTCGGTGAGCCGGGTGTCCAGCGCTCGCGTTCTGATCAACCCCACGAGCCGGTTCGGTGGTAGGAGGGGGCCCGACCTGCGTACCGTGACAACATCGTCGACATCGGTGGAGCCACCGAGTGGCACACTGCTCGTCGGAGGCTCTGGGACCGCTCGTCGAGCGCCACAAGGAGGAGACGGCAGACGTGGCCGACGACAGACGAGAATCGGCGTTGCCGTCGACGGCCTACGCCGTCCTCGGTCTGCTCACGATGACCGGTGAGGTCACGGGCTACGAGCTGCGCAAGTGGGCCATGAACATGCGGTACTTCTATTGGAGTCCCGCGCAGAGCCAGCTCTATCTGGAACTCCGTAGATTGCGCGACCGGGCACTGGTGTACGAGCGCACGGAGGCACAGCCAGGCCGGCCCGACAAGCGGTACTACACGATCACCGACACCGGCCGGAGAGTCTTCCGCGACTGGCTCGACCACAGCGAAGTAGGTCCACCACTGCTCAAGCACTCGGTCGCGCTGCGGTTGTTCTTCGGCCACCAGACCAGCCACAGTAGACTGCGCGAGGTGCTCACCCAGTACGCCGAGTGGGCACGGCGCCAGCAGCAGGAGCTGAGCGCGCTGAAGGGCGACATGTTGCCTGCACTCCGCTACTCGTCAATCGTGGCCGACTGGGGCGTGGGGTATTTCGCGGCGGAAATCAATGCCGTCGAGTCGGCGCTGGCAAGCCTGGATGCCATGGACTCCGAGGTTGGGGAGAGCTGACGCGCTCGCAATTGGGACACTCCCGGCCGACCGTCGAGGCGCCCGGGCCGCTCTCCGGGCAGCCACATCACCATTTCGTTGAAGGTGGAGATAAAGGTCAGGGCGAAGGCGAAGACCTATGCCGCGCGGCGGTCGAGGCGACCGGCCGCGCGGCGCAGGCCGTGAGGTACACCGGACGTGTCAGAACCGCACGGTAGTACCGTCGAACCGGGTCACCGTGAACCAGTGGGGTTCCTTGAACCAGGCCTTTTGCTCGCGGAGCAGTTGGATCGCCAGGCTCTCACCCAGCTTCGCCGACTCGGTCCAGTCGGTGCGCCAGTGCACGCCGGCGATGTTGCGGCCGATACCGACGTTTGCCGCCAGCTTGTTCAGTTCACCGCCAACCGTAAGCCGACCGGCGTCCTGACCTTCGTACGGCACCAGCGCGGTGCCGTCCTCGTTGGCCTGGATCGGATTGTCCAGCACCGCGGTTTCGTCGAACCAGGCCTTGAGGACGGTTGCGGCTGCCGCGGCGGCGGTCCCGTGGCCCGCACCATAGGACGGGTGCATGGGTGAGCCCTCGGGGAAAGCCTGCGGCAGCAGGTACGAACCCCATTTCGAGAACACCCGGTCCACCGCGTCGGACTCGAGAACTTCGCGGTCGATGAACTCATAGGCCCGACCCCCGGTGAGCCGCTGGTGCACCCGCGCGCCAAACACCTCCGGGCGCATCCTGCGGTGCACAAACCACTTCTGATACCACACGGCACGTAGTGCCCGATTGGCTACCTCGGTCACCAACGCCAGCAGGTGCGGGGTTCCGAACGTGGAAAATCCGTGTTGCACCGTGCTGTCTACGTATGGGTTACCCGCATCGACCGGCATATCGAGGCTGTCCAGGATCAGCCCGGCGTGGAAGAACGCCTTTGCCGGGGACGGCCCTCCGTCAAAGTGCAGCCAGTGGGCAAGAGCGCGCGGCGAGTACAGGTACCGCCGGTTTTCCTGGTCGCGCTCGGATGCCGCCAGCGTCCGGTTCCACCCTCGCTGCACCTTCAGGTATGTGCCGAAGGTGGTCATGTAATCCTGATTCGGGCGCACGGTGTCCTGCCGCTGCACGAACCGATAGGTGCCGAACTGGATATCCCGCCACAGAAACTGCGACAGGTACGGCCCGGCGTGATCGCCCGGGGTGTCGCCGCGGAACAACAGCCCGGGTGTGACTCGACCGTTCTGGCGCACCGCCCGATAGTCCGACAGCTTCGTGAGGTCATCGGCCGCCGCACGCGCCACATCACTCTCGGTGAGCCGCGTGAACGGCACGTCCCTGCACAGTGCCATCCAGTAGAGCTCACACAGCTCAGCGGACAGCTCAGCGGAGTCCATCCTGGGCACGGGCGGCATGGTCATGTCCGTGCTGCGTGGTCCGATTGCGTCCACCGAGAGCCCGGCCTGCGGGTTGACCAGCCGCCGGCCACAGGAGGGGTCAAGCTCGATGCCCTCGATTTCACCGGGGTCTTCGCTGGACAGACGGCGGACTAACTGCCGGTAGGCCGTTCGATCAACTTCGCCGAACTCGTCGTGTGGCAACCCCTTGGAGAAGTTTCCGAGGTAGTCCGGGTACAGGTTCTCCTCTCCGTTGGTTACGTGGGTTACCGACGTGGGCGTGGCGCCCGCCGTGCTGTGCTCCGGCCGGGTGACCCGGCCGACGGTAGAACTCATGTCTCGTCCAATCTCCCGCGGACCCGACGCAGCGCGGTCATTCAGTCCCGGCGCGTCTGGCCAGGTGCCAGGGTGACGCCGGGGCGCGTTTCATGCCCGTCGACGACCACTCGACCGACACCGTCCTGGGTCACCACCCGGGCACCCGGTATCACCTGGCCGTTGTCGTCGATCGGCACGCCGGCCGCGTTCACCCGGAATCGGGGCCCGGCTTCGGACATGTGCCAGTGCCGCCACTTCCAGCCGTCTTCGGTTCGCACGGCGAGCGCGCTGGCCCGCAGCGGCTGGTGTTCCTTGGTCGTGTCCGCCTTGGAGATCACGACGTCGCCCTCCTCGTTGATGAGGCCGAGCGTCGCCGTCGCCACCACCTGGTTCGCGGTGATCGACTTCACCTGGTTCTCCCCGCTGGCGGGGAACAGGGTGGTGAGGTACTCGCGCATCGCCGCCTTTTCGCGGATCACCACCGGCGACCCGTCCAGCGCCACGAGTTCGTAGGTGGTGAAATCCTCGGCGAGCGAGTTGACGATCCAGTCGATGTCCGCCCGCGCGTACGCCTCCTGGAGCTCCGCGAGGAAGCCGCGGATCTCACTTTCGGCACGGCCGTCGGAGACGAACTCCGTACCTTCGTCGGCGCCGGTGGCGCCGAGCAGACCGCGCGAGAACTCACCGAGCTGTCGGCCGAAATCCTGAACCTCAGTCACAACAACCACTCCGATCGATAGTTACGTCTACAGGCCGCCGGCGATCCTCGACCCCGGGCGCACTTCCCAACTGCGGTGACGCCGAACGGTTCGCGGCATCGCCGCCACTGACGTTTCTAGCCACCGGCGGTATGCGGGGACTTCTCACCCCTTGCTAGGCCAGACACGGGAAGGAACGGCGCAAGCACCCACGCGGCGATCGCAAACGATGAGAAGGCCGGAAATGCGGCTCGCACATATCGTGCCGAATAGTTTCGGAAAATCGTAACGGTGACCTGGAGAACGAGATGAATGGTTCCGCGGGTATGCTTTCGCAACCGGGACGGGTGCGTGGCCCGACGTTCCAGTTGCACAGGCTCGCCGAAGACCCGGCCGGGGCAGGCGACGGGGCGATCTCGCCGGACGGCACGCGCTTTGTCGCCTCGTCGCGGCGCACGGGATCGCTCAACCTCTGGTTCTACGAGATCGCCACCGAGCAGTGGCACCAGGGCACACGCGGCGCGGGCGACGACATCGAGGCCCAGTGGTCACCCGACTCCGCCTGCCTCGCGTTTACCTCCTCGCGCTGCGGGCACAAGGCGGTCTGGCTGTATCGGTTACACGAAGCGCGGATCAGCAGGCTCACATTCGGCCCATACGACGAGGAGTATCCGAACTGGTCGCCGGACGGCTCTAAGATCACCTTCGTTGGGGGTGGCTGGGCACAGCGGCAGGTTTACCTGGTGTCCGCCACCGGCGGGCCACCCATGCCGGTGACCGACGAGCCCGGACGGACGGGTGCGTGCACCTACCTGCCCGACGGCAGCGGCCTCATCTGCCACTCCTACGACACTGGCGCCAGCGCGGTGTCGATCCTGCCGCTAGACGGCAGTATGCCACGACAGGTAACCGACGGCAGCACGTGGGACTACAAACCGACCGTCTCGAGTGCGCACCCGGTAGTGGCGTTCTCCCGAAGCCTCGAGGGACGCTCAGTGATCTGGGTGCAGCAGCTTGCCGAGCCGTACCGCGGGCGCGCGCTGGTCGTGGAAGCAGGCGACGACCGGTGGCCGAACTGGACCGCGGACGGCCAGCACCTCTTCTTCCATCGGCTCGTCGACCGCGGGGTCGGCATCTGGGTGCTCGACCGCCGCACCGACACGGTCACCCAAGTCGTTGGGCCAGACGAACAGCCAAGGTACGGCAATATCTCCCCCGACGGCACCCGGCTGATCTACGCCGCGGAGGAAAGCGGCCGGTCCGTGGTGAAGGTTCGCGAGATCAGCGGCGGGTTGACCAAGGTGCTCCCGCTCGGAGACGCGGCGTTTCCGCAGTGGTCTCCGAACGGTCGTACTGTCGCCTATCTCACGCGGGATGTGAGCAGACCGCGGTGGGAGATCGCGACCTATGACCTCGCCACGGCCACGAGCACCGTGTGGACCTGCGGCGTCACATGGCCCAAGAGCCTGCATGGGCCGCTGGACTGGTCACCGGACAGCACCCGGCTCGTCTTCAGCACAGACACTGAACCGTTCGAGGCGGATCTGTGCGTCCTGGACCTCCGGGACGGCAGCGTCACCAAGCTCACCGAGGACCCCTGGTGGGACGAGGCACCGTCATGGACACCGGACGGCACGGGTGTCGTTTTCCTCTCGACCCGCGGCGGTGACTGGACCTGGGGCTTCTACCGCATGGACCTGAGTACCGGTGAGATCCATGCTCTTGCCCGCCCGGACTACATCGAGAAGAACAACCCCCGCATGCTGCCCGACGGCACGCTCATCTACTCCCTTGCCGTTTCCGGCATTGAGGATCTGTTCGAGCAGCTGCCCGACGGACGTGGGCGCGTGCTCTCGTCGGTCGGGCCCGCTGTCCGCTACCCGGTACCCAGTCGGGATGGCTCGATGCTCGCGTTCACCCGCACACACCGCACCGTCGAGTACTGGCTGGCAAAAAACGTGTGGGGTGCGGGCTCCCCCATCGCGGACCTGGCCGACGGTGATGCGCGGCGACGCGGCACCCATGGCCCACAGACCCGCACCGGACCGGTGCGCAGTCCGGTTAACACGCGCCGCAGATGACGCGTGTAGCGCCGCCCACCCGGTCGGGTGGCATTTCTCGAAACCCCCTGCGACCTCAGGAGAACCACATGGCCAACCTTTCGACCGACGTGGACGGTTCGGCAGACTTTCCCAACATGGTAGGTGCGGCGTCGCTCGACCGCATTGGCACGGAGCCTGGTTCCGGCAGCGGCTCAGGCGAATTCTATTCACCCTGGGACTACCGGTACCTATACGACACCACGAACCTCTGCGTTGAGGCCTCTGCAGACGGGGGACTGTCCTACCGGTGGCTCGCGACGTGGCGGTCTGCAAGGGAGGAGCTGTGATCCTGCGCCGTGAACCCGTGCTCGTGCAGGCCGCGGTCGTCGCGGTGCTGAACCTCATCGTCGCCTTCGATGTGATCAGTTTGACTCCGAGCCAAAGCAACGCTCTGATCGCGCTGACCGCCGCCGTGCTCGGTCTCATCACTCGCCGCTACGTCGCGCCGGTACCCCTACCCGGCACGAAGACGGATGGATCGTTGTGGTAGAAGGGCCACCGCTCGAAGCCACCGCCGCCTTTTGCCCCCGCACGGCGGCCATCCGGCACACCCCGCTTCGGCGCAACGGCCGTACATTGACGACGCCGGTCCGTTCGAGCTGGACCAGCCCTCGCCACCGCCACGGAGGACCTATCGATGACGTGGACGGTGACGGCACTCCCCACGCGATGGTGAGCAGTCGGTGGAAGTAGTCAACTCCGTTGCTCGGCCGGTCGCCCCGGCCGTATGCGGTGGCGGTCCTGCTCCTCACACAACCGGGTATCGGCGAGACCGCGCGGTCACGAGCGGCGCACTTGACGCCGCCGCACGGGCCGCCCGCAGGGGGCAGGAGCAGCTGTACCCGGCAACGGGTACACGGAGCTCCTCCGACGGACTGTTCTTCGGTACCCGTCTGCCCGCGGGGGTCGGTTTTGGCGTGCGGTGGTCGACGCCCGCCGCGGTGCGGAGTGACCAGAGGACGGGCTCGACAGTCACGCAGGAGACGCTTCGGCGTCATGGGTCGCCGCGGCCCGTACGGCCTGTCGAGAGAGAGTGGAGAGGGCCGTGCGTGGCCAGTCCACTTTGAGATGGATCCCTGAGGCCAACTGTTTGGAATGTACCAATATTGGACTCTGCGCAGGTGTGGGCCGGTGCCTCAGGGAACCCACCGATGCAGCACGGGTGACGGCGGTGGCAAGGGCCGTCGACTACATGATCGAGCACCGGGCGCAGCCCATCCAGCTCGTCGATGTCGCGCGGGCGGCAACCATGAGCCAGTTCCATTTCCATCGGATATTCCGAGAGATCACCTGCACCACGCCGGCGCGGTTTCTCACTGCGCTCAGGATGTGCGAGGCACAGCACCTGCTGCTCAACTCACGGCGGTCGGTGACGGAAATATGCTCTTCTGTCGGCTATTCGAGTCTCGGCACGTTCATCAGTCAGTTCGGCCGCCTGACCGGCCTGTCCCCGCGCCGCTTCCGCACGGTCGTCGAGCGGATCGGCCAAGTGCCGATTCAGGAACTGACGGACCTTAGCGGCGCGATGGCCGAGCGCGGCCCGATCGGCGCGGTGACCTCGGACCGACAGGAGCGGTACTGCGCCCTGCTCGGACTGTACCGGACGGACCGCCCGTGGGAGCGGCCGTCAGCCTTCCAGGTCATCGAAACCGACCACGTGGTGCGCATACCGCCGGTCAGCGACGGCGAGTACGACACCGTCTCGGTTGGGTACAGCCCGGTCACGACCGTCGCCGAGGTACTCGGAGCGCCCGTCGGTACCCTCGGCCGGGTTGGCTTCGGTACGCGGACGCTAGTCGCCCGGGGCGGCCGATCCCGCCATCCTTTCCACGTCGCCCTGCGCCGCCAGCGCCGCATCGACCCACCGGTGGAGTTTTCACGCCCCCTGCTCTGCCTGGTGACTCGCGCGAACCAGCGTGATGCAGCCCCGGCTCTGCCCACGGACGCAGCGGATCGCGGGTAGGTGTTCGGTCTGCGAGGCGGGTCGATTGTGTTGGCGGTTGGCCCCGGCTCCGGAGCAGAGGTCCTCCACGCGTGCGATGCCGTCCTCGTACAGTCCGTCGGGATGAGTGCTGGTCTCGAGCTTGTGGTTCACGGTAGCGAACAGGCACCGATACGGAATTGAAGGCCTCTCCGCAAGATCGAAGGTGACTGATCAGGTGGTGGCTACGGCGGTGGGTAGCCAGGGACGGCCGGCGGCGAGTTCGGTGAGGGCGCTGATGATGTTGCCGCCGTGTGGGGTGGCGGTGGCAAGGTAGGAACGGATCAGCGCGAATTGCTGCGCCCCGTCGAGGATGCGTAAGCTCCCGGATACTTTCTGCCGTATCTTGACCATGCGGATCTGCTGCTCGGCGGCGTTGTTGTCGAACGGGGACCGCAGATCGACCGCGAACCGCAGGTAGTCGTCGATGCGGCCGCGCATCCGGCGTGCGAGGGCGGCAAGTTTCCGGGCGGTCTTGGACGGTTGCGCCTGGTGGTCCTTGACCGCGACCAGGGCGGCCTGGCGGAACAAGCCGGTCTGCTCCGCCAGCAGAGACGGGTCGATCTCGGTCCGGCCCGCAGCGCGGGCCGTGTCGGCGGCGGTCTTGAGCGTCAGCAGCGCATCGCTCGCCTGTGCGGGCCACACCGCCTCGGGTGCCAGTTCGGCGGCGGCGGTCAACTCTCGCAGCAGGTGCGCGCAGCACAACTGGTGTCCGGCCGGGGTGTAGGTGTCGTACGGGGCCCACGCATCATGCACCACGATCCCGGCCATCGAGCCCATGATCTGCCCGACGTCGATCCCGGCCCGGCCGCGCGTGGGATGCACCCAGACGAGGGTGTACTTGCCGGTGGTGGCCACGTGTACTCAGTGCAGCTTGCCTGCGACCCGCAGCCCGGACTCATCGGCGTGCACCACCGACGCCGCGATGAGCGCGTCGCGGACCTGATCCACGAACTCCGAATCGGCGAGGGCGTCCCCGGCGCGGGCGTGGGCGGCGGCGACCGCGCCGGCCGACATCGGCACCCGAACAGATCCGCCATCGCCCGCACGGTGCGCGCCTGCGCCCCGAACAGCGCCTGCTGCAGATACACCGCAGCCGCGTTCACTCTCGGCCCGTACTGCACCGGGGCGTCCACCCCTCGCGGAGCCCGACCCGCGGTGACCTACCCGCACCGGCAGCGGCGCGACACGATCTGGTGCTCGATCACCCGCACCGCGATGTCCGGCAGATCGAACACCTGCCGCACGGCCACACCGGTCATCGGCGCCGCGCCCAGTGGCTCACCACACCCGCCACAACCGGCCGGTTCGTGCTCGATCCGCTCGTGCGGATCAGCGACCTGCCGCAACGTGCGACCTTCATGGCCGGGCTGCCCACCCGGCCGCCGACCCGACCGCTTACGCAGCGACTTCGGCGCTGGCTTGGCCAACCCGTCCGACGACGGCGGCCGCGACGAGTTCGACGAATCCTGCCCGAGCCGGGCTCGCAGATCCGCATTTTCCGCCCGCAGCACCGCGTTTTCCCGACGCAACTCGGCGTTGTCCCGCTCAAGCTCAACGATCCGGGCTTCCAACCGGGCGAGCCGCTCAAGCAACTCCACAAGGGACGGCGTTCCGGACACCCCACCATGATCCAGATCAGACCGCGCAGGTCAAGAAAACCTGCCAACGAGCACCTGATCAGTCACGATCGAAGAAGCTGCGAACAAGGCCATAGGGCGTCGGATGCCACCGACCGAAAACGGGCTGAACAGCACCTGAGGATGGGAAACTACTTTGAAACAAATCAGCTAGTGACAGTTCATCAGAATACCGCTCCGAGCCCACTAAACTGGACTGAAGCAGGGGCACGAATACGAGGATCGGAGTAATACGCCGTGAACGTCCCCGGACCTCGCAATCCCTCCTTTCAGGGCCCCGCACCGTTGCCGGTGCGCCAGACACTCCGGCGTGGGTGGTGCCTTTTGCCGTACCGAGCTGCGCGGCGCGCGGGGCCATGTTAGATTTGACAATCGGATTTGTCCAATGGACGATCGATCGATGACCAGCGGCATCAACTACGTCGACGAGCCAGAGCGCGTCGCCGCCGCGCTGTCACCGCTACGCAGACAGCTCCTCGGCACATTGCGGGTACCGGCCTCGGCGACACAACTCGCGACAAGCCTTCACATCCCCCGCCAGCGAGTGAACTACCATCTGCGCGCGCTCGAGGCGATCGGCCTCGTCGAGCTGGTCGAGGAACGGCAGCGGCGGGGCTTCACAGAGCGGATCATGCGGGCCAAGCCGGGCGCGCTCGTGGTCAACCCGACGCTGATGGGTGTGGGCGAGACCGTGCCAGAGCCCGACGGCGCGCTCGCCGACCAACATGCGGCCGAACACCTCGTCAGAGTCGCTGCTGCAGCGGTGCGCGACGTCGCCCGCATGCAGGTCAAGGCTGACGAGCACGGCAAGCGCCTGCTCACGTTCACACTCGAGGCGCACGTGCGGTTCGCCGACCCGGCCGCAGTACATCGGTTCACCAAGGAGCTCACTGAGCTCGTGACGCAGCTGACGACGACGTACGACACCGAGGGCGGCCGTCCGTACCGGATGGTCGCCGCCGGATACCCGGCACCGGCAACGGAGGCACCAACGGATCAATGAACACCCCAAAGATCGAAATCACGGTCGACACCACCGTCGACGCCGCGTGGCAGGCATTACGGGACACCGAGACCATCCGCCGGTGGCACGGCTGGGATACCGACGAGATCGCCGAGGAAATCCGATCTATCTACTTCACCGACGTGACCGTAGACGACCAGAGACACGTGCTCGTCGCCAACGGCGGCGATCGGTTCGAGGTACACCCGCTGCCCGACGGCGTGCGCGTCACGCTCACCCGTGCACCCCTGTCCGGCGATCCGAACTGGGACGCCTACTACGACGACATAACCGAGGGCTGGACATCATTCCTACAACAGCTACGCTTCCTACTCAGCCACAACCCCGGCGGTATGCGACGCACACTCTTTTTTTCCTACCGGGGCGTTGACTCCAGCACCATCGTCGACCGGCTGGGTCTGGCCGGCATCGCGGCGACACCGGCTGGCAGCCCCTACACCGCCACCGTCGCAGGCGGCACGACGACAGGCAACGTCTGGTTCCGGTCGACCCACCAACTCGGCCTGACCATCGACGCCTGGGGACCAGGGCTGCTGGTACTCGCAGGAAACACACCGTCGCAGACCAATCCAGCGGGCACCGCAACGGCCCTCCTCAGCACCTACGACCTCGACGACACCGCGTTCGACCAGCTCTCCCAGCAATGGTCAGCCTGGTGGGCCACGCACACACACTGACACCAACACCACAACAGCGAAAGGGCGAACACCATGAGCCAAGACAAGGTAGGCACGATCGCGGGCTTCGACCTGACCGTCCAGAACGCCGACGGTGTCCGCGACTTCTATGCGGACGTGGTCGGCTGGAAGCCGGAGCCGCTGAGCATGGGCGACTACGACGACTACATGATGCTCGCGCAGGACGGCAACCCGGTCGCTGGCATCTGCCACGCCAAGAGCAGCAACGCCGACCTGCCGCCGCAGTGGATCACCTACATCGCGGTCAGCGACCTCTCCGCAAGCCTAGCGCGGGTGACCGAAAAGGGCGGCGAGGTCGTACGGCAGCCCAACGGCACTGGTCCGGGCGGATTCGCACTGATCAAGGACCCCGCGGGTGCGATAGTCGCACTAATGCAGAACCCCCACACCAGCTGAGCCACACACGGCCTCAACGATCGGCCACCCGCCGGGCCACGTAGAGCATGTATCGCGGCTCGAGCGACTCCACGCAGTAGGCGAATGCGGTGACGAAGCCATCGAAGACCGCGTCGCCGTGCTGTGCACGCAGGTCTGCCTCGTTGTCCCGCAACGCCTGCAACAGCAATGCGTAGGTCCGGTGGGTGTGCTCGGTAAGGTCGACGAACTCACGGAGCTCGAAGCCCGTCGTGCGCAGCAGAGCTGGATAGTCGTCGAGAGAGACGATGGGTCCCAGTAGGGCTACGCCGCGGAATGCGTCTACCGCGTCGGCGCGGGCCCCGGTCAATGGCGGGTGGGTGAAGAAGTCGGTGGCGACCAACAGCCCGCCGGGCTTGAGGGTCCGCGCGACATGCGCGAGTGCGCGGGCGCGATCGGTCATGTGCACCAGTGACTCGATCGCCCATGCCACGTCGAAGTGGGCGTCCGGGAACGGAAGCTCCTGGGTCGCGTCAGCCGTTTGGAACCCAACCCGGCCGGCGATCCCGGCGGCCGCAGCCCCCTCGTTCGCTCGCTCGACCTGGGTATCGGAGTCGGAGACACCCGACACCGAACAACCGGTCTCGGTGGCCGCGCGCCGTGCAGGTTTACCCATGCCGCAACCCACGTCGAGCAGATGCTGACCGGCGCCGAGCCCGCTGCGGGCGAGCACCAGGTCCGTCAGCCGTTCGGTGGCAAGGGTCTGGTCACTGGTATCGCCGGGGCCATCCCAGTACCCGACGTGTAGGTTCTCGTCCCAGACGTCGATGCGCATCGACTCGTCCGACTTGTAGTCATACTTGGCCTGCTCGTCAGTGGCGGACATACAGGTTCTCCTCGTCGGGAGCTACGGTCAGGACCTGCGGTACGAAACGGGCAGTGAGCGTAGACAAAAGATTCCGGGTGCGTCGTAGTACGACAGCCCCTGCACGGCAGGCGCCAGCGTTGTGGTGCGTTCTGCGAGTACCTCGAGCACCACGGAGGACTCCATCCGGGCCAGGCTGGCGCCGAGGCAGTAGTGAATCCCGAGCCCGAACCCGAGGTGCCTGCTGTCCCGGCCGAGCACAAACGTGTCGGGGTCGGCAAACTGGCGCTCGTCTCGGTTTCCGGAGGCGATCCACAGGCGCAGGAGCTGGTCGCCGGGCACCACCTGATTGCCGATCGTCACCTCGGTCGTGGTGAACCGGTAGACCTCAGTGAACGGCGTTCGATGCCGCAGCACTTCCTCGAGCACGTCCGCGGTGTCGACCTGCCCGTGCCGCCACCGCAGCATGACGTCCCGTCGCTCACCCAGCGCCAGCAACGTGTTGCCGAGCAGCGCCGTCGTGGTGATGTGCCCGGCAGTCAGCAACAACACCGCGAAGTTGCGAATCTCCCTGTCGTTGAGCTGTTCCCCGTCGATTTCCGCGTGCGCGAGCGCGCTCATCAGGTCATCTCCGGGCCGGGCACGACGGCGCTCTGCCTGGTCGAGCATGTAGGTACCGAGACCATCTAGTGTGGACTGCATGCTGGCCATGTAGGTACCATCGAACGGATCGTCCGCGCTGATGGCATAGAACTCGTCAGCCGTGCGAACCAAGTACTCCCGGTCAGTTTCGGGCAGCCCGAGCAACTCGCCGATCACGTACACCGGCAGCAGGTAGGCGACATCACCGATAGCGTCGAACTCGCCCTCGGGCCCACGGTCTACGAACGTCCGGTCCAATAGTCGCTCCGCGATCGAGCGCACACGCGGGGCCAGTTGCTCGACCAGCCGCGGCGTGAAAGCCGTACTGATCAACGCGCGCAGCCTGCCGTGCCGCGGCGGGTCGACCGCCACCAGGCTGCCCTCGGCTTCCTCTACCAGTTCGGGCGGCATCGTCCGACCCGGGTCGGACGAGAACGTGGCAGGATCCGTGAGTATCTGGGCGATGTCGGCGTACCGGAACACGTTCCAGCTACCCGTGCCCTGGTCATACCACACGGGCTGGTCATCACGCATCTGCCGGAACCAGGGCAGCACGCTAACACCTCCGTCCGCGAACGTCAGGCGCGGCACGGTAGCCATCATCACTCCCTCCGACGATGTGACAAATTGTCACGACTGCATGACATGTAGTCATACCGCACGTGGACTTACCGGGCAAGGGCATGCACGCTAGTTCCGGTGGTAGGGGGTGCATCCGCTGTGAGCAAAGCTGTGGCAGTGCCTCGGTCGACCAGGCTCTGTGCTGGCCCCTCAGGAGGATTTGCTGCCCCGGCAGCCCGGTCCGCGTCCAGGATGACCTGTCGGTGGCACCCTGGGGATTGGGACCGGACCGCAGTCCGGCAAGGCCGCCGACCAGCAACAATTCCGCGATGGTCACCGGGTTCCCATCTCGCTGATTTCAAGCCCGCACCCGGCGGTGGAAGGCCTCCGGGTCAGCTGCGTCGCACAGAAGCCGTCTCCTGTAGCCCGCGGAGCACGTACGGCACCGCTTCCGCCTGAAAGTCGATGTCCGGCACGAGCGCGTGCACGCTGCCTTCAAGCACCAGGAGAGCCAGGATCGGGAAGACGAACTGTGGGTCGGCGTACAAGCCGCGCGATCGCTGGATCGCGAAGAGCGTGGCGGCGAAGGACGCCAGGTCGAAGTCCGAGGCCCGGACGGAGCTGTTGCGTGCCACGAGGGCCACCACGTCGTCCCGGAAGCCGTCCCGGTCGTACCGGCCCCCGCGGTCCAGCACCGTCGACAGCAGGATCTCGGCGCAGCGGTGCCCGTCGTTGCGGCCGAGGTAGTAGAAGAACTCGGCAAACCTGCGGCGCGTGAAGTCGGTCAGGCTGCGCACAAAGCCGGTATCCACAATCACCGCTGTCCCGTCCGGCATCAGGTACAGATTCCCTGGGTGCAGGTCGCAGTGCACGAATCCGTCCCGAAAGAGCATCTGGTATGCGGCTCTCAGCCCATTGAGCACCGCGGCCTGCCGGGCGGGGGATCGTTCAGCGCTCCGTTCCAGCGCCCCGATCCACTCTGTCACCAGGACCGTGTGGCCGGATAGCTCCGACACGACGGCCGGCACCCGGACGTCAGGCAGGGAGCGCAGGTTATCACGCAACCGGG
This sequence comes from Salinispora tropica CNB-440, assembly GCF_000016425.1. Taxonomy (GTDB): domain Bacteria; phylum Actinomycetota; class Actinomycetes; order Mycobacteriales; family Micromonosporaceae; genus Micromonospora; species Micromonospora tropica. The sequence continues at coordinate 683,223 of NC_009380.1, read as the reverse complement.
TCAGCGACTGTGCCTCCCGGACGAAGTCGAGCTGCTCGTACACGGCGGCCGAGATCTGGTCGACTATTTCCGCCAGTGGAACCTGGCGCATCGCGGGTAGCCGGCCGGCGGCACGTGCGACGACGTTGACCAGCGCCAGATCGAGTCTCATGGTCTGTTCGATCCCCGGCCGCCGTACTTTGATCGCGACCTCACGGCCGTCGTCAAGTCGAGCCTGGTAGACGCAGGCGATGCTGCCCGCCGCCGCCGGTGTCAGCCCAGCCGCCCCGCCAACAACGCGTGCCGTCACCATCGGTGGCACGGTTCTGATGACGGCGGCGACGTCCGACGGCGGTGACACCCGGTCATGCAACCGGGACAGGTTCCGGCATAGCCAGGGAGGCAGAAGGTCGACCCGGGTGCTGAGCACCTGACCCAACTTGACGTAGGTCGGACCGAGCCGTTCGACCGTGTCGGTGAGAGTGACTGCCAACCGCTCCCGGCCGCTGGGCCCTCGCGTGCCTTTCGGCCACGCCCTGCGCAGGGCGTCGATCAGCAGGCGAACCGCGAGCCGCCCGACCCAGCCAGCCAGCAGCACGGCGATCGTGGCGGCCCGAACAACGAGCGCCCACCGTCGAAAAAGTCTCTTCAGCATCGATTCTCCTCGGCAACGGCAACGGCAACGGCAACGGCAACGGCAACGGCAACGGGAACGGGAAAACCTTAGTTCGGCCCGGCGTCGTTTTCTGTTTCATGGGAACGGGACAGCAAGACTTCGACGTTATTCGGTTCCCGAAGCTACGCATTCTTGCTGCGCTGCGCCGCACTGTTGACGCCGCCCCCTCGCGCTGACAACCCTTGAAACGCACCACCGTAGGCGGGGCCATGGCATGTGGAGCAGCTGCTGGCGGAACCATCCACTCTAGGGCGATTCTATGGCTCGCCGTCTGCGGCCGACTTCCTGAACCGGCAAAGAGGTCGCGAATGGCTCGCACTCGACCCTGTAACGGGTGTCCGTATTCGCCATCCGAGGCGAAATCGCTCGGTGGCTGCTCCACACCGGGTTTCGTCGCACGCATATCACAGGCACCGCAATCACCAGAGATGAAAGGGTGATCAAGAACATGACACTCCAATCCATCGGTCTGTCCACCGGGGGCCGGGACCGCGCGCCAGAGTGGGAGCACTACCTCAAGGGTGACCCGGCGCTGTTGAACAGCGAGCTCGGCGACATCCTGGACCGGGATGCGGTGCGGCTCGACATCCGCACCGACGACCAGGTCGCGTACGAGGCGCTGCACCACCCGGACCCGATGGTCCGCGAGCAGTCCCTGTACCAGGCGATGGACCGCCGGTTGCCGGAAGCGATCGACCTGATCGCGGAAAGCATCGCCACCGATGAAAACCGCGAGGTGCGGTGGAACGCACTGTGGGCGCTGGAAAAGATCGGCGGGCCGCGGGCCCTACAGATCATCGAACGGCACGTCAACGACGACGACGCCGACGTCGGCGAGTGGGCACAACTGTTTAGCTCCGAGCTGCGCACCGGCCTGCCTGCCTTCGACAACCGGTCGTTCGCCTGGGACAGCGACCGGACCTTCGACGAGACGATTCTGCTCAACATCCACTGTGACGTCTACGTTGCACTGGATGAGACGGGACGCAACTGGGGGAAGATCTCCCTGGCGCCCCAGGGCTTGGCCCGCAGCTACGGTCAGGCGCACGCGTGCCCGAACACGGACACCCGTAACCAGAAGCTCATCATCAGCAAGACACTGTCCGGCCTGCATGAGGACGGAACGCCGCACACGGAGAACTTCGTGTTCCGGGGGCTCACAAACCACGCCAACGCCGGCCGCGGCAGCTTCTACTTCGAGTCACGCGGTCTGCGGCCGATCTTCCTATCCGGCCGCGCCGACGACGACAGCCTGGGACACCGCAACGAGATGGTCGCCGCCAAGCGCAGTGGCGAGTGGACCCTCGACCCGAGGATCCAGATCAGGGGCGAGTCGGCGATCCGCTACGTCCGGGGTCGGGTGCACACCTGGGGCTACGTCAACTTCGACACCATGGCGGGCAGCTCGCTGGAGGAGGTGCTGTTCCCCGGCAACAGCATCCTCGGCACGCTGGACACCCCCACCGGGCCGCTGGCGAACGCGTTCATCGTGGGCACGTTCAAGGGCAAGCTGGTCGACTGGGATGGCGACGACAAGGTCAATGTCAACTCGCTCGACATCTACTCGACGCTGGACGGGGACGTCGACTCCGACCAGGACGGCGTCGCCGACATCCCGGGGGTGCAGTTCTGCCCCCGTACCAACTGGATGAACTGAGCTGACTGATCTCCGGGGCGGGCGGCAGTAGCCGGTCGCCCCGGAGCCGTCCAACGACGGTCTGCCGGACGAACACCAACAGGGGCGCAGTTGTCACACATTAAGGAATATTTGCCGCTTTTGCACCACGTCGTTGTGATGCCATTAGCAAGATTAGATAACTACGCACAGGGTAGCGGGCGCTTGACTGAACGTTCAACGATGCAAGCGGCCGTACACGGGCTCGGTATACCCGGGGGGTGAACCTTGGGTCTTTGTGGGCCCTGGGTAGCGATCAGTCGACGGCAGCAAGAGACGTGCGACCACGCCCGTCGGGTTAGATGCGGCCGCGGCTCGGCGATCCTAGGGAGGGCTACGCGATGACCACTGCCGACCAGTTATGGCGACAAAGGGGAAACTGTTTAGAATGCGCTGAAGTCACGAGGTGCAGCACCCTGGGGATGTGTCTTGACAATCCCACCGACGCCGCTCGGCTAGATTCCGTTACTCGGGCTGTCGAATACATGACCGCCCATTTCTCGGAACCTCAGCGCCTATCCGACATAGCCCAGGCCGCGTTGCTCAGCCCGTTCCACTTCCATCGGGTATTCCGGCACGTCACATCCACCACGCCGGCGCGATTTCTGACCGCGCTGCGGATGGCCCGAGCCCGGAGCATGCTGGTCAATTCGAACCTGTCGGTGACCGAGGTCTGTCTGGGCGTCGGATACTCCAGCCTCGGCACCTTCATCAGCCAGTTCACCAAGCTGACCGGAATGTCGCCACGACGGTTCCGGGCGGCTATGTCCGTCTTCGGCCATATCCGGTTGAGCGAGCTGACCGATCCGTCCGCCGAGCGCCACTTCGCCCCGGGACCAGTCGGCGCCGTGACCGGCGGGCCGAGCGCCGGCGGCTGTGCAGTGCTGGCACTGTACCGGTCAGAGGAGCCCGACGATGTCCCAGTGACCTACGGCGTACTGGAAACCAACCGCCTGAGCCACTTCCGGCCGCTGGCAGACGGGGCGTACCACGCCGTGGCGTTGGGCTTCGACAACCGCTCAACGCTGTCCGACGTACTCGGCGACAACGGCCAGCAGGCGCAATTCGTCGGTACGGGCGACGTGCCCATCGTCGTCCGCGGCGGACGCACCCGCCGGAGCTTCCAGATCGCGCTGCGATGCCCGCGCCCCATCGATCCTCCCGTGCAGCTCACCTCGGCCCTGCTCGCCCTGGCTCAGCGCAGGCAGCCACGGCTGCTGGCAACGGGTAGCTGACGGGAGCGCAGGTCCCAGCACAACAGCAGTTGGAGTCGCTGCGGCGCCGACCCGGGCGACCCGGTCGAGCGCCGCAGCGGTTCACCCGCTGAAGGCGGTCAGGGCCACCCGCAGTTCGACCGGTAGATCGACCGGCGCAGGGCCGTCCGGGGTACGGCGTAGACACGCCACCGTCTGCTGGCCCCGAGCTACCTCCCGCCCGCCACGAAGGAACTCGAAGTGCATGCCCAGCCGGTGCCCATTCCGCCCGTTCAGGCGCATCCGCACCTCTATCTCGTCGAGGCCGAAGCACTCCTCGTAGTAGTCCATGGCGCATGACACAGTCACCAGCGCCAGGTCACCCCGACGCACCTGGTCCAGGACAGTTGGTGCGTGGTCGGCGAGGAATCGTTCGCGGCAGTGCCCCTGCCAGTGCAGGAAGTGCGCGAAGTAGACATTCCCCACGACATTGGTCTCATCCAGGTGGACCACGTGCCGGTAGACATACCACCTAATCATGTCGCCCCGATTTGGTCGCCACCGCCACCGCCACCTGATTTGTCCTGTCGCCCCAGGCCAACGCGGTCGTCACCGTCACGTCTCGCCCCGTTGAGACGAGCACGCCATCCGGCTCCGCCTCGCCGTGCGCCAGCGCCTGATCCGGATCGACGCCGAGCTTGACCAGAGCCTCCCGGGCAGCCCACAACCGGGTTGTGGCCACCTTTTGGGTGTCTCCGGTTCGCTGCCGGAGTTCCTCCGCGGCCACCCGCGCGGAGGAGTCCAGCAACCCCGCCAGGGACCGGTCCGTCACCGGCTCCCAGTCCACCCCGACCGGGCGGTCGGCCAACGCGACGAGCACCTGCCCGTCGGCGTAGCTCGCGCTGGCGTACCGGCCGGGCACGCGCAGCGCGCCGGACGGCTTGTGGCCCAGCTCCGATTCGGGCAGGGCGAGATGCCGAGCCACCAGGCTGCGGGCACCCTCCGTCTCACGCCGGCCGGCTCCCACGACGAACTCAACCGCGTCGACCGCACCAACCTCGATCAACCGGCGACTCAGCCATGGACCAACCAGTTCCACGCCAAGTCGACCGCAGTCCCGGGCCGCCATGAACTCCGGGTTCTCGCCGACCGCTCGCAGCCGCAGGCCCCGCCACCGCGCCACCGGCCCACCAGAGTGGGTGACTTCGACGTCGAAAACGTACTCGTCTGCGCTGTGCCACACCTCGCGCGCCTCGACTGTGAGCCGACCGCGCAGCGGCTGCCAGACGACCACCTCGGCCGCGCCCACCGGCAGCACCCGACGGTGCGGTGCACAGGCGAGCAGCGAATGAATCGCCGCATCGTGCCCACCCGGACTGCCGAGCAGCAGGTCCTGACCGAGGAACGATGCGAACCAGCGCTCCGGGTCACCGGCCTCCACCACGGCGCGCACTGCGAACGCCGAGACCGGCTCGGCGCAGAGAAGACGACGCATCTGTCCCTCATGGAAGAGCACCGACCCATACCAAGAATGAATGGTGTTCGCCTCCGGTCCGGCTACCCCCATCCGCGCGCACGGCCGGGACTGTCCACCACCCGCCGCGCTGGTGGTCGGCGGCACCGAAGGTTCCCCGACCACCGTTCCGCTGAACCGGTCGGTGGCAAAACCGTCGGTGTCCGCGCGGATCACCACTGCGACATCAGCGCCACTCTCAGCAGCCAGCGCCGCCACCCGAATCCGCCTCACGTCGAACTCGGGTACATCGATCGGCGCGGCGAAGCTGACATCCCGGATCGCCCAACCGGCTCGGTTCCCGATGGTCAGTGACGCCAGCTGCACCATCGCCTCCAGACCCAGCACCGCGGGCAGCAGCGGCACGTCACTGACACGGTGGTCCCGCAGATACGGGTCCGCGCCGGCCGACAGAACCGCCTCGGTCACCGTGGCAACCCGTCCTATCCGGCCGACCGGGACTTCAGCGAAGCGCAGTCGGCCCAGATCTGGAGCATCCGGCGCAGGCTCCGGGCTCAGCGTGGCGGATTCGGGAAATGCCGCCGTACACAGCACGGTCACCGGAGCGGTCGGATCAGTGAGGATTCGCCACAGCGCCGCGACGCCGTCATCGGGGGCGATGCCGGCCACCCCGCGCCTGTGCAGCGAGTCGAGCACGTCCAGGCGGACCCCCATACCGATCCCGGACCAGACCGACCACTCGATCACGTGCGCCCGAACCGCTGGGTTTTCGCTGGCCCACCGTTCCACCTCGTGTCGCAGCCAGTCGTTACTGACACAGTAGGCGGCCTGCCCGGCTAACCCCTGACGGCCGATGATGGAGCCGAACGCCAGCACCAGACGCAGGTCCGGCCCGGCGGCGGCGAGCAGCGACTGGAGCCCGGCCACCTTGCCGCCCAGGTGATCCTGAAGCTCCTCCTCCGAGACCTGCGTCAGCGGCGCCGGCCGGTTGATCCCGGCGCCGTGCACAACCGCCCGGATCACGCCGAGCCGACCCGCGCGGGACACGGCTGCCTGTACCGTGTCGGGATCGGTCAGGTCGACTCGCTCGTAGTGCAGCCGGTCGTCACCGAGGACCGCACCCAGCCGCCGCAGCGCCTCGCTCGTCTCGGCGTCCTCGACGGGTCGCCGCCCGAGGACCACCAGCCGGCATCCGGTCCGTTCGGCGATCGCCGCCGCAGCGAAGGCCGTGATACCAGTGGCACCACCGGTGACAATACAGACGTCGTCGGGGCCCAGCGGTATCTCGCGCGAGTCGTCGGCCGGGCGGTGCAGGGAGGTGACCAGCCGCTGGACACCGCGGGGCCCGATCCGTAGCTCCGCGTACCCCGCCGGCACAGCCAGCACGGCCAGCCTGGCGATGTCCGCAGGGGATGTCGCCTTGATCACTGTCACCGCACAGCCCGGGAGTTCCGCCGCGACCGAACGGCCGACGGCGGCGGCAGCGGGATGGCCGTCGTGCACGAGCGCCAGTCGGGCCGGCTGCTCGACAGCGATCTGCGTCAGGACAGCAGCCACCTCCACCGGACCATCATCCGGGCCGAGCGCGACAGCGAGTCCGTGTGGCACTGCTGTCTGCTCAGGCACGGAAGGGAAGACCGCATGCAACGGGTGGCCCTCCGGTGCCGCGACCCGCCAGCGTACGCCTCCGATGGCCGTCACAGTGTTCTCCACCGGAGCCCAGTCGTGCCGGAACAGTCGGATCCACGGCGCTACGCCCTGGACCGGTGCCTCCTCATCGTCACCGGCGGGCAACTGGGCAAGCACCTCCGCCGCCTCGGCGACGGTCGCCTCGGCCAGCGACAGCGGCGCGGAAGGTGGTTGCCGGCCCAATGCCGACGCGACCGCGGCGACGGTGCGGGCGATCTGCAACGAGTTCAAATGCAGGTCGCCGAGGAGTCTGTTTGCCGGGGTGATGCTCGCCACCGGAAGTTCCAGCTCGGTGGCGAGGTGGGCGCGCAGCTGGCTGAGTGGGTCCTGAGAGCTGGCAGCGGACCCGGCCGGGTCTACTGACCCGGCCGGGTCCGCCTCGGGTGGGGTCGGCGCCGGTCGAGCGGAGGCGGTCCTCACCACCGCTGCTGCCACGCTCGACAGCTGCTCGACCCGACCCGGAAGAGGGACGGGATCCGTATCGGTCGACACAGACCCCGCCCCGAGCAACCCGGCGGAAGAGATGCCGGAACCACACGGGCTGCTGAGAAAGGACATCGTCGTTCCCGGCTGGAGAGGGCGGTAGGGCCGCCCTGCGTACCAGGCGGCGATGTCGCCTGCGCCAGCGGCAACGACCGCAGCGGTGGCGAGGGCAAGCGAACGGGGCGGGCCCCCGCAGTCCAGGCTCACCGCCGGTGCTGCCGAGAACCGGGCGGCCAGCCGGGACAGCATGGTCCCCGGACCTGCCTCGACAAGCAGGTCGCACTGCTGGCCAAGGGTGCGGGCTGCGGCGAGGAACCGCACCGGGGCGGTGAGCTGGTGGGTGAGCAGGGCCACCAGGTCGTCGCTGTCGCGCAGTGCCTCTCCTGTAACGCTGGACACGACCGGCCACGACTGTCGGGGGAACCCGACCATGTTCAGCTCGGCAGCCCACGCCGGCTGCGCAGGTTCCATCGCCGGACTGTGGAAGCCGTACGAGACCGGTAGTCGAATCGCCTCGATACCGCTGTCCCGCAGGACCGCCTCCAACCGGGCGAGGTCCTCGTCGGCGCCGGCGAGCACAGTACGGTCCGGGGCGTTGAGGGCCGACACCACGAGCCCGTGCTCGTTGGCCAGCCGGACCGCCCGCGCCTCGTCGAGGGACAGACTCACCATGCCCGTGCCCGCCACGCCGTGCCGTGCCATCACGCGCCCCCTGACGACAGCCAACTGGACGAGCCGGTCCATGTCCAACGCACCTGCCCAGGCAAGGGCGGTCAACTCGCCGAGGCTGTGTCCAACGGCGCCAAGTGGGGCGCAGCCGAGCTGGTCCAGCCACGCCAGGCCAAGCATTGACTGCCACACCACGGCCGGTTGTGCCGCCTCGGTGCCGGTCGCCCCGGTGTCCGCGGGCCGCTCAGGCAGCTCGGGCAGCAGCCGGGCCAGCGGGCCAGGGTCGTACCGCACAGGGGCGCCTTGGCCGGGCAGGAGCAGCCCCACTCGTGCCGGCGGTCCAGCACCCAATGCCACTCCAGCGGTCTCATCAACCAGGACATGGCCGTTCCAGGTGGCTAGCAACCCGGTCGCGGCGCGGGCGGCTGCCGACAGCTCGTCGGCGTCGTGGGCTACCAAGGCACAGCGGATCCTGGCTGTCCCGCCGGCCGCAGCGCTGAGGGTCGCCGCAACGTCACCGACCTCGGCGTCGCTTAGCATTGACCCCCAGTCGGCAAGACGGTTGAGGCGCTCGGTCAGCTCACCTTGGTCGGCGGCCTCGAGCAGCACAATCTCCGGCTGGATCGGGGGGTGTGACCAGGCCCGGGCCGAGACGGAGGCCCGGCGGTGACTGGCAGCGACACCGGGCGCACTGCCTTCCACCACGACATGGCTGTTAATCCCGCCGAACCCCATCGCGGAGACGCCGGCTGTCAGCCGCTCGCCCCGCCACGGCTCCGGCTCGTCGAGCACTCGCAATGTGGCGTCCGCCTCGCGAAGGAGGGGGTGCGGTGTGTGGCAGCCCGTGGTCGGCGGAAGGGTCCGGTGATACACGGCGAGAACGGTCTTGATCAGTGCCGCCGCGCCAGCGGCCGCCTTGGTGTGCCCGATGTTTGCCTTCACGGAGCCGAGCACAGCGGTACCGGTCGCATCGCGCCGGATTTGGGTCAGCGTTTCCAGCTCGACCCGATCGCCGACAGCAGTTCCGGTGCCATGCCCCTCGATCAGGCCGACCTGTTCTGGCTTCACTCCGGCCGCCTGGTACGCGCGCCGCAGCGCCAGCGCCTGTCCGCTCGTGTCCGGCCGGGTCAGGCCCCCGGACCCGTCCGAGGACGTTGCCCAGCCGGTCAGCCTCGCGTAGACACGAAGTCCGCGCCGCTGTGCCTCGTCGGCGCGCATGAGGGCGACGATTCCGCATCCCTCCCCCGGAAGGAAGCCCGTCGGTTGCTCGTCATACACGCGCATCTGACCGTGGGCGAGCGCGCCGAGGCGGGCAAAGCCGATCATCTCAAGCGGGTCCAGAGACAGGTCGACGCCACCGGCGAGGGCGAAGTTGAGCTCGCCGGAGAGCAACGCGTTGGCCGCGGTGATGACGGCCAGCAGGCTCGACGCGCAGGCGCCATCTACTGTGTAGCCGGTACCGTGAAAGTCAAAGTGATTGCAGATCCGTCCAGCGATGGTGTTGCTCAGTGCCCCTGCCAGTGACTCGTCGCCCGGGTCCGGGAACGCCGCCGTGATGTGATGCCAGGCGTGCTCGAGTACCTGCGCGGTGACCGCGGAATCCACTCTGGTGTCGCGTAGGGCGGCCTCTACCGATCGCCGTACGAACGGCCAGTGCATCCGCACCATTCCGGCCCTGCTGAACTCGCCGGTGAGCGAGTTGCCGAGAACAACGCCGACCCGGTCGGCGTCCAGGTCAGCGCCGCCGGGGAATCCGGCGTCTGCCAGGGCTGCCCGCGCCGTCTCAAGCGCAAGCCAGTGCGCGTGATCGGCGGCCCGCCATGCCGACCCGGACACGCGGAAGGCCTCGCGATCGAAGTGCCAGTCCCGCAGCAGTGCGGCGCGGCGGACGTACGTCGAGTCCGGCGCGTGCGGCGCTCCAAGTCGGTGCTCGGGGTCCAGCCGCTCAGCCGGGATGGCGCGGAACGCGCGGCGGCGGGCCAGCACCGAGCGCCACAGTTGCGTTGGATCGTCGGCGTCGGGATAGCGGCAGGCCATGCCGACCACCGCGATCTGCCGTTCGATCGCCCTCATGCGGCTGCCTTCCTTAGGCGAATCCGCCGGGCCCGGATCAGCCGGTGGCGACCGACCAACAGCAGGCCCGCCCGAAGGATGCAGGTGATAACCAGAGCGAGGAACAGTCCGTACGAGACGTGCGCAAGCACCAGCAGGCCGTAGACGGCCGCGGTACACAGCCCGAACCACACCTGGTTGCCACGGGCGCGGGGGGTGGTGCCCGGATCGGTGATCATGTAGTTGGTGAAGAGGATGAAGGCAAGGCCGGTCATCGGCAGTAGCGCGGCGACGAAGTTGTGGTCGAAGAGTACCGACCGCAGCAGCGCCTGCCCAACGAAGCCGGCCAGCCACCCCACGATCAGTGGCATCTTTCCGGTGAGCCTGCCGTTGAGCAACGTGCCAGCCATGAGGACGCCGAGCGGCAGCAGCCAGTCCAGCGCCCCAGAAATCCCGGCGGTGAAGTGATAGGGCGGTGCGATGCTGACCCAGGGGAAGAGCACGAGAGTCAGCGCGATGCCGGCGTTGGAGGGGTTGAGTACGTGCCGGGGCCGCCCATCTACTCGGATCCGCAGAATGTGACGGGAGGCCACCGCTGTGGCGATGGCGAACAGGTACGGCCAGGGCGAGGAGTTTCCGTAGAGCAGCATCGCGCAGGCCAACGCGCCAATGTGGGTGGGCAGGAGGTAGTCAACCAGCGGCTGGAAGCCGCCGAGAAAGCCCACCGGACGACCCTCCACCCGGGCTTGAAAAGTTTCCAGGGCCAGATCGAGGACGTAGCCCAGCAGGAGGGTCAACACCGGCGTCACTGGTGCCTGCTCGAATCCGAGAAAGAGGTGGCCGAGCACCGTGAGAATCGTGATGGACAGGGCGAAGCGGCGCAGGGCCTTGACGCGGAGCTCTCCTGGGGCAGCGGATATCACAACGCACCCCGCTTCATCGGGGGATGGGCCGGGGTGGAAAAGCCGCTCTGCCGGCATACGCGCTGAGGAAAACAGCGCCTGGCCGGCGCGACGGAGTTCGGTACCTCTGTCATTTCTGCGCCATTCCTCTCTGACTGTCCGCGCACAAGCGCCGCTCCTGCGCAAAGAGGCGCAGGCAATCGGTCCCGGTGCGGCCGCTTTCCTACGGCAATCGAAAAGTCTGTTGTAGATCGCTCGACACTCGGCGTACTTCTTCCGCCTTGCGATGCGTCGAGGCTCGACGCACAAAGGGATCAGTCGGTCACAGATCGTTCGGCCGGTCATACCGCCACTGGTCCCGGCTCGCCTGCAGATCGGACCGCAGTTGCACGACTTGCCTGCGCAGGTCGCCGATGATCAGCTGCGCACTCTCCCGGACGCTAGCCACCTCGTCTCGCGCCTCTTCGCGAACCCGGGCGATCTCGGCCCGGTGCTCATGGAGCAGGCGCTGACGGTCGTCACGGGCCTCGTCGAGGGTGCGCTGCCAGCGTTCCAACAGCTCGTTTCGTTCCAAAATGATCGCGGCCCGCGCCTTTTCGTGAGCTACGGACAGGGCCTGCTCCACGACGAGGGCCTCGTCGCGCGCCACCTCGGCGAGGCGGGCTTCCTCGCGCCTGCGCTCGACCTTGGTGACGTGCCGGGTACCCAGGTAGGTCAGGATCGCGGTGCAGACGGCGGCGATGGGTGTGCCCAGGGACTGCCAGTCCACCGTCAACTCCTCCGGTTCACACTCAACAGCTCCCTGGCCTCTTCGCGGGCGACGATCCGCAGGCAGTTCGCCGCAAGCCAGGCGAGGGCCAGCTCGGCAAGCCAGATAACGGACTGCCAGTCGACCATCATCGACTCCACGGCCGCGATGACCCACCAGATCGCCACCAGAGCCACGATGCGACGCCGGTGCTGATGCATCCGGCCCAGCAGACTCATGACCTGAAAAGCCAGCATCAGGGTGGCGCATGCCAGGGCGAGTGCGCGGAACGCGTTCTGCAGGCCCGCCGGCATCCCCCCTATTTCGATCACCAATTCAGGGTCGATCCAGAGTAGGGCGGCGTGCACGGTGATAGCGGCCGTCAGTAGCAGCCCGCCCGGCACCTGGTGGTGAGGGCCTCCGTTTCGACCGGTGGATGACCCGCGGCCCGGGTATGAGCAGCGGCGGCGGACCTCAGAGTCGGACACCGTGGCCTACCACGGTCCGTTATCATCGGAGCTCGACTGCCCGGACAGGCAGGGTCTGGCAGCGTTCATGGTGCATCCCTATCTTCGGCTGCGTGGGTCATGACTGCGGTGGCATCTCATCCGCCAAACGACCTCCGCCCCTCAGACCCCGACCACTTCGCCCGCGCTCAGGTCGACTGACGTCCGCCCGAGCCGTCGCGGACGTTCGTGGCCGACCAGTAAAAGAAGCATGTAGAGGCATCTGCCCGGGTGTGAGTGGTCGACGGCTGTCGCCACCCGGGAGACCTACGGCACCACGACCCACCGGTTCGCCCCAGCGCACGAAACGAGCCGGTCGGCCGCACGGAGCAGGTCGAGTGCCTCGGCCAGCCCGGACCGGTCAGTGGCGATCGGGCGCGCACGCCCGTGACCGACGCGAGACGGCCGACGGGCGAGTCGAGGAAGAACTCCAGGAGCAGGTCAGAGTCGTTGTCGTAGACCCAGACCCGGGCTGTGCCGGCGTACCAGCAGGAACTTCCTTGACCGCGGCCGGAGCGGCGTCGGTGCCACCTCGATGTCGAGTAGGTGGCACCGCACGTCAGCCGAACTGGCCTGGGCCGTCGGCTGGACGCACAGCAGGCATACCAGAGGGGCTTTGGACCATTCGACCGTGGCGCGCAGTTCCTGTCGGTCCCGCTCACTCGTCCGCGTGCCCGCCAGGTGCCGGGCGCAATGCCCAACGCGCACCGAACCAGACATCCACTTCCTCCGTCATCTGAGCATGAGACTCCTTTCTACGCGCCGCCGGGCCGAAACGACTTCTCGCGGATTGCTCGCCTGATCCGGTCACGATGCAGCCGCGAGTACCGCCAGGGCCAGGTCGGTGTCGACGTCGGCCGGTACCGGGCACAGGTTCAGCAGCAGCCGCCCGTCCCGCAGATCCCCCACCCCGGCCGGCCCACCCCGGCGTAGTCGATCTGCGAGCCGCTGGTCGATGGCGACCGCATAGCTGCGCCGGCGGCTGCTGGTGTCACCGAGCACCGTGACGTGGGACTCGACCAGTTCGGCGGCGACTCCCCCGGCCCGCAGTGCGCCAATCAACCACTTGCCTCGGGCTCTCAAGTCGCTGTGAACCGTCCGAACGGCAGCGAGCGTGGGGGTACCGCCGTCGACGATGGTCGCGCACAGGGCGGCGAGGGCCAGTTTGTCCGCCTACATCGCACGGGCGAGCGGGTGCCGTCGCACCTGCTCGATGACGGCCCGGTCGCCGATCAGCAGCCCGGTCTGCGGCCCACCCCAACAACTTGTCGCCGCTAGCGGTAGCCAGCGTGGCTCCCTGTCGCAGCGCAGTCTCTGCGTCCGGTTCACCAGACAACGCCGGCTCGGGGCGCAGCAGACCCGAACTGATGTCGGCGATCACCGGGACCCGCAGACCAGCAAGGGCCGTCACGTCCGGCCTGCCACACGCTCCGTCCGAGCCGCCTCGGGCCGGGACGAGGGTGAGCACGCACCCGGTGCCGGACCACACCGCTTGGCGGTAGTCATCCAGGACGGCGCCGTCCGCGGTACCAACGGGGCAGAGCCGGGCTCCGGTCGAGGTGAGTAGTTCGGGCAGACGGAAGCCATCGCGAATCTCGTACAGTTCCCGTTGGCTGATCACCAGCTCCCGACCTGGTGCGAGTACCGTTGCAGCGAGCACCAGCGCCGCCGGGTTGCTGTTGACCACGTATGCCGCCCCGGCAGTCGGCACGGCCGCGAGCAGCGCGGCGACCGTTTCCCGGCCGCGACGCCCTCGTTGCCCGGTGTTCAGACCGTACTCCAGGTCGGTGCAGCCGAAGGCCACCTCAACGGCCCGCTGGGCCGAACCCGAAAGCACGGCCCGACCGAGGCCGGGATGCACCAGAACGCTGGTGGCGTTGATGACGTGGCGGGTCGCACCAGTCGCACCCCGGCCCAGCGGAGCGACACCCGACATGTCCGAGGTGCGCTCACCGCGTGTGCGGGCATCCGTTGTCGCCGGTGGTAGGTCGCCGTCGGTCCGGGTCGGCATCGCAGTGGGCCGACTCGTTTGGGCCCTCATCGCGTGGCCACCTGGCCGTCGTCGTGTAGCACGAGTTCGTGCCGGCCCGGTCCCAGACTAACCTGCGCGGTCCGCACCCCGCCCGCCGTACGCCATGACACCACGAACGGGGTGATCCCGTCGACGGCGAAGAAGAGCTCGGGGCTGGATACCCCCGCGTGTCCGTTGCTGGGATAGAGCTGGGCCCGCAGGTCCGGCCGGCCGTCGCCCGGCCGAGCGACCACGGACGCACCGAGAGCGAGTGTGGTCTGCCGTCCGCCCTCGCCGGCCCGTTTGAGGATCAGTGTTGACTGGCTGGTCGACCGAGACCGGTTCAGCACCAGCCGGCTGTCCTGCCACTGGTTGGCCACCAGCGCATCCGGCCGACCGTCGAGGTCCACATCGCCAATGGCGATACCGCGGCTGACATCTCGGTGGCCAAGCCCGCTCTGCGGGGCGATGTCAATGTACCGTCCACCATGCCGCGTCCAGAGCACGTTGGCCTGGTGCCCCGAAATGTCGTCACCCGGACGAAAGTGGGGCCAGGCCCATGGGTGCTGGAGCAGCTGATCGTTGGCCATGGCAAGTTCCTGGAGCTCGGGCCAGCGCCACCGCTTTCCGGCCACGAAGCCCGTCGCCTGCAGCAACTCGTCATTGCCGTCGCCGTCGAAGTCGACCGCCTTGACGTCCCAGGCCCACCCGCTACGGGAGAGGCCCAGTGCCTCGCTACGGTCTTTGTAGGGCAGTCGACCGTCGAGCAGGTCTGCGCCCGGTCCAGTCGGGGTGAAAGCGAAGTTACTCTCTTGTAGACCCCATGGAGTGGTGATGTTGCTGACCACGATCGTGGGCAGCTCAGCGCCGTCCGGATAGGTGTAGGTGACACCCATGCCCTTGAAGGAGTCACGGCCCAGCACCTTGGACTTTGGCACCAGCGCGCTCCGTGTTCCCACAACCGGACGCAGATCCAGCTGCCCCGGCCGGGAGTGATTAACCAACAGGTGATCCGGGCCAAAGTCGTTGGCGAGGTAGACCTCCGGCAGCAAGTCTCCCGTCAGGTCCTGTAGGCCGAAGGCGAGCGTCCACGACCGCGCGGCACGGTCCGGCACGCCGGTGGAGGCATCGAGCCAGGCCGGTGCTGTGTCCGGAGGCCCGGGGCGGGAAAGAAAGGCTCGGTTCGTCCCCCCGTTGCCGGCGTCCGCCATACCCGCCTGCATGTGCATCCGCCCGTCTCCGGCCGCTCCCGGGTCAAGCAGTCTTGCGCCATCGGGAAAGTAGTTGCCCACCAGGACGTCCGGCGCGCCGTCGCCGTCCAGGTCACCCACGACCAGTGCGGTCGTGTTCCACACCTGCGCTGGCTGGACCAGCTCCACTGGATGCCATCCGGCACCGATCCGCAGGAACTGCACTGGCGACCGACCCCAGTAGTAGACAATCAGGTCGCTGTCGCCGTCTGCGTCCAGGTCGGTTGGGACACAACCCATTGGCGCGAAATGGTCAATCGGGCCGGGTGGAGGAGACAGGGACGCTGCTGGGTACCGGTCGCCGGTTCCGGGTACCGGGAAGACCCGAACTGAGTCGTCCCTCGGGTCGACCAGGCACACATCGTCGTGACGTCGATTGCCATCGGCGTCGAGCAGCGCAACCGCAGCGCCCACAGCGGATATCCAGGACCGAATGCCCGATACGTCGGGCGCGACAACACGAACATGCTGGGCTCCCGCAGGGGCGGTGTTCAGCGGGTGCACCTCGAAGGCGAAGCGGGCAGCGAGAACGTCCATCTCGCCCGGATCGGGCGCCGGCCGGACGGTGAAAACGCCGATAGCGGCGACGAGGACCGTCGCCAACGCTCCGGGCAGCATGCGACGCAGTGACATGGACATGGTTTCTCCCTGGTCGTGGCGGCAGAAGCCGCCAGCGGACATGGATCAGAGCCGGCAGAACTGGGGCTCAGTCGGCCACAGCAGTGGCACGGCTGCGAATCTCGCATTGCCACCACCGGTAGGACTCGATTTCGGAACCAAGGGCACGGGCGAACTCATAGGAGTCGCGCGCCCAATCGGCGGCGGTGTGGGCCGACACCCCGGTGAATGCGCTGACGGCCGCCTCCGTATGGGCAGGAATGTGACCTGCGGTGCGTTGTGCCTCGGCGGCGAAGACCGCCCCTTGGGCCAGGGCGGCACGATCCTCTCCACCTAAGGTCAGCAACTGCTCGATTTGGCGGTCTGTGCCACCGCCCGCGTAGGACGCGGCGAGGCCGACGCCGGCCCACAGTTCACGCCGTAGACCTGGTGGAAACCGCTCGATATGTCGCCCGAGTCCGGCGCCATCGCCGCACTCGACAAACCAGAGACTGCGGCCTACCCCCTGGCAAAGCACCGCCTGGACCGGATCCTCCCGGTCTGGCCGATGAGCTAGCCGGCGAATCCAACGCGGCCCTCCGAAAAAACCTCGGGAAAACCCCGCCCCGTCCACAGCGAGCCAGCGCAGTAGCGAGTCGAGCGGAAGGCGGCGGTGCAACATACGCCAGGGCAGCAGGGCGGCCGACCATCCGGCGCCAACATGGATTAGGTGCACGAAGCCCGTACCGGGACCGGCGAGCAGGCTACCTAGATGGGTATCAGAGCTCCCCAAGCCGTAGCGCCGTTGTCCTCGACGCGGTGTCGCGAGATCTGCCAGCGCCGCGGCCAGCGCAGCTCCTTCGTAGGCGAAGCCACGGTTATCAGGTCGGATTCGCGCCAGTTCTGCGTGGACATCGTTCCGCCGAGTTCGCCGCCGCAGCTCGTAGCCCTCGACAAAGGCGATCGCGCGGGTCTGCAAAAGCAATCGGCTGGCGGCTTCCCCACGCCGGTGCTGGCGCCCGGCGAGTTCGACGATCGCAGGGGTCAGGGGTGGCACGATCAGCTTTCCCCTGCCCTTACGGGCTGTCACCGGTAGGCCCGATCGTCGGCCTGACTCCCGCCAATGACTACGAGCCGGTGTCCGTACGCGTCCCGTGGGTCATTCAAGGGCGTTACCATGGGGAGGATGACCGGCCCGCGCTTGTAGTTCATTTCCACTCCGTGGGGTCGATGGAATCAGGCTGCCGTGGGAGAGCTCGCCCGACGAGGCCGGCGAGCGCACCCGTGCCAGTACGTGAGCTGCCTGGTGCGGTAGGCGTCCAGGTAGAAGTGCGTTGACACGTGCCAGTCCGCGAGTTCCTCAGCCGTCGCCACAGCGGCGAGTTCGTCAGCCCGGTCGGTCAAGGCGGCCGCGATGGTTTGAAAGCAGTCGACGGCGGTGTCGGTCGCGTCGATCGTGTGGACGTCTGTCATACCCGCCGAGGCGAACAAGTCGACTGTTCCTGGGTGACGCGGCAGTGGGCGCAGACCGTCGAGGTCCCAGGCCTGCCGTTCAGTATCCGCGGTCATCCTGGGTCCCGCTGCCGTGTCGGAAAAAATCAGCCACCCCTCGGAGCACAGTGCCCGCCGGGCGTTGCGCAGCGCGGCGACCGGGTCTGACAGCAAAGTGAGCGAATCGATGACAAGGGCCAAGTCATAGAGCCGGTCCGGTTGCCACCGGGTGACATCTCCCTCGACGAACGAGACACGAGCCAACCCCGGACCTGCTTCGGCTCGGGCCCGTCGGGCAGTGGCGAGCTGGACACTGTTGAGTTCCACTCCGGTGACAGAGCAGCCAGCCCGCTGGTTGAGGTACCGGGCGACCGCGCCGGTGCCGGAACAGAACTCGAGTACGTGCGTGAGCGGTCCTATCCGGAACATCGTCGCGACGGCGTCGAGTAGGCGGGCACCGGCAATGTTGGTGAACTCCCACCCGCCGTGGACCGGCTCGTACACAGCCTTTCGCCAGATCGGCCCGGTCACTGTGTCGTAGAGGAGGTTCTTGTCGCCCTCGCCGAGAACGACATCTACCTTTCGTGCCTGTTCCGATGCTTCAGCCATTGTCTGCTCCTCCGGTAGGCGATATGCCTGGCAACGTCGTTTGATGCCCATCCGACCGGATGGGGCGAGTCACATCCGTCATCTGCGTCGGGTATCGACGGGGCTACGTACCGGGCCGAGCGGTGGCTGGTCGATGACCTGCGGCGTCCCGGCTTCGGCGACCAAGGGTCGTGCGAGTGGGGCGAGAGGCGAGTCGGCGGCCCAGACGTTTTCCGCGAGCCAGTACTCGACGGTCGTCCGGGTACGGGTGAAGACGACCTGTTCACCGTCGGCAGACGGCACGGGATAGCGGACTGCCGGTCCTGCCTCCGTCACGACACGCCCGGCACCATCGGGCAACTGTTCGTACAGTTCTTCGACCTTCGAGGCGACCATCGTCGACAGGACCCGACCATCGACGGTAAGTTGTGGATTGTTGCGCTCGATGTAGTCCGGGCCCGCGACCGTCACGATCTCCTTGCTGTCCAGGTCGATGCGGTAGAAGCCCCATGTCCAGTCACCACCGCGGGTGGACATGAAGATGACGCTCCGCCCGTCGGGGGAAAACGACGGTGCCTCGTCCCACCAGCTGTCCTCGGTGAGGTTGGTGAACCGGCCGCTGTTGAGATCCAGGACGAGCAGGTTTGCTTCGAACGGTTCCGTCTCGCTGCGGAACACCAGGCGCCGCCCGTCAGGTGCGAAGGAGACGGGCGCGTGGAGTCCCCGCAGGTCGGTACGGCCGGTTGTCCAGAGCTGCACCTGCCCACTGGACACATCAACAGTCGCGATCTCCCATCGAGAGCTGGGGTCGGGACGAACCGTGCATGCGATCGTCCGACCGTCCGGGGACCAGGTCGGGAAGGCGGCCTCGCCAGCTGGTAGGGGCTGGGAAGTCCCGGTGTCCAGGTTCAGAATCCGCAACCTGGATCGGCCGCCGGCCTCAGTGCCGTAAACGATCCGGCGTCCGTCCGGAGCGAAGGACGCGTAGCGGGGCTTGTGCTCTGCCGGCACGAGGTCCCGTACGACTCTCGTTCTGCGGTCCCACACCGCGATGCCTGCCCCCTCGTCTACCAGCCGGTGGAAGAAGAGGTGGTTTCCGTCTCGCGTCCAGGTGGGCCAGCGATCGTCCGCACCGGTGACGACAAGCGGGCCGCCGGTGCCGTCGCCGAGGCGTTGAACCCAGATGACGGACCGCCCCTCGTTGCTTCGCGAGAAGGCGACCGCCGGCCGGGTTGGGCAGATGGTGGGCTTGTAGTCCCACGACGAGCCGTCGGTGACCTGGATTGCCTCTGCGGTCTGGCTATCGAGCAGCCACACTGCGCCTGCACCGGTGTCGTACGAGTGGCAGACAAGCCATCGCCCGTCCGGTGCCCATGAACAGGCGCCGGCGCGTCCCGGGTTGGTGGTCACCGGGCGAGGCGTGCCGCCGGTAGCGGGCACCACCAGAAAGTGCCGGCGGCCCCACGAGCCGCCGACGAAGGCGACCGTGCTTCCGTCCGGTGACCACGAGGGGTACTCCTCCTCGTGGTCGGCTGACGTCAGCTGCCGGACTTGTCCGTCGCTCAGCCGGTACAACCAGATCGCCTTGTGACCGCCGCGAGATGAGGTGAACGTCAGCTGCCGGCCGTCCGGCGACCACTGCGCCTCTATATCGTCACCGGTTCCCCACGTTCCCTGCTGCCATTTCCCCGAGCTCAGGTCGAAAAACCAAAGATTGACGGAGCCGTTGCGTTTCGACGAAGCGACGAATCTGGTTCCGTCGGGCGCTATGGCACCGTCCCCGGAACCGTTCGGATCGGCGGCGAGTCGTCGTAGACGGAATCCCTTTACCCCCGCCCCAGCGATGCCTCCACCCCCAGCAATCCGCTTCACGACACGGGCCGGTCACAGCGGGACGGCCCATCGGACCGGCAAGAAAGCGTCGCATAGAACTGCACCTCGAACCTCCTGGGTCGCACGTGTACCGACTTACTGATCCGCGTTGGACACGACGATCAAGTCGTACAGGGGCAGGGGGATGCCAGCTTCTTGAATCTTGCTGACACCTGCTGCTTCCGGTCCGACAACGCCGACTTCATTGATTAAGAACGGTTCAGCAAGATTTAGGTAGAGCGGCTAGGGCCTATGCCATTGAATTGCGCGAAGCGGAAGCCGGCGAGCGTCGGCCGCGGGAGGGGATCCAAGGGATGGCTGGGCTTTCGGTTGCGACCGACATCGTGCACCCGCTGCTCACACCAGCGGCCAACACTCAGATCTTCGACGGGTCGGCGTTGCCCTGGACCCGGGTGGCCGGACTACTCGAGGCGGCCCGGTGGACCACCTCGCGGTGGAACCGGCAGCCCTGGCGTTTTTTGGTGGGACGCAAGGGCGACCGCACCTTCCACGAGTTGCACCGAGCGTTGACGCCGACCAACCGGACGACCGCCCGTGGCGCCGGGACGCTGATCTTGGCTCTACGCCAGACTCGTAGCGTTGAAGGCGGGCCGTTGGACGGCACCGAATACGAGCTTGGTCTCGCGGTGGCCCGGCTCAGCGTGCAGGCCCGGGCCACCGGCTGGCGCATTGCGCAGCTAGGCGGATTCCGCCGCCGCCCGCTGATGGCGGCGTTCGAGGTGCCGGCAGACTTCGAGCCGTTTGTGATCCTTGCCGTCGGCCGCGCAACCGCCGATATCTCCTGCGCTCTCCCGCCCCGCCCCCGGCTGCCCTTGGCGGAGATCGCCTTCACCGGCCGGTGGGGGACGACGCACAGACGGCGAGCGTCATGAGTATCTAGCACCAGGCCCCGTCGCGCCGGTCCGTCCCGGAGAGACTGGTCCACGAGGGGACCTTTGGCGACTACTCTGACAGATACACAGAGGTGACGCAGTGCCTCGGGTGGCTCCTGACGCGTGTCCGCTACGCCGGGGTGACCGGATCGGCGACACCGTCGGCAGGTTCCCACAACTCGAAGCGGTTGCCCTCGGGATCGATGGCCCAGCCGAACCGCCCGTTGTCGTCGGTCTCGACGCGGTGGTCCACCTCGGCGCCCCCGGCCCTAAGCTGGGCCAACATTGCGTCGAGGTCTACCACCCGAAAGTTCAGCATGGTCTTCTGCCCCGACGATCCGAAGTAGTCCGTGTGCTCGGGAAACGGCGCGAATACGGTCGGACCACCCTGCTGGAACCAGTAGCCGTCAAGGTCCTCCGCAACGACGCCCAAATTGTCCCGATACCATCGGCTCAGCCCTTCTGGGTCTCGTGCCCGAAAGAAGTAACCTCCGATGCCGTATACCCGCTCCATCCCCCATCTCCTTTCGACCGCCAACGCGCATGGTCAATGTCCCGGTCCTACCGACCAGCCAGGTTGTCCTGCCACACAGGTCACGTCCGCGCTGGTGGTGTAGGAGACGGGCATCGCGGGATCCGGTCTGATGCTATGCGGCGATCGGTGCCGAGTCGGTCTGTTCGGTGTCGTGTTGGGTGGTGTCGTCGGCCTGCTCGGCCAGGACCGCGCCGACGAGGCGGATGATCGCCCCCGGTCGACCAGATCTGGCGCCAGACCTCGCCGGGGAACCCGGTGAGGGCAAGCACGTCGTCGCGGGCGGCGTCGAGGTGTTCGGCAACGGCGGGGAGCGTCGCTTCGATCGTGGCCACGAGTCCGGCGTGAGCGTCGGAGATGACCAGGCGGACCCCAGACAGGCCGCGGACGGTCAGCAACCGCAGGAACTCCAGCCAGCCGGACCCCGATCGTCCTGGTGAAGGTCGAGTCCGCCCAGCAGTTCGCCGAGCAGGCGGGAGTGTGGCGTTTTCCGTGTTTGACCGCTGGATGTGATCGATGCGGTTAGATGGTGATCCGGTCGCCGTAGGCGAGGATCAGGGCGTTGAGGGCCTTGGCCCAACCGTAGACCCGGCCGGTGATGCTCCCACCGCCCCGGTGTTTCTGCTGGACGACGAGGTAGAGGACCTTCATCGCGGCCTGCTTGCTCGGTCGGGAAGTGCCCGCGCCGGCGGGCGGCCTGCCGGAACCGGGCGTTGAGGCTTTCGATGATGGTGGTGGTGCAGAGGACCTTGCGGACCTCATGGTCGTAGTCCAGGAACGGCACGAACTGCGGCCACGAGGTCCGCCACAGCCGGATCACGGCAGGGTACTGGTCACCGAACTGCGTGGCGAACTCCTCGAACCGGGCCTCGGCGGCCGCGACCGTGGGGGCGGTGTAGATCTCCCGCAACGCCGGGGTGATCTTCTGCCAGTCCTGGCGATTCGTGCCACGCAGGCTGGCCCGGACCAGGTGCACGACGCACTGCTGGTGCACGGCCTGCGGCCACACGTGTTCGATCGCGTCGGTCATGCCTTTCAACCCGTCGGAGCAGACCATGAACACGTCCTTCACCCCACGGTTGCGCAGTTCGGTGAGGTAGCCGGCCCACTGCTTGGCTCCTTCCCCGCCGGTCCCGGCCCACATGCCCAGCACGTCACGTTCCCCGTCGAGGCTGATCCCGACCACCACGTAGACGGGCCGGTTCGCGACCTGCCCCTGCCGGATCTTCATGACGAGGGCGTCGATGAACACCACCGGATACACCCGGTCCAGAGGCCGCTGCCGCCACGCTTCCATCTCGTCCAGGACACTGTCGGTGACCCGGCTGATCAACTCCCGAGACACCTCGGCGTCATACACATCCGCCAGATGCGCGGAGATCTCCCCGGTCGTCAACCCTTTCGCATACAGCGACAGGATCGCCTCGTTGAACCCGTCCAACCTGCGGGCATGCTTCGAGACGATCCGCGGGGCGAACGACCCCGCCCGATCCCGAGGAATCTGGATCCGCACCGGCCCGACCTCGGTCTGCACCGTCTTGACTCCGTGCCCGTTGCGGATGTTGGTCCGCCGGCCGGTCGCCTCGTCGACACCGACGGTGTCGAGGTGAGCATCCAGTTCGGCGTCGAGCGCTGATCCAAGGACCGTGCGGGTGATCCCCGCGAGGAGCCCACCCGGCCCGACCAACGACACTCCATCGGCCCTGGCCCGCTCGACCAGCTGCTGCGCGAACTCCACCTCCGCCGCCGTCGGCTGCGGAAGCTGAACAGCGTTCTTCTTGTCTGCCATGACGTGGTCCTTCCCGGACAGGATCAACGTCCTGTCCAACGGACCACACCCAGGTCAAACACGGAAATCTAGTCCCTCCGGCCGCTGGCGGATGACCGTCGATCAGGACGGTGACGTAACGGCGATGCTGGCACAGGGCGACATCGTCCATGTCGAGCACTCGGGCACCCCGGCTCTCGGGTAGTGGCAGAGGCGGTAGTGGGTGGTCCCCATCGTCAGTGGTATTGAGGCTCAGGGAGGGAAGGCCCAGCTACAGTACGGAAAGTCAACAACCGATGTGTGTTGCCCGTGCGTCGGGTGGCGCCCTGATTGTCGAGGTACTCGAGAAGCGGTACCGCGACGCGGCGGCTGGTGCCCCATGCGATGCGGGCCTGGCTGACAGTGAATGGCTGATCGATGCCCGCGAGTCGGCGCGCCGCCTCGGTCGGCGCGTCGGGTAGCAGGTATACATCGGGTGCGATACGGCACAGCAGACCCGCGTTGACCGCGGCGGCCAGGTGCTGCCGGGACAACCGGTGTCGTGCGAGTTCCTCGGCGCTGGGGGCGGCGAACGGGTCTTCACGCAGTCGTGCGCGAATCTCGTCGAGTGCGCGGCGCACTGGTTCGGGGAACCGGATCTTGGCATCCTTGCGGCGCATGGCGCCGCTGCCGAGCACGAGCCCCGCGTCGGCCATCAGCGCTCCGATCAGCCGGAGGTCGGGGATGCCGGCCCGCCCGGCAGCCGCCTCCGGCGCAAGGCCGGGTGAGAGCGGGTTCGCCGCCGCCCACTCGTCGACAGCTGCGCTCAACGCGGACACCCAGGTCTTCCAGAGGGTTGGGGCGACCAGCCACTCGCCTACGGCGACGACGTCTGCCGGCACCTCGGTTTCGTAGGCTAGAACTCCTGCGGTGACGAGCGCTTCGCGCCTGACAGCCCCTCGACGGGCGATGTCAGCAACCGCGTCGGGCCGATCGCTCATGCCCGTCAGTTGTGTGGCCCGGCGTCTGGCGTCGCCTCGGGCGTGGAGTTGCGGGGGCATGGTGTCGAGAACGACGATGCCGGCGACGATGTGCTGGGCGCCTGGGTCGCGCAGCAGGCCTCGCTCGCCCACGTGTAGCGGTAGCGCGGTGGTCAGGGCGAGGCGGGCGGCGTGTGGTCCGAGTTTTCTCAGGCGTACGGGCACCGCCGCCGATCCGATATGCAGGACGAGGTGGGTAGGTAACCTGTCGGCTTGCCTTATCAGCCGTACGTCCATGGTGGTGACCCTCGTGAAGGCGCCCGGCTGGACCAGCGCGTACCCGCGTCGGACCTCGTTGGCGCCGAGGCCGCGTAGGTTGACCGCTAGCCGGGACACCGCCTTGGCTCGCTCGACCTTGGTCTTGAGACTTTGCAGGCCGCGGATCCGTACGGGTCGACCTGCGGGTTCGAGTACGAGTTCGTCGCCAACCGCCATGGTGCCGGACCCGAGTGTTCCGGTGACCACGGTGCCGCTTCCCCGTACGGTGAAGGATCGATCGACCCACAGTCTCGCTGGACCCGTCCGTGGCGCCGGAAGCGCCCGCGTGAGTTCGCGCAACGCGGTGCGCAGAGCGGCGAGGCCGTGGCCGGAGGCCGCGGATACTGCGACCGCGGGCATTCCGGCCAGACCGGTGTCGCGTAGCCGTTCGTGTGCCTGCTCGATGGCTGGGCCAGGGTCGGCGAGGTCGCAGCGGGTGACCGCGAGGACGCCGTGGCGCACGTCAAGGGCCTGCAGCGCCGCCAGATGCTCCGCCGACTGCCGTCGCCAGCCCTCGTCGGCGGCGACGACGAACAGGACGGCGGTGACCGGCCCGACGCCGGCCAGCATGTTCGACACGAAGCGCTGGTGGCCGGGCACGTCGACGAACGCGGTCATGTGTTCGTTGTCGAGGGTGGTCCAGGCGAACCCGAGGTCGATGGTCATGCCGCGGCGGCGTTCCTCGGCCCAGCGGTCGGGTTCCATGCCGGTCAGTGCCCGCACCAGCGTCGACTTTCCGTGGTCGACGTGACCGGCTGTGGCGATCACGAACATGCGCGTTCCACCGCCTGCGCCACGGTGCCGTCTTCGGCTGGCGGGACGCAACGCAGGTCCAGCAGCAAGTGACCATCGTGGACCCGGCCAACCACGCACGGGACGCCGTGGCGCAGCGGCTCGGCAAGCCCTGGTGGGAGTCGAACGGCCCAGCCGGGCAACCGCAGGCCCGGCGCCGAGCCGCCCCCGACGACCCCGGCGCTGGGCGTCACCGTCGCGGCAATGCCGCTCGCGACCAGCCGGGCTGCCAGCCTCTCCACGCGTTCCCGCAGTTCCCCCTCGTCGGCGTGTAGGGCTGAGGCGGTGGGGGTGACGGGCCGGCGAAGGGTCGCCTCCAGCGCGGCGAGGGTGAGCTTGTCGACGCGCAACGCCCGGGCGAGAGGGTGGCCGCGCAGCGTCTCAATCACCTCGCGGGTGCCGAGCAGGAGCCCAGCCTGCGGGCCACCGAGCAATTTGTCACCGCTCGCGGTCACCACCGTCGCGCCCTCACGCAGCCAGGTGGCGGCGTCCGGCTCGTCGGGCAGCAGCGGCTCCGGGCGCAGCAGCCCTGACCCGATGTCGGCGACCACCGGAACCGGCAGCCTGGCCAAATCGGCTACGCCAACCGCCGACGTGTAACCCTCGATCCGGAAGTTGGAAGGGTGAACCTTGAGGATGAAACCGGTCCGCGGGCCGACGGCTTCGGCGTAGTCGCGCAGGTGCGCCCGGTTGGTGGCGCCGACCTCGCACAACCCGGCGCCGGTACTGGCCAGCAGCTCGTGTAGTCGGAAGCCGTCACCGATCTCCACCATCTCGGACCGGGCAACGACGATCTCCCGGCGCGCTGCGAGCGCGGTGGCGGCCAGCACGATCGCGGCCGCCCCGTTGTTCACCACATGCACGTCGCCGGCGTCGGGCACCGCGGCCCGTAGGGCATCAAGAGCGCTACGGCCACGGCGGGCCCGGGCGCCGGTGGTCACGTCGTACTCGATATCGACATATCCGGCGGCCGCGGTGACCGCCTCGACGGCCGCCGCCGACAGCGGCGCACGGCCGAGGTTGGTGTGCAGCACCACGCCGGTCGCGTTGATGACCCGGCGCAGCAGCGCGGGGGCCGGCGGCAGTGCGGCAAGCGCGGCGGGCAACACGTCGACGGGCTTGATCCGGCCGTCCCGGGCCCGCTGCTGGGCCTCCCGGACCGCCTGCTTCACAACCTCGGCGCCGAGCATTCGGTGCGCCTCGGACAGACGTGGATCTGTGAGCAGAGTGTCGGTACGGGGGATCTGCCGGCGCGGGTCGCCGGTCACCCGACGACCAGGGTGTGCTCGCCGTCGGCGGGAACCAGCTCACCGATCACCGTGGCGCCGGGGATCTCCCCCGCAATTAGCATTCCACCGGAGGTCTGCGCGTCAGCGAGCAGCAGCCGCTCCGAGTCGGTGACACCCGCGCCCCAACGGGTATGCGGCTGCACCCAGTCGAGGTTGCGGTGGCTACCTCCGCTGACAAACCCGTCCCGGACGGCCTCCCGGGCGCCGTCCAGGTACGGCACCGCGGCCGCGTCGACGACCGCCGTCACCCCGCTGGCGCGCGCGAGCTTGTGTAGATGCCCGAGCAGGCCAAAGCCGGTTACGTCGGTCGCGCAGGTCACGCCGGCGCGCAGGGCTGCGTGGGAGGCGTCCCGGTTGAGGGCGGTCATCGTGGCGACAGCGGCCGGGAAGACCTCACCAGTCGCCTTGTGCCGCGAGTTCAGGACGCCGACGCCCAGCGGCTTGGTCAGGCTCAACGGCATCCCCGCCCGTCCGGCGTCGTTGCGTAACAACCGACGGGCATCGCCGATCCCGGTAACCGCCATCCCGTACTTCGGTTCGGCGTCGTCAATGCTGTGCCCCCCGGCGAGATGACACCCCGCCGCACAGGCGATGTCGTAGCCGCCGCGCAGCACCTCACTCGCAATCGACATCGGCAGCAGATCACGTGGCCAAGCCAACAGATTGACGGCCAGGATCGGATCCCCGCCCATCGCGTAGATGTCAGACAGGGCGTTCGCGGCAGCGATCCGGCCCCAGTCATACGGATCGTCAACAACCGGTGTGAAGAAATCGGTGGTCACGATGATCGCGGTCTCGCCGGACAGCCGGACCGCCGCAGCGTCGTCGCCAGTCTCTAAACCGACGAGCAGCTCATGAGCCGGTGCAGTCAGCGGGCTGAGAAGACCGCCCAGCGAGGCCTCCAGTTCCCCCGGCGGGATCTTGCACGCACAACCGCCGCCGCGGGCGTACCGAGTCAGACGCAACATTTCCTCGGCCACCGCAACCATCGATGTACCACTCCGTAGACGTCCTTGGCGGAGGCGGACAGGAATCGAACCCGCCGGCCAGGCTGAGCCAGGCCCACCTGCTTTGAAGGCAGGGGAGACCACCAGGAACTCAAACGCCTCCATATGTGTACGGAGTCTAGCCCGCCCACCGTCAAACTGGCGGTCCCAGGGCACGGTCAAGCCGATGGACAATGCGTGGCCGGTTCACTCGCCGCTGCGGCACCAGACCCTCGCCTACGACGACGCCCACGACCGGATCGCGCCGCACATCGACGTCAGCGTCGGACTCGAGGAGCACAGCGCGACCGGCTATACCAGTCACCTGCTCGCCGCGACAGTCCAGTTCCTCACCGAAATGCTGATCATCGAGATTAGCGGGCCCGTCATGCGTCTTATCCCCGAGGCGAGCCTCTACGACATGCCTCAGTTGCGTATCAGCGACAGCTGACAGGCCAGTAGCATCCACTCCCGCCACACGCGCTGGAACCTGGACCGGAAGCCGCTCATGCGACTGGCCGCCTGCGGTGCCGACTCGCCCAGTGTCTAGTGGCCTCGCGAGGAGACCGGTAGGTTCAGCGGTCGAGCACTTCCACTTTCATCGATAGGGGATGCCGGCCACGTGTCACAGATCGAGAAGATCACCGGTGAACTCCGTGCGTTGATGGCCGGGGTGGAACGCGCGCAGGGGTCGGCCGCCGCCGACCGTCAGGCGCAGGAGACGGCGTCGCGGGCTGCTGGTGCGGGCTTCGTTGCGGTGGCGGCGGGTGTGGCACGGGTGCGCAACGCGATCACGGGCATCCAGGGCGGCCTGGGAAGACTTGCTGGGTCGATCGGTGAGGCGACGACGGCCGCCGCTGCGGTGCCGAACGAGGCCACCCCGCAGGAGACGATCGCCGGGCTGGCGCCTGTGCAGAGTGCCGTGGACGCCGCCCGGGACGCGGCGGCCGGGGCCATCACCGGAGTCGGTGAGGCGCAGCAGTTCGTCGCCATGGTCCTACAGGGCGGGCAGCCCGGGCCGCTGTTGCAGGCCCTGGAGGCCATTAAGCAGGTCCTGGTGCTGGTCGTGCAGCGCACCGGCGGGGCCCGGCAGGCCGTCGAAGCGGCGATCGCGCATGCCCGGCAGCTGGGGTCGCCGGGAAACTGACAGGGGCTGGCGGTCACCCACCGACCAGCCCCACCCCTACCACCACCGGCGACCCATCCCCGACAACCCCCACCGTGGGCGGAACTGTCTCCACGGACGCCGACAGGGAAACCCCGTGGGCGAGGCGTCCCACCGGCGTCGCCGGCGGGACACCTACCGGGCGTCGAACCCGCATCCCGCCAAATGAGAAGCCTCGGGAGCGGCGTGCCCTGGAATTGGAAAACGAATGTGCCGACAGGGTCGCCGGCAAGGGGTATCGGGTTCACCAGAACCCCACGAGGCAGGAGGTCGCGGACGCACGACGCGAGACCGGAGATTCGGGAAGGCCGGAGAACGCACCTGACTTCCTCGTGAGGGACACGTCTTCGACTGCTACGCACCCACTCCTCCCGTGCCAGCGCGCGCAGTGTGGAGCGCGGTGTCCAGGAAGGTCGACACGGAGCAGACCCAACGCGTCGTGCTGAACCTCCACGACTGGCGAGGAGACCTCGCGACCCTGCACAAGCAGTTCCACGACTGGCCCATCACAGGACTGAAGGAACTAGCGGCGCTATCGCGCGACGGTGCGATCATTCAGATCGTCCGGCGAGACTGATGAAGGGGTGCAGGTGGCTGTCGAGTACCGGCTGACGCTGGCAGGCGACATCCCGCTCGAACAGGTGGCGGAACTGGCCGCTCCGGAAGCGGTCGAGACGTCCACGGCGTCTGGCGGCAGAATGCTCAGCGCCGACCTGAACGACGAGCGCGGGTACGTCGTGGACATCACCGGCGGCCGGCACGGCTACTACAGTGCCGAGGACGACGGTGGCGCTTTGTGGGAATGGGAGCCGAAGACCTACGTCGACGTCAGCTTCTACATGCGCAAGGACACCCTGGCCGACAGAGGCAAAACCCACATGCTGGCGGCCGTGGCCAGGACCCTCGCCGGCAGGGCCGAGGACGCGGCCCTGACCCTCAACGGCGACGTGCTGATGCTGACCCGTGTCGCCGGCACCCTTCGAAAGCACAACACCCACGGCTGGTGTTGTCGAGACGTTCCGTCAATCGTTGGCGGTCACATGACGTCGGCGGAGGTATATCCTTAACCCCGGCATCTTCCGGAGTCATTCCGTTAGGTCATCGCATGACGATCGCGGCGGACGCGGGGAGTCATGCCCGCTCTATCGTCATCGCTTATCTCGTCTTTGTTCGGTGCACCGAGGGGCGGTCACCGTGCCCGAGACCGCGGCTGGGCTGCCTGCGGCCCTGTTAGATCTGCCGGATCCCCTTTGCCGTCTCGGGGTGCTGCACCGACTGACGGTCGTCCTCATTGCCGCCATATGCGCCGTGGCGGTTAGCAATCGCTCGTACACCGCGATCGCCGAGTGGTTCCCTGACGTCCCGGCCGCCACCGGCGCTCGCGGTGGGCATCGCCCCGGACCGTCGCCCGTCGGAAACGATGATCCGCTGCAGGTTGCAGGCCGTGGATCCAGACCTGCTCACCGCCTCCGCCAGCGGCTGAATGGCCACCCCGACAACGGCGACAGCACCGTACCGGCGGCAGGCAGTCACCGAGTACGGCAAGACCCTACGCTGCTCCCGCACTACCGACACCGCCGCTCAGCGTGCCCTCGCCGCCTGTGATCAAGCTACCGGCGGAGTGGTCCAGGCCAGCACCGAGACGGACGGCAAGGCCAACGAAACCAACTTGCTTTGCGCCGTTGATTGACCAGATCGGCGACCTGCACAAAACGGTAATGAACGTTGACGGCTTGCACTGCTAGCGCGACCACGTCACCTACCTTGGCGAACGCGGCGCTTACTGGATCCTGACCATCAAGGCCAACCAGCCCGGCTTGCACGTCCAACTCGCCGGGACTGCCCTGGCGGGCCGTCCCCGGACGGGACCCGCCACGGACCGCGGACACGGCTGCCGCGAGATCCGCAACTGCAAGATCCTGACGATCTCCACCGGGATCGACTTCCCGAGCGACTGTTGGAGGAGGCGCACCGGATCGGTCGCCGAGTGGAGAAGCCGGCTCCGGCCTCCGGGGCTAGTAGTATCTCAGCGATGACCGCGCAGAACCGATCAATATTGATCGACAAACTCGCCTGGATCTACTTGAAGGATCGGCGGGTGCTGAGCACAAGGTCCGTCGATAAGGATGTCTATTACCTTCCGGGGGGGAGCGTGAGACGGGTGAATCCGACCTCGAAACACTGATCCGCGAGGTCCAGGAAGAGCTGTCGGTTCGAATCGATGCGTCGACCGTTGTGCATTTTGGAACGTTCGAGGCTCAAGCGCACGGACATCCCGTCGGCGTCACCGTGCGAATGACGTGCTATGTGGCCGGCTACACCGGTGAGTTGGCCGCCGCGAACGAGATTGCGGAACTCGCCTGGTTGACCATGCGTGACCGGGAGAGAGTCTCACCCGTCGACAAGATGATTTTCGCTCACTTGCATGAAGCGCACTTGCTGCGTGATTGACTCACGTCCCTGCATGCACGCCGACTGAAGGCGTCTGCTCAGTGTGTTCCGTCAGACTGGACTCGATCTTGGGTCCGGAAAAAGCATGAACGGCAGCGAAGAACGTGCTCCGATCCAGGCCCCCTGACGGCTTCGCCGGGAGCCTGGACGCGTGGCGCCCACGACAGGCCGGCGGGATGGAGGCCGGCGGTCTCGATGATGTGCGCGGTGTGTGCTCTCCAGCGGATGCCAATCCGGGTCAACCGGTGCCAACGCGGGTCACCGCGGCCGACCGCCGGTCGCAGACCGGGGTTCGTGTGCTCGAGCTGTGGTCCTGGGCTGGGAGAACGGCGGTCCGGGGAACGTGGGTGAACGTGGGCCACTCCCTGCCACCCCAGGTGAACCCGCAGGTCGCTAGACTGGGCCCTCGCGCCCTCGTAGCTCAGGGGATAGAGCAACGGTTTCCTAAGACGACGCTCCGCTGTGTCTATAGGCTGATGACCTGCGGCTTTTCATCGTACCCGTTGCGTGCCGGTCGCTTCGCGGGCTCGCTGCGATCGCTTGCCGAAGATCAGCCGGAACGTTGTCGGTCCTGCGGGTGCAGGTGAATGTTGCCGCGAGCCGGGAGCCGGGAGCCGAATTATCCTTTCTCGTCGTCGAGCAGTTCGCGGCGCCACTCCGCGAATCGGCCTCGGAGATTGTCCAGCACTGGTCCGGTGACGCCGTACTGGGCGAAGTCGTCGGGATCGAGCTGGGTGGCTTGTCCGAGTGCGTCGGCGAAAGTGCGCGGGTCGAAGCCACGGTCGGCGCGCCGCGCGAGGGCGAGGAGGGCGTCGTGGGTGTAGCGGCCGGATCGGAGGGTGGCGTCGAGGTCGATGAAGTCCCGGGCGAACGCTCGCCCGTAGAGGGCGCTCATCTTGTTCGCTACCGCGTCGTCTGGGTGCGGGACGGGTCCGATCGCCATGAGGATCGGTTCGTTGGCGCGCCAGTCCACACGGAGTTCGACCTTGGAAGCCCGGATACCGTCGGTGACGGCCAGCCGGGCGAAGGTGTCGTACTGCCGCTTGGTCTCGACGGTGAGGCTGTCGTCTCGGTAGACGTGCACGACGGCGGTGACCGCGGCGGTGAACTCGTTGCGGCGGTCCCAGGCGGTGAACAGGTCGAGGTCCTCACTGGGTCGCTCCAGCAGCCCGGCGGCTTGCACCGCGTAGCCGCCGGCCAGCGCGAAGCCGTATCGATCGGCCGCCCCCAAGCCCGGCACGGGCGAGGCGTTCGTGGAAGGGGTCCACCGCTACGCCGCGTTGCTGCGGGTGGCGGCGAGTTCGGGGAAGGCGTCTTCCCAGCGCTGGCGGAGCTGGGGTGGCAGCCAGAGGGTGGGCCAGAGTCGCCGGAGGAGGTCGGCATTGAGCCAGGTGTGCAGATCCTCGACGGCACTGGCTTCGGTGAGCACCACCTTGTACATGCTGGCCAGGCGCGCGGGCCGGTTCAGGTCGTACTCGGCGTGCCCGGACCAGTCGAGATGACGCGGAAGCGTCACCGTGCCCTTGGTGGGGCCGTGCAGCGCGGCGAGGGTTTCGGCGGTCACATAAGGCTTCCGGTCGCCATAGGGTCGATAGTCCACCGGCGGCCGGGGTGGGGTCCGGCGCCGGCTGAGGTTGGTCGCCCGCCGGACCTCCGGTCGAAGTGCCTGACGGACCGTTTCCCGGCTGTAACCGGTGACCCGCTGTAGATCCACCGGCCGCCACCCGGCCGCGTGGAACGCCCGCAGTTGCTCGTCCCGCTCGGTCAATGCCTGCGCCCGCGTCGCCTCGTACCGGGAGACAACCGTGTGCAGCTCATCCTCGGAAAACCGGCTCATACCCGTCAGCCTACTACGCTAGGCCAAGCACGCTTGGCTTCAACGTTCGCCGGTCATCGACCCGCGGCCGACCGCCGGTCACCGCTGACGGCAGGTACCGCGACAGCGCTTCCCACTCGACGTCAGACAACTCGTAGCGACGACCCACGCGCTACATCATCCGACACCAAGATCCTTTGAGGACGCCGCCTGGACCCGTCGTCCGTGGGTGACGTCGACGTCGCTTTCCTCGACCCGACGGACCTGACCGCGCCAACGACGATCAGCCACCGCGCGGCTGATCGCAACCGGGCCGGACTCCCCCGTGGGAGGCAGCGCCCAGCCGGGAGGAGCGGGCAGCAGGACTAGACAGTTGCGGCCGCGACTCGACGGAGGGTGTGTTGACGCCACGGCGCGCTTCATAGTGCATCGACTACTAGCGCTCTCGGATTCATCTTGTCCAAGGTCGCCCAGTGCATCAGCTTTCCGCCAGCGGGCACCGCGCTGAGGGGAGTGACAAGATGGAAGCCAACAGTGACCTTCTCATCAGCGACAGCTCCATCCTCCCCGGGCTCAAGGTTGTCCTTTTCGACGGTCGGGTAGAGGATGATCGCACCGGTGGCCCTGCCCCTGAGTGCGTCGGCCTCGGAGTCCGGGATCGGCGTCTCGATGCCAGCGATCCTCATGGCCGCATTGCGGTGTCTTTCCTCGCTAAACACACGGAACGATGCACCAGACGATGTGCGTTGGCGTTCGAATACGCTGATCGGTCCGTGACCGGCAACAACGCGCCGGGTGGTAGACCTGGTTTGCTGGGGTAGGAAAACAACCCACCGTGCGAGTTGGTCGGTGCTCAGCCGGCGTAGCCACGCGAGTTCGGGCTGGAAGGTGTCGTCAGCCAGCCACTTGAGGTTGCAAAGTACGGTGAGGAGCGTCGGGTGGCTGATGGCTGCCACTCCCGCCGTGTAGGTGGTCTTGGCCCCTGGCACTGCGAACCTGACCGTTCGCTCAGTTGCGGCAGCTATCAGCGGCTTCCACTGTTCGAGGTTGTGTTTCACTTTCGCCACGGTCGAAGGGAATGCCACAGGTTCCATTGGCCTGCCGGGCGAGCTCTTCAGGACGAGCATGGCGTTCCACATCTTGTTTCGCCCGGTCGGTCGTAGGTCCGGACGGTGCTGGGCGATCAGGGGTGGGATCTGCCGGGGGGTCAGCTGCGGAGAGCCGCCGGTCGGCGCAGCGTACTGGCGCAGTTCTCGTCGGAGGAAGTCCTCGTCGCGGCAGGCGGCCTCGAACATGTCGTGCAGGTCGGGGGTGGTATAGAGGCGGACCAGGTCTCGGTAGCCGGGTCGGAAGCCGAACCAGCGGCCCATCTGCATGAGAGTGTCAACCTGAGCTGTGGTGCGCCGGTAGTAGGTGACGGTCAGCCCTTCGACGGTGAAGCCGCGGGCGAGCTTGTTACCGCCGACGAGGATCCGCCAGATCTCGCGCTGGTCGAAGTCGAGGCTCTCCTGCTGCTTTTCGAGGTCGGTGTCGCTGTTCACGACGATGACCGGGCTGCCGTTACGGTCGGCGGGGCTGATCAGCCGCAGTGCGTCGCCGATGTCGTCGCGCAGGTCGTCGAAGTTGTTCGGTGTGAGCAGTGTGGGTGCCTGTGCGCGGGAGACGGGGAGAACGTCGGTGTGGTAAAGGTCGCGGAGCCGGGCTAGTCCGGTGGGCTGGTAGTAGCCGGCGGCGTTCCACAGGTGGCCGATCAGCTCGGCGGTCTGTCGGTGGGAGTCCTTGCCCATCGCCTCGTGAACGAGCATGGTGTGGTGCCGGTAGGAGGTGCCGTGTCGTTGTCGGTACAGCTTGAGGGCGCCGGTGAGGACGAACATGTCGACGGCACAGCGTAGTTCGCTGTCGTCGGGTTCGTCGCCGAGGTAGCGAACGTGGGCCCGTTCTTTCGACGTGGTGAGCGGTCGTTGGTCGAGGGGCAGTTCGACGTCGAAGTCGTGGAAGTCCTCCGCCCCCATGTAGCCGTCGGGTCGGGGCAGCGAGATGAGGAAGTCGCGCGGGAAGATGTCCTCGACGTCCGAGGGGTCGATGAAGACGTTGGCGTACGGGGTGGCGGTGTAGCCGACGTATTGCGCGCGGGGCATCATCCGCAGCAGCTGCCCGATGAGCCGGTTGATCGCGGTGCGCTTCTTGCTGTCCTCCTTCCACTTCTTCGGGCTGACTGTGTTGACCGAGGCTTGGTCGGACTCGTCGTCGACGATGAGAACGGGGACCTCGCCGAGGCGGTCGCTGATGCGACCCAGGTCCGCCACCAGCGCCTCGAGGACAGAGGCGTTCTTTTTGGCGACGACGAGACGGGCGTCGCTGGTGTGTAGGTTCGCCGGGTCGAAGAATTTGCGGTTTCGCTCACGTCCCCTGAACTCGAGGACGGAGAAGCCCATCTTGAGCCGCCTGTAGTCGCCAGCGTGGTTGCTCAGCCGGTGGATGTCGGGGTATCCGGCGTCGGAGGGCCGTCCTCCGTGACGGACGAACCGGTCGCCCTTCCAGTCGGGGTCGTTCTGGTACTCGTGGGCCTTTTGGTCGTGGGGGGAGATCTCCCGTTCGATGTTCTCCCGACCACACAGTTCGATGTCGAGGCGTCGCTGGGTCTGGGCGCGCAGCATGTTGGTGGTGCCGGTCAGGACGATGACGAGTCGGTATCCGGCATCGACGGCTTTGGCCACGACGCCGGTGAAGTTGGCGGTCTTGCCGCTCTGGACGTATCCGACGACAAGGCCCTTGGCCTGATAGGCGACGGGTCGGGTAGGGTCGGACAGACGCCGGACGACCTCTTCGGTGGCCCTGTCGAGGTCGGCGACGGCGTCGGGGTTGCGCCACTTGTCGAGCAGGTAGCGATGGTAGTGCGCCCAGTAGAAGGTGCGCTCGGCACGGCGTTGCGGGGTGCGCCACTCCTCCCAGTCGTCGGCGATGACGATGACCCCGTCTGCGACGGCGTAGGGGAACAGGTCGGCGATCAGGTCCGCTGTAGGGTCCTCGACGGCGAGCGCGGCGATCACCGCCGCGCGGCGTTCGGCGGTGTTGTTGATGGTGCCTTCGGTCCATGGGGCACTGCTCTGCTCGTGATCCCACCCGGCCAGCGTGTGCGCGATCTGCTGGCGCAGGGCGTCCTCGGGCCCAGCGTCGCGTAGGTGGGCCAGCAGCGCGGAGCCGTCGGCAATGTCGGGGGTGTCGGCGCCCAGCATGGCGGCCAGCGCGTGCAGACGCTTGGGGCCGGTGCGCTGCATCGCGTCAAGCGCGGCGCTGTACGCGGTGGTGACGGTGTCACTCATGGCAATTCCCGTTGTCCCCTCGTGAGTGCGTCATTCAGGATCTGTGGCGTCTCGTCGCCGGTGAGGTCGGTCAGATCCAGCCGGTAACGGACATCGGTCACGTGGGTGACCTCGACACCGGCGTGCGCAAGCAGCCTCGGCGTCAGGCGGGGAAACGCCTCGGTGACCGCGAATACCCGGGGAGGGGTTCGTAGTCGCCATCGACGCTGGCAAGTGGCCGTGTATCGGTCACGCCAGCCCGAGGCGCACAACAGGCCGTCGAACTCGTGATGCTGCATCGTGGTGGGCAGGAGGGCGCGGACTGCCGTGATGAGTTCCGGAAGGGAGCGTCCGCCGCTGCCCGCTGTGGTGATCTGCAGGGACACCAGCCAGAGCGGCCGGTCCCCTGTCGCGACCATCTGGGTCAGCGAGGAGACCCAGTGTGAGCGTCGTTCGGACATCGTGGTCTTGACCTCGACGTCGTGCTCGTCCAGCCCGAAGTCGTGTTCCTCGGCTCGCCCGCCGCGCCATGCTGTCAGCGCGGTGTCAGGTCCGACGGCGTACACGAGGCCTGCGAGGACGAGCAGTTCCCCAACGAGCCCGGTCTCATTCTCCTGCGGGAGGACATCCTCTGTTTGTAGGAGGTGGCCCAGGCGGCGCAGGGTCTCAGCGAGCGCGGCGGTCAGTGTCTGCTGGTCCAGCTGGACCCGGTCGGCGACGGCGCACAGCAGCGGGTAGGCGTCCACGAACAGCCGTGGGTCGGTGACGGCAATCTCGATCATGCGTTGTCCACCGTGGTGGACGGCCTGGGCGGTGAGGTGTTCGAGTCCGGCTGGTGGAATCTCGTGGGGCGTTGCCGGTCCGCGAAGCCCGACACGGGAGGTGTGAGGGTCGACGAAGAGCACCACCCGCGGTGATCCAGGAATGGGGTGGTCGATCGGGGCCCGGGTGTGGAGGTAGGTGCTGAAGCTGTCGGTGCTGAGGTGACGGTCTGCTGCGGTGGTCACTGGCGGGCCTCGAAGGTCGATCTCTCCGCCTTCGCGGCAACGGTCAGGACTTCCTGCCAGAGCTCGATGTTGTCCTTGTCGCGGGCACCGAAGTGGGCGCCCTCGAAGACGTTGCCGGCGAGGAGGAACAGCAGAGCCTTCAGCACCGGCAGATCATTGCCGCCGCCGCGTCGGCCACCGAGCAGGGCCTGCCGGTACGCCCGATTGAGCCACAGCGTTCTGGTGTCGCGGTCGAACTCGAGGAATGCATCCGTCGTGAACCGCTTCCACTGGATGTTGACGGGGTCCTCGTGGAGCAGGGGCAGCTCGTCGCGGATCTCGCGAGCAACTTTGGGATGGAAACCCTTGCCGGGTGGTAAAGCGGCACTGCGCCGTGCGGTCCTGCGGCGGTTGGCGGCGGCCCACGCCGCTTCTGCGGCTTGGAGGTAGTCGGTGATCGTGGTGCCATCGTCGGCGTGTGCCGCGGCGACGGCAGGGGCGAAGCGGGGTCCGGCCGACACCCGGGACTTCTCGGGGTTCATGACGAACAGTCCCGCGGTGTCGCCGTCGATGTCGATGCGGACTCGGGCAAGCTGGAGTCGGGTGTCGGGCGCGTGGATGCCCTCCCAGCCTCCGGCGTGCAGGAGTCGGCCACGGCGGTAGAAGTACAGGCCCTGCCGCGTCTCGGCCCCACCGGGAAGCCGGTATTCAGGTGCGTTGGAGCGGCGCGGCCAGATGTGGCAGTCGAGAACCACTTTTGCCCCGTCGATCGGCGCCCTCAGCTGTTTCGGCCAGCCAGCCAGGGTGTCGGGGTAGGCAAAGGGATCGATCGGCGTTACCGGATGGCGGACGCCGGGGCCGAGGTCCGCGTCCTCCACATCGATAACGATCCGCACACCGCGGTCGGAGAGTATGCGGTGGAAGGTCAGGCCGAGGTGTCCCTGCAGATGCGAGACCGTGCGACTCAGAAACTCGTCGACCTGCTCGGGGTCGTCCGAGGAGGGAAAACCGCTGACGCTGTCCCACCGCACGACTGTACCCGAGGAGCCGTTCGGGAGTTGCCAGTCGCGGTTGAGTTCGGCGGCGACGAACGAATCAGGAACGATGTCGCAGTCGAAGCTATGCCGCACGAGGTCGAGCTGCCAGCGTCGTCCGACCGGCTTACGTCCGGCTGCGCGCGAGAGCACGGTGAGGCTGGCTGCCTGACTGAAAGATGCCGCTTTCAACCCGAGGCCGAAGTGGCCGAGGTCATTCCCCGTGTACTGGCGTTGCCCGCCGACGGTCATCGCGTCATCGATGCTCTCGGGTGCTATGCCGCGACCGTTGTCGACGACGTAGAGGCCGACCAGCCGGGTGCCCCATTGGACGAACCGGATGAGGATTTCGGTTGCGCCGGCGTCGAGGGAGTTGTCGACCAAGTCGGCCAGAGCGGTTTCCAGCGAGTGGTTGCGGCCGAGGGCGTCCAAGGCTCGCGGATCGGGTGGGAGCTCCACCGATCCCTCGGTGGGAACCTCCTGGAACCAGACGGACATCTTCCGCTCCCCGCTTGACTACCGGTGGTCCGAACGAACCTTCAGAATCCGTTGACGCGACGGAACCCGTTGCGTCTACCCTGGCGCATGGCCTCCAGCGCACCCCGTATGTACTTGCCGGCGGGATCCCAACCCTGGTCGAGGGCTTGGGCGATCTCTGCCGAGGACCTGCGGTGCTCGGCGTCGAGATACCCGGTTTCGGCGCCCCAGGCGGCGAGGTCGGTCCAGTCGGTGGCAGCGGTGCCCCTGATCAGGTCCATGTTGGTGCTGTAGGTGTCGAGGTCGACGAGCTCCGCCTCCAGCGCTGGCGGCGGAGTCCAGTCGAGATCCTGTACGGCGCTCCAGCACTCCGGCCTCTTGGTCCACTCGCCGACGTTGGTGCGGCCCTCGGGAGGCGATGTGATGACCTTGTGCACGAGCATGGACAGGTCGGTTACGGCGTCCTGCAGGGCGGACGTCAGGTCCTGGGTGCGCCAGATATGGTCGAGGTCGACTCTTCCCCGTGTCGCCTGGACCAGTTTGGCGACGGTGTAGGTGACGATGTTCGCCTTGTAGCCGCCGAAGTTCTGCCTGGCGACGAGCTTGTCAACCTTTCGGAACAGGATCGCCTTGGCCACCAGATGCCGGCAGTACTGCTTGTCCACGGCAGGGGGATGTTCATCGAGGCGTTGCGAGAACAGGGTGAAGTTCTTCTCTGCACCCAGGCTGACAAGGTGTGGCTGCCTGGCCCAGGAGTGTTCGAACTTGGCGAGGTCCGACTTGGTGAACTTCTGGGCGGGCGGGTTGGCGGCCTTGAACACCTTCTGCCGTGCGGGCGTGCCCTCACGGGTCAGGGCGTTGGCGTACTGGCCGCGGGCGCGCTCGTAGAACCAGTGCGTGTCGTGGGGGTGTGAGGCGCTGGGTGGAGCCCAAAGGGTACGCATGATGCGTTCGACGTCCACGTGGAACGCGCTGTTCGCCTTCAGGTCGGAGGCGGTGACGCGGTTCTGGGTGTTGGAGTAGGCCGAGATCTGCGGAACGATGTCGTCAAGCCGGTCCGGTGACACGACCGTCAGCTTCATCTGCACGTGCGCCGCGTCGACGTCGACCTTGTAGCGGTATGCGTGGTGGATGGTGGCGGTGGTCTGCCCGCCATTGACGATCTGTAGGCCATGGATACGACGGATCACCCTCTGTCCCGACGGGGTGTTTTCGAAGTCCACCCTCGAGGCAGTGGCAGCAATGCCGTTGTTGTAGGCGAGGAATCGCTCCGGGTTCCCCCTCAGTGTGTCGAGGATTCCTCGGTTGACCGCTCCGCGGACCTGCAGGAACGAGCGGACGTTCAGCTCTAGGAGCCTGGCACCGTGAGTCGAATACAGATCGGCGAGGCCACGGGCCGGCACGATGGCGAGAAGTACCGAGTAGTCCTCGTCCGTACGGGGGGTGGCCAAGCACGGCAGACCCGCCGGGAACTCCGCCACGATCGGTTCGGCCTTGTTGCCGGACGCCGACCAGTTCGCCAACCGGCGCAGGTCCCACAACTCGCGGGTGACGTGCCGCCCCTCGAACGACATGGGCGCGACGGCGTCCCGTGCGACGCTGCGCGCGTTGGTCACCAGCACCAGACGGATCGACTCGACCCTGCCGAACTTGTCGGTGACGGCGTCGCGCATGGCGACTACCTCGGAGGACGGGTCCCGTCTCGCCAGGGTGCCCCGCAGACAGTGGGACAGGAAGTTTTCCAAGCGCCTGAACGCCGCCTCGACGTCGGCACGCCCGATCTTGTGGTCGTCGTCGGCGCGGGGGCTGTAGTAGGTGAGGAAGAGGTCCAGCGACCGGTCGTCGGTCGCGGCACCGTAGCCGCTCACCTCGACACCGTGGTCCTTGAAGTGCACCGCCACGGCATCCTCGGTGTGCCCGTCGGCAGCCAGCTGGTCGAGCATCAACTGGGTGAAGGCCTCGTGCAGGTCGCAACCCTCGATCTCGGCCTGGGCCCTGACATCCTCGATGAGGCCGTGCGCGTAGGCGCTGACATCCGGCTCAGCCACGCGCACCCCTGTGCCGCAGGGCACAAGCACGGCACGATGAGCCGCACATCCCGGGCGGACCAGTGAGGGTCATGCATTTCTCCGGAGGACTTCTCGGTACGTGAGGTGACTTTTCGCGCCGACGCGGTTGCGTGATGGCACCAACTCTCCACGATAAGGACAGGACCGACAAGACCCGGCGGGCGAGTCGTGATCACCTCATCGGTCCTTTTCCGGGCCCACCCGGCTACCTGTGGCGCGACGAAGTTTGAAGATTTCGCGCGGCAACCCGTTAGCCTCGGCCCTTCGCTAAGGGTTGTCCAAGGGGTGGACCGGAACGAAAGAAGTGCCTTCTGATCAGGGAAGATAGGGCTTGTCGAGAGTCCCATGTTCCTGTCACGGAAGGCACTCGCAGGGTGCAGAGTACCGCAACGCGTCCAAAGATCATGGTGACCGGTGGTGGCCGCGGCGTGGTCAGTCACGCCGGTGCCCGGCTACTGGCCGACCTCGCCGACGCGACCGGTTTGGCCAGCGCGTTCAGTCAGGCGTTGGCGGGGTTGCGGCAGCGGCAGAGCGGGCATGATCCGGGCCGGATCGCCGTGGATGTGGCGGTGATGCTGGCCGACGGTGGTGAGGCCATCGCCGACCTTGCCGTGCTACGCAACGAGGCCGCGCTGTTCGGTCCGGTCGCTTCCGATCCGACGGCGTGGCGGCTGTTGTCGCAGCTCGACGAGTCTGCGCTGGCTGAGCTGCGGTCCGCCCGGGCACACGCCCGTGAGGTCGCCTGGGCCCAGCACGCCGAGGTCCACGGCGACCTGCCGCGGCCGACGGTGGCCGGCCGCCCGGTCGATGGCTTGGTCCTGGACATCGACGCGACCATCGTGATCTGCCA
Source organism: Salinispora tropica CNB-440 (assembly GCF_000016425.1). Taxonomy (GTDB): domain Bacteria; phylum Actinomycetota; class Actinomycetes; order Mycobacteriales; family Micromonosporaceae; genus Micromonospora; species Micromonospora tropica. The sequence continues at coordinate 641,681 of NC_009380.1, read as the reverse complement.
TTCCGAGAAGGAATCAGCGACCCGTACCTGGAAGAAGACCTTCGGCTTCCACCCGCTGCTGTGCTTCTTGGACAACACCGGCGAGGCCTTGGCCGGGCTGCTGCGCGAAGGCCGGGCCGGGTCCAACACCACCGCCGACCACATCAGCGTGCTCGACCAGGCCCTCACCCAGATCCCCGACGCGGTCCGGCACGGCACCCCGATCCTGCTGCGCTCGGATTCGGCTGGTTCCAGCCACGGCTTCCTGGCCCACATCCAGGCCTTACGTGAGCAGCATCTGGACATCCGATTCAGCGTCGGCGCCGCGATCACCGAACCCGTGCGGGCGGCGATCCGGGCTGCAACCGGTTGGGTTCCGGCCGTCGACACCAACGGTGACCTGCGTGAACATGCCGAGGTCTGCGAGATCACCGGTCTGTTCGACGCGGCTGGCTGGCCTGAGGGCACCCGGTTCCTGGTCCGCCGGGAACGCCCGCACCCTGGCGCCCAGCTGTCACTGTTCGACACCCTCGAAGGTTGGCGGCACCAAATCGTCGCCACCGACACTCCGGCCGGCAGCGGATCCGTGCAGTTCCTGGAGGCCCGGCATCGAGCCCACGCCCGCGTCGAGGACCGCATCCGCTGCGGCAAGAACACCGGCTTCGGCCGGTTCCCGTCCCACGTCTTCGCGATCAACCAGGCCTGGCTCCAGCTCGCCTTGACCGGCAATTGACCTGCTCGCCTGGACTCAGATCCTGCTCTTGAACGGCGAGCTGGCCACCGCCGAGCCGGAGAAACTGCGCTACCGGCTACTGCACGTCGCTGCCCGAATCACCCGCACTGCCCGCCGGACCCGGGTCGCTATCACCGCCAGCTGGCCCTGGGCCGATGCGCTCACCAGCGCATTCACCAAGCTCACCGCACTACCCCGGCCCACTGGTTGACCCAGCGAGTCTCATCCCGGCCAGCAGCACGGAGGAACCCGGCCCCGCGCCGGGCCCTCACCATGCCAACAACACACTTACCACCACACAAACCAGATTCATCGAGCAGCGGCTATCCGATCGGCACTTAAATGAAAGACCGAGGCTAGGCGGGCAGCAAGCTGACGGCGCGGGGCGGCCGACGCCAGGCGTCGGACCACAGAGGTAACCTGCGCAGTGCGTTCCGACGATCGGGGAGGTGACACGGATGACGGAAAATACCGTCGAACGGCGTCGGGCAGGCTACGGCGTCAAACTCGTACGTGGCCCGTTCGTACGCCTGGCGCCACACCCCGAGGCATGCGAGAACGACGACGAGTTCCTCCGCTTCGCAAAAGCGTGCCGTGAGCGGGGCGAGCGGCTGGCAGCGGACCTGTTCAGCGGCGCGGGTGGTCTGAGCCTGGGTCTCACCGAGGCCGGTTTCCGTGTGGTCCTGGCGGCCGACCGCGACCCAGAGTCCGTCGAGACACATCGTCATCACTACCCGGGCCTCACCCTCGACTACGACCTGGGAGAGTCCGCCAACATCCGGCGAATCGCCGCTCTGGTCAAGGAGGCGGGGATCGAGCTGCTGACCGGCGGCCCACCATGCCAACCCTTCTCCCGAGCGGGCCGGTCACTGATCCGTCACCAGGTCCGTCACGGTCTCCGCCCGGCACATGACGAACGCCGGGACCTCTGGCACTCGTTCCTGGAGGTCATTCAGCTGGCCACACCCGCCGCCGTGATCATGGAAAACGTCCCCGACATGGCACTCGATCGGGAGATGTTCATCCTCCGCACCATGGTGCACGAACTGGAGTCGATCGGTTACGCCGTCGAGGAACAGGTCGTCGACACCCTCCGTTACGGCGTACCCCAGTTCCGCCAGCGATTGATCCTGGTTGCACTGCGAGACGGAGTCGCCTTCGACTGGCCGCCGGAGGTACCGGACCGGGTGTCGGTGTGGAACGCGATCGGCGACCTACCCGAGGTCGAGGGCGGCTGGAGGCCCGAGGGTGGTGCCGACGGCTGGTCAGACTACACCGGCCCCGCTTCCGCCTTTCAGAGGCAGATGCGTCAGGGTGTTGCACCGGTGGACACGGGCAAGGTCTTCGACCACATCACCCGGCCCGTACGCGAGGACGACCAGCGCGCCTTCGACATGATGGACGCCGGCACCCGATACTCAGAACTGCCGGAGGACGTCAAGCGCTACCGCGACGACATCTTCGACGACAAGTACAAGCGCCTGAGCGAGGACACCTACTCCCGCACTATCACCGCGCACATCGCCAAGGATGGCTACTGGTACATCCATCCCCGACAGGACCGCACACTGACGGTGCGTGAGGCCGCGCGGCTGCAGACCTTCCCCGACTGGTTCCGCTTCGCCGGCCCACCGTCGGCCGCGTTCCGTCAGATCGGCAACGCCGTACCCCCGGCGCTGGGCACCCAGCTCGGACGCGCCGTGATGGCAGCGCTGGACGCCCTCAGGCCAACTCCGTACCGCAGCCGCGACATAGCCCACGCCCTCGCCACCTGGTTCGACGACCTCAGCGAGCCGGCCCTCCCGTGGCTGCGCGCTCGGACACGGTGGCAGGTCATCTCCGCGGAGATGCTTCTCGACCGGACAGCACCCGAGCAGGTTCGAATCCTCTGGTCACTGCTCGAACGATGGGAGCAGCCACAGGACACCGTCGACGCCGGCGACGAACTCGTCGAGATCGGGCGGTGGATCAACCGCGAGCACCGCGCGGAGCGGCTGCTCGAACTGGCGCGCACGCTCACCTCGCAACCAGACCTGCTCGACGACTACAAGATCCACAGCCTTCGCGGGGTCGACGCCTCGGTGATCGACCTTGCTGTCCTCGCGATCCCAACCCGCGACGAAGACAACGCGGAGGAACCCGTCCTCATCACCAAGGGCACTCACCGCGTCGCCGCCCGCTTCACCGGCGAGCACGTCGAACGCAGCCACAGAATGACAGCAGGGCGTCTGGCCGTTGCCCGAATGATCGGCGATGACGCCGACGCGCGGCGAGCACACCTCGGCCTGATCGAGCTGGCCACCTCCGTCTGCCGCCCGACCGACCCTGCCTGCCCACGCTGCCCCCTCAACAGGGCATGCAGCGAGGCTGCCAAACGGGGCAGTCGGATCGAACGGCAGCCGGTGGTCAGTCCCTGAAGCCGAGCGCAGCGGCGACATCAGGGGCTTCGGCCCGCAGCCTCTCCCCAATGCGTTGCAGAGCGGCGTACTCACCCGCACGCATCGCAGCGGCTCGGAGCGCCAAGCCGACAACCGGCATGGGTGGCGTCGCCCCAGATGCCTCGCTGCGAGACAGGGCTGCCAATTGCTCGGAGGCTACCTCCGCGCCCTCGGAGGCTCCACGCGAGTTCTTGCGGTAGGCGTCGTCCGCCCGCATGCACAGCTCGTGCACCGGACGTTCGAGCAGCTGGCGCAGCTGCGGCGGCATCGCCACCCTGATCTTCGCCACGTTGATATTGAACACCACGTCAAGATCCGTGTCGAAATCCAGTGCCGCCCGCGCGAGCTTCGTGTGCTCGTCGATGCCCCGCATGCCGTTCCATCCGCCCCACTGGACCAACCGCTGGGCACGGTAGACGTACAGGCCCTGCTGACGGTTCCAGTTCAGCGGGCCCGAGAGCCGCTCGAACTCCGCCTGGGACGAGAACTGGTCGCGGGACGGCAGGACGTACCGCTGCAATGAGACCGTGCCGGTGGCCTCACCGACGGTAACCTCAAAACGGAGCGGAGGAAGCACCTCTCGCGATGGCTCGTCCGGGGCGAACGGGTTCCACGGCTGGACCTTCTCGCCGTTCACCGTGATCACGAGGCCATCACCGACCTCGCCCTCAAGAAAGCGGTGGAAGACCGTACCCAGGTGGTCAGCCGTCCTGCCCGCCAGCGCTTCCAACCGGCGACGTGCCCAGCCGCCCTCTGGCTTACGCTCGGGCAGAACGCGGTCAAGTCCGCGCCAGAGCACCACGGTGCCCCCCGTGTCCGCCACCGTCTCGCGGGCCTTGACAACCCGCTCGTCGTTCGCCGGTTCTGCAACAACCCAGTCATCCACCTCGGCGATGAGATCGAGATCGATCATCCGTGACACGGTGCGCGCCGTGGCGGCCCTCCTGCGACTAACCACCGTCAGGGACCGACACTGCGACAGAGATGCGGTCTTCAATCCCAGCCCGTACCGGCCGAGGTCGCCGCGACCGTAGTCGCGCCGGCTGCCGTAGCGCAACGCCTCCAACAAGCCGTTGGCGCTCATACCCTCGCCGTCATCGGCGATCATCACCCACGAGTCGAAGCCGTCGAACACGATGTCGATCTCGACGCGATTCGCGCCTGCGGCGACACTGTTGTCCACCACGTCGGCCACCGCTGTCGGAAAGTCGTAACCGATGTCGCGCAGCGAGTCGGTCAACCGCGCAGCAGACGGCGCCACGCTGTACAGGTTCCGAGCGCTCACGACGCCTCCTCCGGTCGAAAACGGTGACGGGGACCAGGATGTCATACTCTCCCGCCAACCATCGCGTCAGACGCACACCAGTGCGAAGGCAACCAACCCGTGACACGGGCAGCCGCACCTGCGGCCGCCAGTGATCGGGGCTCGGAGCAGCGTCCGGGACATGGATCAACCACAGCCCATGTGACGCGTAACGGCGGATCCCACCGCGCGACCGACCAGTGAGAGAGGCGGGCGGCACAGGGACCGGGCCCCCGGCCACAAACCGTAGGACGGAGGGGCAAACTGACGCGGCGAATCGCGACCGGGCGCAATGGGTCGAACGATCGAAATCGATGTACCTCGCGACAGCCTGACCGGCTCGCCGCGCTGCAGGTAGCGGCGCACTTCCCGCTTAAAGGAAGGTGGCATCAGGTTAGTCAGGCGCGGCGTGCCGGCCGGGTGGACGGCGGGCGGTCGGACCTGCAGGAAGGGGGTTCGGACGCGACGAGTCACGCACCACACCAGCGACCCGGCGGGCCGCCCCACCTACCTCTTGGCGCACCTCGCACTCCCACACCCTAACCACTCGCCAGCCGGCTTCGACCAGTTCCTTGTCCACCCGCTGGTCCCGCTGCCTGTTCGTCTCGATCTTCGCCGCCCACCTGTCCGCGTTGGGACCCCGAAACCGGGACGGTCCGTGCTGCGGACATCCGTGCCAAAAGCACCCGTCGACGAACACCGCGACGCGTGGGCCCGGAAACGCGAGGTCCGGCCGGCACCGGTTGAACAGGGTTCGCCCCAGGCGATATCGAAGGCCGAGAGCGTGCACGGCGCGGCGCAACGCGACCTCGGGTGCGGTGTCCCGTGTGCGGCGGCCCCGCAGGTGGCTTCCCTCGGTCGTAGCCACCCAGGATCTTGCCTCAGCGCGACCCGGCGGCCGGGAGCCTTCATCGCCGTGGTTCGTCATCGCACCCCCAGCCTGACCGTTGGCAAGAGCGCCAGCGGCTCTTCACCTCGCCGCGTCACCGCCCCGAACCCTCGTCCGAGGTCGCGCCCGTGTCGCCTACCGTGTAGAGAGCTCAAGCCACGACCAGCTACCGCCAGTTTCGCACCTCGCACGCGTCCCGCCACCGTCGCTCCCACCGGCCCCGGCGCGGCCTGCCACTGGCGTGTGCCTCCAGCCCACGACGGCTGCGGTGATCCCATCGATGCTGTCCCTGCCGTCGGTACAGCCGGTCCAACGGAGGGCCCGCTTGGCCACCCCGACATCGATCATCTCCCTTGAGGTGAACACCAAGAGCGCCTTCGATGTTGTCCGAACCTTCCACTAGGTTTCCCCTGAAGGCGGGGATGGGAGGCAACTGGTGACCATGGCCGAAGGTTCGCCGAAGGCTTGGCTGATGTTGGCCGTCGGTACGGATCGCCAGCACGGCGGCAACGACGGGTACGACGACGACCCCGACGCTCACTACAGCTGGGACCACACCGTCGCCAACGCCCGCGCCGTGGCTGTTGGCGACCGGATCGTCCTGTGGGACAAGAAGGCAGTCATCGGCGCCTCCGTGATCCAGGGAATCGAGACAGGTTGGGCCGAGAAAATCCTCTACCGGTGCCGCCACTGTGGGGGCGCGAACATCAAGCGACGCAGGCAAGAGGCACCTAGGTTCAGGTGCACCCCCTGCGACAGGACGTTCGAGGAAGCCCTGACCCGTGTGGAGCGGGTGGAGACCTTCAGGTCGCGCCACGACGCCAACTGGCTAGATCTTGGCCGTTGCCTGGACGGAGACACCCTACGTGCGCTGTGCGTGTCCCCAAGATCCCAGCACAGCATGAGGCCACTGCGCTGGGACGCATTCGGTAAGGCGCTGGATCAGGCTGGTAGGGCGCGTGACACAGCGAGACTCAGCGAGGCGACGGCATGGGCGCAGTCCCTTCCAGGAGGTCACCGCCAGGCCAGGGTACGAGTTCGTGTCGGCCAGAGCGGGTTCAGGAGACGCTTGCTTGCGGCGCTGGGCCCGGTCTGTGCCTTCACCGGATCCAGCCCCGCGGCGGCGCTGGAAGCAGCCCATTTGTACAGCTACGCCACACTCGGTCAACATCACGACGATGGCGGGCTGCTGTTGAGACGGGATCTTCATCGGCTCTTCGACAGAGGCGACATCGCTGTCGACCCTGCCACCCTGACCATCAGCCTGCGCAGCGACCTGCTCACGTACCCGAGTTACGCGCCTCTTCAGGGCAAGCCGCTTGCAACGAAGTTGGAATCCGGCCACAGATCCTGGATACAGAAGCACTGGGAGCAACACCGACTCACCCCTCTTACCGCCGGCATACCATGACGCACTGGGTGAGAACTGGCCAGATGGCTCGCACTTTGCCTGGTCACGGTATCGCCTGCGACGTGCTGATGGCCCCGGGTGCTCGTGGGCGACACTGGTGGCCCGGATACCCGTCCGCGAGCAGAGAGAGTGCCGCTGGCCGGCCACGGCGCCGATTGCCGCCCGCTGTAAGTAGCTAATGAGTGACGTGAATGTGATCCTCATGTTTGACTGAGATCTATGCAGGCGGGGCAGGCTCGGCTGGCGATCGACTGCGGGAGCGCCAGCACCACCGCGGTGGTGGCGTGGCCGGACGGCAGCTGGACGCCGCTGCTGTTCGACGGCGATTCGGAGCTGCCCAGCGCGGTGCTGCTCGCCCCGGACGGAGCCGTGGTGACCGGCCATCAGGCGTGGCAGGCGGCCGTAAACGCTCCGGACCGGTTCGTGCCGGCCCCGCGACAGTCACCAGAGCAGCACCGGGTAACGATCGCCGACGCCGAGGTTGACGGCGTCGACCTGGTGGCCGCGACCCTGCGTCGGGTCGCCGACCAGGCACACCGCACGGTCGGGGTACAAGTGGAGGATGTGCGGCTGGTGGTGCCCGCCGGGTGGGACCCTCGTCGTCGTACCTGGCTGCGGCAGGCCGCTCACCGGGCAGGTCTGGCCCAACCGCGACTGGTTGAGGCGTGCAGCTTACGGTCGGATCGTTCCTCGTGGTCTGTAACGTCGGGGCCGGCGCGGAGGTCACGGTCCTGCGCCGCGGCACGGCGGGATTCGAGGTCCTGTCCACCCTGGCGGACCCGGCCGCTGGCGGCACGGCGATCGATGACGCCATCACCGCCGCCCTTACCGCCCACAACGGTTCCCACGACGGCGACAGCGCCCGGTGGGTGCTCGCAGCCAGCGTCCGGGCCGCGAAGCATGCCCCTGCCGACCGCGCGGCGGTGACCATGACGCTGCCCGACAACTCTGCGACGGTGCTCACCGTCGGGCTGCTGGACCAGACCGCCCGTCCTGTCCTACGGCGCGTCGTACACCTGATGAGCGAGGCCATCGCCGCGGCGGAGATCAGCGTGCACGACCTCACCGGCACTACCCGGCAGGCTATCGAGGCGGCGGTCGCTGAAGCACGACGACTGGGATCGTCGGGAAACTGACCGGGGCTGGTGGCCCTGCATCCGCCAACCCCGCCCCCAACTCCACCGCTGCCGCCGACGGCCCGACCACGACAGCAGCCGCCACGGATGACCCAGCCATCCCCGAATCGAGTCCCACATCCTGGAGCCGGCCGCCAACCGGCGTTCCCGACGGCTCGCCCACTGGGCCCCGAACGAAGATCCCACCACGAGAGGACACGGTGGTACAACGCTCCCTGGAGTTAGAAAACGAGTGCGCCGACACCCTCGCCCACGACGGCTACCGCGTGCATCAGAACCCGACGCGGCAGGAAATCGCCGACGCCCGCGAGAACACCAGCGACAGGGGGAAGCCGGACAAGGATCCGGACTACCTCATCGAGGGCCACGTCTTCGACTGCTACTCCCCCACTGCCGGCAAGGCGGTACGCGGGGTATGGACGGAAGTGTCACAGAAAGTAGCGAGGCAACAGACCCAGCGAGTGGTGTTGAACCTGTGCGACTGGCGCGGCGACATCGCCGGCCTGCAAAAGCAGTTCAACGACTGGCCGGTCCCACACCTCAAGGAACTGGCAGCGGTGACCCGAAACGGTGCGATTATTCAGATCGTCCGACGCAACTGAGAAGGCAGGCAAAACGTGGGCATCGAATACCGACTGACCCTAGCCGGCGACATCCCCCTGGAAGACCTCGCGTCCCTCGTCGCCCCACACGGCGTCGAGGAGTCCACCCTGCCCGGCTACCCCCGGCTGCTCACCGCCGACCTCGGGGAGGAACTCGGCTACACCGTCACCGTTTCCGCAGGCAGCAGCGGCTACTTCGACGCCGAAGACGACGACGGCACCCAGTGGGAATGGGAACCCGACACCTACACCAACATCATCTTCGACCTACGCACGAACAACCCACCCGAAGACGTGGTCCCAACAATGGTGTCAGCCGTGGCCCGGGTCCTCACCAACCGGCCGGAAGACGCCGCGTTCGTACTCAACGGCAACTGGCTCCTGCTAACACGAGTCACGGGACAACTACGCGAACACCGGCCAACCTGGTGGGACAACTACGACGTCAAAGGCGTGCTCCTCCGCTGAGCCACTTCCACGACATCCTCGCTGGCCCAACTCAGAGCGCCACCTCCGGAAGGCGTATGCCTTCGTGGCGCTGCCCTCGGCGAAGACGCATGGCTCCGCGCAGGAGCTGAGCAGCCCCTGCCGAGATCGTGGCAGCCGGCCCTGATGTACGAGGTTGCGGAAGTCCCCTGTCCCACCCTCACCGTCGTGGATCTGCACCCGGTGGTGTGCTGTGCCCTGTGCGCCGTCACCTGTGTGCTGTGCTGGGCATGCGATGTGTGCCGGGGAATCGAACCCCTACGCCTGCCCTCGGCGCTCCAAAGTGAGCCGGATTCCCCGCCGGCTAGCGGGTTGTGCACGCCTCCACGTCGGCTACCTGCTCCGCACCACATCAGTCGAGCAGATCGACCTCCCAGTTCGTCCGCTGGATCAACGTGTCCACCTCGCGTAACTGCCGGGCGAGGTCGTCCGCCTGCCCGCGCAACTCGCTCACCGACAGCGCCGGAACCATCGTCAACTCCGAGCGCAGCTGCCGATACCCACGCTGACCTTCACCCGCAGCGGCGTCCGCGGCGGACGTGACCACACTGTGCCGCAGCCGAAGCACATCGCGACGCGCGAGCGCGTCGGTAAGTGTGCCCCCCTCCCGTACGACGGTGACAGCGTTGGTGCGGTTAATCCGCCGGATCAACGACTCCAGCTCACCGAGTGCCTCGCCCGCCTCCGCGAGGAGCGCCGAGGCGTCCTCAGCTGGCGTCTCACCCTCCTGGTAGCGGGCGCTAGCCGTGATGCGGGCACGGAGTCGTTCGGCGCGGCGCGCCGCGTCCGAACGCAGCGCCAATGCCTCAGCAAGCTTCATGGGCACCATTATGACCAACGAAGATCAGCACCGCTGCCCCGTCGACGCTGACGGATCGGCCCGCCGGACAGCCACCGCCGCCACCCCCATCAGCGGGTGTGGCGGCGCAACCCCACCAGAGTCCGTACGGACATCTCGCGACAACGACGTGCCCCACCACCGACCCTCCGCACGCTGGCCCTCAGATCAGGTCACTCCCCACCTCGGCACTCGAAGCCCAGCACCGTCACCGCCGGGCCGTCTCCTACCGGCCAGCCAGGGCCAGTTCGCAGGGAGCGGGAACCCTTTGTGACCTTCGATGATGTGCGTGGTGTGTGCTCTCCAGCGGATGCCAACCGGAGTGAACCGATGCCAACACGGGTCACCGCGGGCGACCGCCGGTCGCAACCCGGGGTACGTGTGCTCGGGGTGTGCTCCTGGGCTGGGAGAACGGCGGTCCGGGGAACGTGGGTGAACGTGGGCCACTCCCTGCCACCCCAGGTGAACCCCAGGTCGCTAGACTAGGCCCTCGCGCCCTCGTAGCTCAGGGGATAGAGCAACGGTTTCCTAAACCGTGTGTCGCAGGTTCGATTCCTGCCGGGGGCACCTCGAAGATCAGCGAAAACACGATCTGAGCTGACAATACATACGCCCCTCTATTAGCACACATGCGCAGGTGTAGGTCACTGAAAGCCGCTACTTGTCGCCGTCCGTGGACTATTTGTGGATTGATCTTGAAGCCGTTTCCACAGCTCAGATGGGCCGCGGTGGACGCCACGTGGATTCTCCGGCCGCGGCCAAGCCTACCCATGCGAGTCGTCGTCCAACGCCTCCTCGATGCGCTGGTTGACGGTGGCCTCCTGGCCATCGATGCACTTGGCGTACACCTTGAGCAGCACGTCGACTGAATGCCCAGCGCGGTCCGCGACATCGGGCGCCGGGACGCCCTTGTTCAGCCAGAGCGACACCGCCGCATGCCTCAGGTCGTACGGCCGACCCGCCATCGGAGATGCCACCTGAGCCGGAGTCAGCGCCAACTCCCGGGCCGCCTTCCAGACCCGGGAGTAGGTCGTAGAGGACACCACGTTGCCCCTTTCGCTGCGGAACAGCCGACCATCCTTCGCCGCCCCGAACCGGTCCAGATGTACCCGCAGGGCTTTAACCAGGACTGGCGGGATCGGCACGGTACGCGCCTCGGCTACCGCCCGGTGCTTTAGGCCGCGCCGGTCGTGCACCTCACCACTGTCGGTGTACCGCTTCCCGGCCGCTGGCCGAGACTTCTCCAACGTCAGCCGGCCCCACCCCGTCTCGGGAAGATCACAGTCCTGCTCCCGCAGGGCCAGCGCCTCGCTCGGACGCAGTGCAGCGAAGTACAAGCAGCCGAAGAATGCGACCAGGCGCTCACCACGCCGGCCGTCGCGTCCCCGTTCACCCACGTACGACACGGCAGTCAGCAGCTCCCGGGCCTGCCGGCCATTGATCACCACCCGCCGGTCGATCGATTTGGCGATCTTCGCCCGCTGCCCCCGCACCCGGATCTTGTCGACCGGGTTGAACGGCAAGGCGTCCAGCTCCACCGCGTACTGAAGCGCGTTGTAGAAGACCGATCGCTTGCGCCGTACCGTCGTCGCTGCCGCGGCCCGCCCGTCAAGCCGGACCGCCAAGGCTTCAAGCGCGCCCCGCACGGCGACCGTCTCCCCAACCTCAGCCAGCGGCAGCGAGGCCCGCCGAAGCCAGCGCAGCGCCGGTGCCAGGTCGGCCGGCACCTCCGACTCACGGACCGCCGGCGGCAGCAGGTGATCACGAAGTACGCGGCGAAGCTCGACCGGCCCCGGCCGACCCGGCTGGTCACGGACCAATGCCGGGGTCACCGTCGCCAGTGCGTCGATCATGCTCTCCCGGGACTTGGCCGCCGCGCCGGGCCACTTCACATCCACGTACGACGCTACGAACTCCAGCCACGACATCGCGTTCTTCGGCTCGGTCATCGAGTCCGGCAGGCCGGTGGCGGCATCGAACGCCTCACCGCGGTTGGCCGCTTGCATGAGATCGGATCGATAGTTGTCCGCCAGTGCGCGGCTGGCAAAGTTGCGTGAACTCACCCGCCCGCCAACGATCCACCGCACGGTATAGGTCTTCTTTTTGCCGGCACCCTTATTAATGCGGATCTCCCAGATCCGCACCGACCGCGACTTCACGCCGCCTCCCGGTGCTGCTCTATCCACGCCTCTAGATCGCGCCGCTCGACGCGAAGCTGACCATTTGGCAGCTTGATGCATTCCGGAGCGATGCCCAGTTCACGCCACCGATAGAAGGTTCGACGCGACGTTTCCTTTAGGGTGGATAGGACTTCTGGAACGGTCAGCAACTCATTTTCCATGAGGGGTTTTCCTCCAGGCAGCGGGAAGAGGCTTTCATCGGGTTGTGGCGGAATCCAGAGTTGCGGGTATGGGGGTCAGCCACTCGCTCGTAGCCGCTTCCCCTCCGTTCATGCCCGCCGATGCCGGGGGACGTATCGCGCCGGCTCCACCACCGGAATCCGCACTGTCACTTGCTCGGACCAGTGAGGCCGCGTCAAAGGCTCCTGGCGCCTCTCGCGCTCATAGTCGATGACCCAGCCGGTAACCACGGCAAGGAGGGCACCCAGGCTGACCAAGAGCAGACCGATGACGATATACATGATGATCACGTTCTTCCCTCCTTAAGGCTTCGGTGTTGTGCCCGTTTGCGATACACTGTTCTTTCGCTCACTCCGAGCTGGGCGCTGATTTCGGAGACAGACAGGCCCGACTCGGCCAACTCAGCCACTAACGGTGCAGACTCGACCCAGTTCTTGCGGCAGTCGGCTAGCATTCCGTCGACCACCTCTCGCTCCAGGCGGGAGAGGCTTCGACCGTGCCCCCGCGCCCGCCGGGCGTACAGGGTCACATCACCCCATCTGCCGAGGCTCCACGCCGTCATACAGGCCCGAATGTCTGCTCGCACTAGCGGAGTGGTGCAGTGCCAGAGCGCCAGGGTTTCGGGGCAGGCGTGGTTTGCCGGACGGTCCGCGCCGAGCGGATCTCCGCTGACCTCCCAGCGCCGATGATGGCGCTTGCACCACCCGCGCCCATAGTGCTGACGCCCGCAGCCGGGCAACCCGCACAGAGATCTACCTGCACGAGAGTCGCGCGTGTCGCCCGTCCTGAGCCACCGCTGATAGTGCGTCATGCACCAACCCCGTGCGTGGCACGGGCCCTCACACCCTTCGATCGAGCATGGTTTGGGCGGCTTGGGTCGACGCCCTCCCGACCGCGGTAGCACCGTCAGCGGGTCGCCATGGACCCGCCAGCGGCGCCAGTGCAGGGCGCACCACCCCCGCGCTGCCACCCCCCGCCCGCACCCCTTGACCTCGCAGACCATCACGCCACCCGTTGCTTTCGGTTCCGAGCAGTCAAAATCTGCGCGTCAAGCCGGTCACTCAACGTTGGGCCGTTGGTTCCGCCGGCTTGGGTGCGTCGGCGGTCGCGCGCCGACGTGCCACCCCAGACGCCGTACTCCTCCGTCCTGCCCCACTCCTGGCACTCCGTCTGGATGGGGCACCCGGCGCATAGCTTTTTGGCCCGCGCAACCAAACCCGGCTTGGTGGCGAAGAACAGGTCCGGATAGACGTTGCAATCGATTGCGCTCACTAGCGGTTTCCCTCCGAATCCGGAAAGTCGAGCCCTCCCACCAGGTCGTTTATAAGCCCCCTCGCAACCCCGTTCACCACCCGGCCAACCAACCCCCGCACCTGGGCAGGATTTGTGCGTGCAACGGACACCCCCACAACAAAGCACAGCTCTACGGGGTCAACGCCAAACATCAGCATCTTCCCCACCGCATTCAGAACGCAGGCGGCGTCCGGGTCGGCGTGACCCGCCAGCAGGCGCTTCTCCGCGTCCGACAAGCTCAACCCCTCCACGATCTGCTCCAGCACAGCCCACTGCTCGTCGGAAAACTCTCGCCCATGGCTCTCACTCACGGTTTGCGCTCCCTTGGTAGAAAGATCTTTTGGGGAAGTAGGAAGTAGGGCGCCGGGGGCTCGAACCCCGGACGGCGGCCAGACCCACTCGCCCTGATAGTTCCGCTAGCGCGTAGCCGCGCGGCTTATGATCCGCTTAATTGTGACAATGCTCCACAGCCCGCCGGTCAGGATGATCAACACAATCTCCTTGAGCCAGTTGATCGGCGGCACCGATACCACCCGCTGCACCTTTGCCAATGTTTCACCCCCTCGGTATCACCGGCGGGCAGCGTACGGCAGCGGTCCGTAGAGTGGGGTCAGCTACGCGACACCAGGAGTATCTGTGACATGTGCCAGATGAGGGTCAGCAGGTCGTCTGGCGTGAGATGCACCTCGCCCCCGCTCTCCCCTGAGCCTTCGGCAGTGACGCCCAGTACATACACGCCCGCCCCCGCCGGAGCTAGGTAGACATAGCCGTCCCCGACCGTTTGCAGCTCCAGCTCCAGGCCCGCCATCACTCCACCCCACTTTGGGAGGGTGCGATACGAATTTCGTCCAAGGGGGCCGCCTTGCTGGTGACGCGGATGTCCCCACCGCGGATCATCGCACCCCGCGTGGTGAAGGTGACGGTGACGAGCTTTCTGCCAACCCGAGTGATGACACCCCTGCGATACGCGCCCATGCTGTGGACGTAGGCGACCTGACCCACGGCTACATCCTTTACGCTGCCGGGGGACTTCCCGACGTTGGGCGGGCTGGAGCTCACCAGTCGCTCCAGGTCGACGGCTACCCCTGTGCTGATCGGGTAGTTCCGGATCTCCGCTCGCGTCAGATACTCAGCCATAGCTACTCCTCTACTCATTGCTTGCGTGGGCGACGGAGGCTTGCACTCCGGCGGGGGCCTTTCGCCCCCACTACGACACTCTCGGGATACTGAGCATCCCCAGGGCCACATTAAGTGCCGCCCGAAGCCTCCCTATTTCCCTATCGTTTGAATCCCCCTCTGCCGCCTTGTCGGCGCTTTCAGCCAAGCCCGCCAACATGGCTGCATCCTCGGCGCTGTAGCGAACTATCCGATCCGTCGCTACTGGTGGTGGATCGTCTCGATCGCCTCCATAAGGGAACATCAATTCCACGCCCAACGCGACGCCCCAGGACAGCTCGGAAATTTCGACGTACTGCCCTACCGCCAGAGCTGGCTCAACCCCCTGCATACTGCGAACGAGTTCCGCCGCATCCTCGTGGGAGTCGGCCCGCACTCGCGCTACAAAGGTGGCAAGTCCATCGATCACATATTCAGCCACAAACCCTCCTCCAATCATTGCCAACGTGGACGCCGGAGGCTTGCACTCCGGTGTGGGCTTGGATACCGCTCGCCCGTCCGCTCACTAGCGGTTTCGCATCGAAGCGATGCGCTTCCGGCCAGGGCGGCCCGACCCCCGGGCTTCGTGCCCTCCATGCGCGCGGCTCGCATACCGGCAATTGACGCGCTCACCGTGGTGCCATCCACGACAATCGACGCTCTTCAACTGGCGATACTGGTCGCCACCGCGAGCCGCTAGATCGCTTTCGAGATCGTCGATCTGGGTTTGGTGCAGTCGTTCATAGTGCACTTGGTCCGGCAAGTGCTCTGTCGCGAGCGGGTGGCTCGGAAATGCGCTGAACCACAGGCGAAAGTACAGCCCAGCAGCAGCGCTGTTCAACGGCACGCGTTGAGACACCTCACCAACCATCAGGCACATCTCGGCCGCCGTAGCCGGCCGGGTGTCACCGCCCACGGCGACGCGCTCCAGCAACTCGGCCATATGGGAGCGGACCACAAATTCGGTACCCATACCGATCCCGAGTTCGTCGCGAGGCTTGATGAGCGAGAAAGCGTGGAATAGCGCATCGCGTTGGCCAGGATGACGTCGAATCGCGCTCGCGATTTCGTCCTCAGCCCACCCCATGCACTCGAATACCCCTCCTAGCTCTGCCATGGTGCTATTGACCAACTCGTTCAGGGTTTGTCCCTGACTGCGAGCCTGCATCGGGTTCGCCATCCGGATCCTCCTTGGCAAGTAGTGCCCCGGCTCTCTCGTCTGCCTACGTGGACGCCGGAGGCTTGCACTCCGGTGCGGGCTTGGTTACCACTCGCCCGTCCGCTCACTAGCGGTTTCCCGCCTAAAGCTCCGCGATACGCTTGTTGATCTCCGCGATCTTCTCTTCTGCCTGGGCCATCTCCTTGTGAGCAAGGCGGGTCTTGTGTTCCTGCGAGGACCGCTGTGCCTCTAACCCCAAGCGCGCGCTGATGCGCTGCCAGTCAGGGCAGAATGCCTCGAATAGGGTTAACACCTCGATTTCGATCTCACACAGCCGCTCCCGCGCCTTACTGTCAAAGCCGACCGGCAGAAGGTTTCCATTGACATAGCCACCCCTGTACGGGTGGCTTTCGTGCCGCCAGACAACCTCGCTCCCCAGGCGGTCGTTCCAACGCTGCCCTTCTGGCACCTGCTGAACCAGGGTGTGGAGGCGATAGTCACGGCCGCGGATTTTGACGAATCCGTACGGTTCTCGTGCGCTGGGCTCATGGTCCGTGTGCAGCTCGACCCGTGGCCAGAGTTCAGTAACCCGATCTCCCCAGAGCCCCAGGGAGTGAGTTCGCTCCTCGGCGGCCCGGATCGTAACGTGCACCCTTCCTTCCCGCACCTCGTAGGCGGACGTGTAGTCAGTCTTGGCTTCCATGCTGCCCTTTCTCATGCTGATTCAGTCAAGGTCTTGGCCGCGTCGATTTGCTCAGGCACCCTTAGGGGTGTTTCGGCTTCAGCGGGCGTAGTGGGCTCGGTAGTGAGCCTCGGCCGCGTCGTACGCCGCGCCCCAGGTGCGTCCGGCATCTTGCGCGTGCTGAGCAACGCGGAAATACCGAGTTGTTTCGTGGGACATCAGCCCGCGCAGTGCGCCTTCCCCGAGGGCGTCAATGGTGTTCGAGAGTCCTCGGTGACGATTCTCATCAACCATTCCCAGCACCACCCCGATCAGGCACCCGGTCTTTGTGCGGGGGTCGTCTGGGTTGCCTCCAGCCTCGTGTACAGAAATCGGTTCGTACTTGCAGGGGCCATTTCCGCCCGGGTTGTACACGAAATCCCAGCCCTGCGTTTCTACTGCCTTGGCCAGCAGTTCACGCGCCTGTTCGATTTCAATCACTTTCGACCTCCCTATCGGCAGCCATCATCAGGAGCGGAATGCCAGCCCGCCCGACCCCCTCGCGAGGGTTTCGGCGTGGTTAGTCGTTGATCGAAAGCACGATCGCGGCCCCTAGGTGCGCGTCGTCATCCCAAGCCTGTTCGGCGTCGTAGTACCTGCCGAGGCTGTCGAGCAGGTGCACCGAGTCGGACGAGTCCTTCTCACAGGCCACGGCCAGGCTGCCACCGTGCTCACCGCGAAGCCCCTTCAGCCGCTCAATCAGATCGTCCAGCGTGTAGACGGTGCTGGTGTAGCCGAACTTCGGGTGCTTGACCTCTCTTGGCATCACTCTCTCCTCGCGATGGCAGCCGTCATCAGGAGGGGCATGCCAGTCCCCTCGTTTCCTTTCGGGTGCGTCAGAAGTTCTCCCGGCGGATTCCGAGCCTCGGGCCGAGCCGAAGTCGAATAGCGGGCTCGTTTCCCACGCGCCAGCCAATGCGGCCAACCCGCTCGGCCGGATAGACGTCGAGATAGCATTCGAACGTCACGCAAGGCATGTCGAAGGACTCCGTTACGGTGGGGATAGCGATCCCGTCGTCGCCGAGCGCGACCTTCTGCGGCGTATACCGCCAATCCCTGCCCATTTCAAAGCGTTCCCTCAGGGAATAGCCGGCGGCAGTTATGGTTGGCCATGACTCCAGGCTGTCGGGGAAGTCACCATGGCTGTAGCCAGGCCCGCCCCACCACATCCCGAACACTCGTCGTGCACCTAGACGCGTCACTACGATCCCCTCTCATGTGCGCCTACGTGGGTGCCGGAGGCTTGCACTCCGGTGCGCGGCGTGGCTACCGCTCACCCCGGCAACCACCTACACCTGTCAGCAGAATGCGGATGGCGCCAAACTTTGACACTCTCACTAGCGGTTTCAGTCAAACTCATCCGAGGAACACGCAAACATGTCAAGGGTGTCAACCATTTGCGCCAGGATCGAGATCCTGTCCTCGTCCAAGGCCGGGCAGTGCACGCCGTACTCCGGACAAGGCGCACCCCATAGCCCCCGGTCATGCGCACCCGCGTGTTCGACCTCATGCGCCAGAAAGGAGCACACGCTCCGCAGAATGTCGTTAGCGCTCGCTCGCCAGCCCATCGGCGCGAAGATGTCCGCGCCTCGGACCACGTGCGCGCCATCCGTAACCGTGTACCGCACAGGACTTCCGGGCCAGGCCAGAGCCTGACCGGCAGCCCATGATCCCGTAAAGGTCAATGCGGCCAGGATGTCCGGGCCACCTTGTATTGCGGCGGCAAGTGTGTGGTTGGTGGTGATCTCCATATCACTCCTCCCGGCTTTCAATCTGCCGAGTGGTCACGCCGGGAATCGAACCCGTGGGGATCGGCGGCACCCCGATGTCGGCTAGTGCCGCCTCACCCACCCCACACCCCGCCTAGCGGCGGGGGCGTCGTGACCCCGAGCCGCGCACTGCCCAACACAAGCTAGGCAGTGCGCGACTCCGTTTGTAGATGCGACCGGGCCTCGCGCTCACTGCCTCCCGGTCCCGGTCGTACCCGGGAGGCTGAACCCGGCGGTTAGACAAGGGCTTCCGAGACCACAAGCCGCCTAGGCGTCGCACCTGATCCGAGAGGACTTACCGCCCCGTTGCTCACACTAGCGGAATGCCGCTATAGCGTGTGGCGCTGGATTGTGCCCGACCTAGCGGGTGCGCCGTTTACCCGTCCGACTGCCTAGGCAGGGAGCGCTGATCCGCCGGCATTCCAGCGGTCCCGCTTTCCCCGCGCGCTTGCTCACGGGTCTATCTGATCTCCGGTACTCCTGCTGTGCAGGTCCCCCCGTGCGGGGGAAGGGCTAGCGCCGGAGCGCGTCCCTTCTGTGTTGCCGACTCACACTAACGGTTTGGCTCGCTTTTCGTCAACCCGTTCGGACGGTAAGGATGTGACCCCCGCTTCGTGCCATCTTTTCCCATAGGCACCCCGGCTTAACTTGCAGCCAACCGCTCTTGTTTTGTCAGCTAGGCCGGCTCTTTCTGATCCGGCCATCCCGCCGGCCGTTGTCGCTATCCGGCGGAACGGGAACGACATTACGGGGGTGGCCCGGTCTAGCGGTTCCCCCATTCGCTCACACTAGCGGTACCCGTTTGGCTGATGCCTACCCACCACACGCACGCGCACGCGAGGCCGCACGACAACGGGCACGGCTCACACTCACGGTTAGGCCACTAGCGGGTCTGAGATGCCCTCTGGCCGGACTTTAGGCGTAAGCGGCATCTCGGGTAGTCAACCGTCGATCTGACGCGCTCTCCGTGGCTCTCACGGCGTTATGCCTGTTCAGGGTGGGGGTATGACCCGCTGCCGGGTCGTCAGGGGTCACCGGCAGGTATAGGAGCCGAGATCTTGCGCAGGTTATAAGCTCGATTAAGTCCGGGTGAATCCGGTATTATCGGACATTACTGTGCCGCTGGTCGAACACAGTAGTCCCAGCCCACCCCCGCGCCCCCTGGGTGCTGCGGGCGACATTTCGCTACCCTAGTTGATCTCTAGACGCAAGAAACGGCCTCCGGTCCCCGATCTATAAGTAGAAGGGTAAAGATCTTAGTAAACAGTAATGCTGGTTGCAGCTATCTTGCTAACCCCGGAAAGGGTGGGAAGCTAGAGAGTTGAAGATGTAGAGGTTCCAGCTCGAACCCGACATCGACGTTACTGTTAGCGGCTATCTCCCCATGGGGGTGGGATGGTTGGTTCAAAATACTAGCCCGGGTTCATGACTATCATGTAGATATTCGTTAACATGACCGGGCATTAGCAAATTGAGGTGACCTGTTGGCATGGAACGGGTCCGACAGGCGTAGCCGTTTACCGGTTAACTGGAGAGCCATCAAGGCAGAAGTCTATCGCTTAAAGGGTAGGCGTTGTCTGGTGATTGTCAAGCGACTCGACGGATCCTTTCGTAGATGTGGTAAGCCCGCGACAGATGTAGACCATATCCGGCGGGGAGATGACCACACTCTTAAGAACCTAAGACCGGCTTGCACAGAATGCCATAACCGGAAGAGCGGTCAAGAGGGCGCAGCAGCACGGTATAGGCATAGGGCTCGCGCAACACTTCCGCCCGAGCCGCACCCGGCCGAGCTGTGGCGCTTGCAGCAGGGCGAGAGCGCCCCCAGGGGCGCCCGCTCGGCGATGGATTGAGCGTCCTGCTCTCCGTTGCCCCGCCCCCGCAGTCCCCGCCCCTCTCCGGGTCGACTGCGGGGGCAACCACCTGCCTGGCCCACTTGGTCCAGGGCCGCTTACCAGCCGCAAGGAGCTCCAGATGAGCACTGAGACCCAGACCGCCACCCCGGCCGATGTCCGCGAGTGGGCGCGCTCAAGCGGGTGGCCCGTGGGCACGCGGGGGCGATTGTCCGCTGAGATCAAGGACGCCTATGCCGCTGCGACCGGTCGCCGGCTTGGCTGAGTACAAGAGCCGCTGGCGGTGGGCTTGGGCCATCTGGCTAGCGGTTGTGGCCGCGAGTTTCGCGGTCATGGAAGGGCTGGCCCTAGTCCGGCGCCGCCCGGGGGACACGCTCAGCGAGGCTACGCGGCACTGGATCAAGGCCAAGAAGGGTCGGGGTCTTAGTCGCGGTGAGTGGGGACTCATCGCCGCGCTGGGCGCCTTCCTGATTTGGTTTCTGCCGCATATCACACTGGAGATCTGGTGACGGCGCCCGACTCCGCGAGGAGGTGGGTCCATGGGAAGCCGCGGTCCCGTACCGAATCGGAGCGAGGATCTATCTCGTGACCGTGACGCTAATCGCGGTGGTCGTCCGGATATCACCAAGGGCAAGGCTCGCCCGGTGGTCTGGCCTCAGCCGGACGAGGGCTGGCATGACATCGCCCGCATGCTCTGGGACGCCTGCCAGCTTTCGGGCCAGGCGGACTTTTACCAGCAGAGCGACATAGCGCTCCTGTACTCACTCTGCGATGACCTCTCTCATTACAAGGACGGCCGCAAAAGGTCTGGCCAGATGCTGCAAACCATCATGAGCAGCTTTGAGCGACTGCTGGTAGCCGAGGGCGATAGGCGCCGCGTGCGCGTGGAGCTGGAGGTCGAGAGCGCCGAGGACGACGGCATTGCGCACTACATGGAGGACGACGGGCCGGGTCTTCGGCTCGTGAGCTGACAGACAGGCACTGCGCCCTGGGTGCGCTGTCCCGTCTGTCGGCGCGGGCCGGAGGACAGCCATGGTCAGATCCGCGATGACGCGTGAGGAGATCGACGCACTCCAACCCACATATCACGGCATGACGTGGCGCCACAATGGCCCGCTCTGTCACGCCGCTGGCCTCACCAAGTGCGGATTCGGTTGTGACGACTGGCTACTCCCTGAGCGCACGTTGGGTTGGGACGTGATTCGGTGGGTTGGGGAATACCTCCTGGACGAGGAGGGGCAGCGCTTCAGGCTGACGGCAGAGCAGCGCCGCTTCCTGCTCTGGTGGTTCGCGATAGATGACGCTGGACGCTTCGCCCATCGGACGGGCGTTCTCCAACGCCTAAAAGGGTGGGGCAAAGACCCCGTTGGCGCGATTCTGTGCCTAGTCGAGTTCGTGGGGCCGGCACGATTCGCGCGGTGGGCCACCGGGGAGGACGCCAAGCGCAACCCCCGGTTGCGCCCGGGGCGGGACGCAATCGGGCGGCAGATGCCTGCCGCATGGGTCCAGATTGCCGCCGTTAGCCGCGAGCAAACGAAGAACACCATGACGCTGCTGCCGGTGATGATGAGCAGGCGGCTAATCCAGGACTACGGCGTTAAGCCAGGTAATGAGCTGATTCGGGCCGACCGGGGTCGACGGAGAATTGAGGCGGTGACCTCAAACCCTCGCACACTCGAAGGCGGCCGAAGCACCTTTGTGCTGCTAAACGAGACGCATCACTGGATCAAGGGCAACAACGGTCACGCCATGTACGAGACCATTGATGGAAACACCACGAAAAAGGATTCACGGTATCTAGCCATCACGAATGCTTATTTGTCTGGTGAGGATTCTGTTGCCGAGCGGATGCGCCTAGCGTACGAGGATATCTGTGATGGCCTGGCGCCGGACGTTGGCCTCTACTACGACTCAGTAGAAGCGGACGCGCAGACACCGCTGACAATTGACGGCCTGGAGGTCACGCTCCCGAAGATCCGTGGTGATGCGGTCTGGCTACGGGTCGATACGATCATCAAGTCGATTCAAAACAAGACGCTGTCGCCCAGTCGGTCGCGGCGAATGTGGCTGAACCAAATCGATGCCGTCGAAGACGCCGTTTACAGGATCGAGGACCTGAAGGCTATCGAGCGCGCTGACGCCGAGCTGAAGGTGGGGGACGAAGTTGTCCTTGGCTTCGATGGCGGTAAGACGGATGACTCGACCGCTCTCGTAGCCATTCGGCTTTCGGACGCGTGCGCCTTTTTGCTCGCTGTCTGGGAGCGGCCCGCGCGGTGGCCCGAAGACGAGCCCTGGATGGTCCCCCACGAGCGCGTTGACTCGGAGGTGCACGACACATTCCGCCTCTACAAGGTCAAGGCATTCTACGCTGATGTCAGCTACTGGGAGAGCTACATCTCCCTGTGGAATAAAGCTTATGGGCAAGGGCTGACTCGAAAAGCCAGTCCGGATAGTCCGATCGGCTGGGACATGCGGTCCCAGAAGCGCGCCACGTTGGCGCACGAGCGGCTAATGGACGCTATCGCGAGGCAGAACATCCATTTCGACGGCGATGCGACGTTGCGCCGGCATGCCGGCAATGCGCGACGGCGAACGAACAGCCATGGCGTGAGCTTCGGCAAGGAGGGCGCGAAGTCGCAGCGCAAAGTTGACGCTTATGCGGCCTGGCTGCTGGCCCATGAGGCGATGTGCGATCTCCGCAACATGACCACCAAGCAGGAAGAACGCTCGCGCTCTACCGAAATGTGGGCCTACTAGCCGAAACCGCCAGTGAGCGCCAAGGGGGGCAATATGACAACCGCGCCGAGGGCTCTGGCGGCCGAACTGCTGGCAATTCTGGAACGCGACCTGCCGACACTGCGGCGGGTCGACGACTACCTGAATGGACGGCATGACGACCCGTACATGCCGGCTAGGGCCGATGCCGAATATCGGCTCTTGGCAAGGCGGGCCATCACCAATATGAGCCTTATTCTGGTGGGGACGCCAGCCCAGGCCCTCTATGTGGACAACTACCGGCGCGGCGGGACGGATCGGGTCGCGGATGACACGGTGTTGCCCGAGTGGCTGCACTGGCAGGAGAGTCGGCTGGACGCGCGTCAGACCGCCGTCCACCGCGCCGCCCTGGCGTACGGCCACTCCTTCGTGCTGACTGAACGGCAGGCAGGTCGGGTGCGTAGCAAGGGTCTTAGCCCCTTGCGCACGGTTGCGGTATACGACGACCCGGCTAACGACGACGCGCCGGTTGCAGCCATCACGGTCACGCAGTGGCCGAAGCCTGGTGACAAGGGGTCGCGCGGTAGTGCGCGAATGTGGGACGGCAGGCGTGAGTACACTATCACGTTCCGTTCGCTAACCGACGCAACGAGTGTTGGTATCACCGGCAAGCGCGTGCACGGATCCAGCGAGTGCCCCGTCACGCGTTTTGCATCGTGCGTGGACCTGGAGGGCCGAACCCTCGGCGTCATCGAGCCAATGATTGCGCTTCAGAATCGCATCAACCAGACCGTGTTTGACTTACTGGTGGCCCAAACCTATGGGTCGTTCACTGTGCGCACGGCCACGGGCATGGCACCCCCACTCAAGACGCGCCCGGTGCATCAGCGGGGCCAGGAGCCCTACACGTACCCGGACGAGCCGGCAGTGGCCGGCGTGGACTCCCTCGGTCGGGCGGTTGATCGTGACGGGTGGGTGCTGGATGACAACGGGCAGCGCGTCATCCTGGATACCGCGCCGGTAGTGGACCCAGTCACGGGCCAACACGTTTATGAGCAGGTGGACATTTCTGCCCGGCGCTTCCTGTTCGCTAAGGATCCCCAGTCAAAGTGGGGCAGCCTTGACGCTACACCGCTCGGCGGGTTCATCGACTCACTCGACATGTCTTTCCGGCAGTTTTCCGCACTCGCTCAGGTCCCGCCGCATCACCTGCTGGGCCAGATTGCAAATCTGAGCGCTGAGGCGCTTCAGGCCGCTGAAACTGCTCTCGCCCGCAAGGTTGAGGAGTTTCGGAAGTTGTTTGGCGAGAGTTGGGAGCGGGTTTTCCGACTGGCCGCCGAACTGTCTGGCGATCTATCGCTTGCGCAGAACTACCTGGGCGAGGTCATTTGGCGCGACATGGAAATGAAGTCCCTCGGTGCTGTTGCGGATGGGCTCGGCAAGATGGCCGAACAGCTTGGAATTCCGCGCCGGGGCCTTTGGCCCCGCGTGCCCAACGTCACCCGGCAGGAGCTGGAGGATTGGGCGCGAATCCTCAAAGAGGACAGCCCGGAGGACCGCATGGCCGATGCCCTAATCCGGGCGACGCCAGGTGGCGATGCGCCTGCACCCGGAGAGGAGTAGCGCGTGACAACAGTCCATATCACCCTGAGCGAAACCAACCCCACGGCCGAATACGTCGCACTCCAGCGTTACTCAGGCGCGATGCTGTTCGGCACACGTCTCCGCGTATACCTGGACGGAGCCGCCGAGGCGACCGTGGATCTGGAGTCGACGGTCGGCCGGGCATGGCGCTGGCGGGCGCAGGAGATCGGGTACCACGACATGGTTACCCGCACCGTCGCGGTACCGGAGTCCGAGACTCCGGTTGAATACGCCGACCTGGTCGACGTGGACCCCGAGACCATGCAGCCCGACGACGAGCCTGAGGCGGCCTGGTGGCAGGCGCTCTCGGAGACCGCTGCCGGGGTTGTGCCGGATGGGTCGGTCGGCCTCGTCAAACTTGCGCCCGATGTCCTGGCGGCGTTGGACGAGGTTGGGCAGCCCGGCCCGCAGGGCGACCAGGGCTTGAGTGCCTATGAGGTCGCGGTGGCTGGCGGCTACTCGGGTACCGAGGCTGACTGGCTCTTGGGGCTGGTGGGGCCAGCGGGACTGCCGGGCGCTACGGGCGACCCCGGCCCGGGTGTCACGGCCGGCGGCACGGTGGGCCAGGTGCTAGCCAAGGGCAGCGCGACCGACCATGACACTGAGTGGATCGATCCCGTACCGAGCGCACACGCATCGTCACACGCCCCAGGTGGGGCGGATGATCTGTCCGCCACCTATTCGGCGGTCGACACGGTGCACGACTCTGCCCCGCCAAGGGACTACCTGAGGCGCATCCGACTCGACTATCCGATCAGTGTGGGCAACCCCGATATTGAGCGGATCTATGTCGGGACTGGCGCCGGCGAGTTGTCGGCATGGCGCAACGAGTGGGGCGGGCTAAGGGGCACGCCCCATGTGGCATACAAGGCCGATGCGCTGGTACGCGGCATCCCGAGAACGGATCTTGGTGCGTCCGCTGATGGCGGGTGGCTGGAGTTGGAGGACGCTAGTCGCACCACTCAGCTCTACAAGCGGGACTGGTGGGGTCGGCTGTGGCGGTCCGATGGGGCGGCTGCCGCGATTCAGATGGCCGATGTCCTGGTGCTTGGTCCAGGAGACCCTGTGCCGTCTGGCACTCCGGCGGGCACCGTCATCGTGAGGACCGAGGCGTGACCTGGAGTGCGCCGGAGGTCCTAGACGCGCTTGGGCCCAGCAGTACCAGCCCCCGAGCTTTCGGGGCGAGCGGGGCGGTGGGCAACCACTACGTCCTGGTGCTCGCGCGCTATTCGGCGTCCGACCCGTACACCACTGTGACGGACGATGGCGGCAATACATGGACGCGGCGAGACTTCGCGCCAAAGTCGGGCAGCGCGGGCCGACGCATCGAACTATGGACATGCAGCCCGACCGCCCCTTTCACCGGGGTTTCGGCGGCCTTCACCGGCTCGGGGAGCGCTCTCGGGGCGCTGGTGCGTGTGCCGGGCGCAAGCGGTGTGGTCGATGTCGTCCTAGCCGATCACCGCTCAAGCAGTGCAACACCCGCCTCGGTCGACATCACGCCGACTGAGGCGGACACCCTGGTCCTCGCTGCGGTGCAGGCAAACCCAAACCTGGCATCCACCATTACGCCGGGGTCCGGGTGGATCAGCCTCGTCACCGACGTAAACGGCCCATCGCTGGTCTTTCAGATCGGCCCTCCGGCGGGCGTCCCGATTGGCGTCGATTGGAACTTTGGTTCTGCCGCCGGCTCGGGGCACGTCATCATCGCCCTCCAGCAGGGCGCGGCGCCGCCCACCGGCCCGGCCTGCACGGTCTGGGTCGGTGGTGCCGAGGCAACCGCGTCGGTCGAGGGCGTTTGGGACGGCCAGCAGGTCGTATCAATCACCTCCCTGGAGGTGACCTGACCCGGAGGTGGTTGTGGCCCTCACACAGGCACAGCGGACGGCCGAGGCTGATGCGATAACCACTGCTTTCGTTTTAGCCTTAAATCAGATCGGTGCGGGTGCCATCCGGAATGCGCTGGCCACATGGCATGGCGAGGTCCCGGCGTCAGGGGCGCCGGGAGCGCAGGCCCGCTGGTTGGGGCGGGCCGCCAGGCAGGTAATGCAGCAGCGAGCGCAAGCCGCGGCACTTGCTATCGCCTACTACCGGCTCGTGCGGGCGCTGCGGACTGGCGAGACTGTCGGCCCTGAGGGCGGTACCACGACCCTCGCCCAGCTCCGCGCGGACATCAACGCCCTGACCCTGGGTATCCCGCACTCTGCACGGCAGCGCGCCGGCCTGACGGCGGCTGTCGCTGGTGGTGGCACCCCCAGTGCGGGCGAGCGCCCTAGCCGTCGCGTCAGGCGGCGATGGACTGATGTGCAGTGGGATCCCGAGGTGCGGGGCGGCGCTACCACGGTCAGGGTTGTCCGGCTCCCCGGTTGGCGTGCAGCCGATGCGCGCCTGGAGCGTGCCGCTGAGGCCGAGATCCGGGCAGCTCTCGCCAACCTTGGCCTCGGCACGATGCGGCGCAAGGTGCGCGACCTCCAGCCCGACATCCCAGCCAGTCAGGCGGACGAGGCGCGTCGGGAGGCTCACCGGTTGGCTGGCATCCGGCAGGCCGCGAGCAGCGAGCGCGTGGCGATGGGCGGTGCCCGCTCGAAGGTGTGGGACCTCGCCCAGCGGGATCGCCGGGTCCTGGGATACATCCGTGTCAGCCTCACCGGGACGCCGTGCGACTGGTGCGCGATGTTGATCAGTCGCGGCCCGGTCTATAGATCGGCCGAGAAGCGCCGGTTCGACGAGGGCGACCTTTATCACGACAACTGCAAGTGCTCTGTGGAGCCGGTGTTCTCCCGTGAGCAGTACGAAAGCGATCTGTACGCACTTAACCGCGAGTACGCCGAGCTGTGGCCGAGGGTCACGCGTGGACTCCGCGGCGAGGCGGCCCGCCAGGCGTGGCGCCGCTACCACTACACCATCCGCAAGGCGGCCCGGGAGGCTGCCCAGAGCGCCCAGGAGGCGTGACGCATGCCGGAAGACGGTCCCGACACGAATGGTGACACCACTCCCGAGGGCCAGGCGCTCCCGGTTACCTCAACTGACTCGCTGCCCGACTGGGCAAAGAAAGAGCTGGCTGACACTCGGGCCGAGGCGGCGAACTACCGCACCCGGTTGCGTGAGGCCGAGGCCAGCCTTAAAGAGGCCAAGACTCCCGAGGAAGTTGAGGCGGCTGTCAAGGAGCTGCGTGAGGGAAACGCCAAGCTGGAGCGCGATCTTGCGCTGGCTAACGCGTCGCGCGGCCTGACCGACGACCAGGCCGCGATCCTCGCGGCGATGACCTGGGAGACCCCGGGCGACCTCACCGGGCATGTCGAGGCAATCCGCAAGCTGACCCCGCCGGATGACCGGGGCGACACCCTCCCCCTCTCCGGCACGCTGCGCGGCGGTTTAACCCCGGGCGACGAGCCCGGCGACGACTTCGACCCGGCTGAGGTCGCCCGCAAGATGCGCCAGGGCCTGCTCTAAGCGGCCCCTTTCTTATCTCAAACCGCTAGTGCGAGTGCGCTAGTGCATCGAAAGGGAAGTTATGGCACTGAACGCCATCGTGAAGCCACAGAAGCTGGCCGCGCTCGCGGCCGAGGTCATCGAGCAGAGCCTGGTACTGCCTGGCCTCTTTCAGCGCAGCGGATTTGAACAGTTCCGAGGCGCCGAGAATGACACCGTCCACGTACGGGTACCCGGGATCCTGCCGGCGCACGAAATCGCGAACTTCCGCGCCGAGCGGACCAGCTCAATTCAGTTCGACGCCTTTACCGAGCGCAAAATCAGCTTGACTTTCTCGGGTAATACCTATTCGGCCACCAAGCTCCAGGACGAACAGCGGGACTGGGACTCCATTGAATGGGCACGGGTTATCCGCAGTCAGGCCGAGGCGGTCGCCAGGGCGCTGGAGGACAAGGCGGTCGCCCTGGTGACCGGCCAGTCCTATCTAGCCACTATTGGCGGCACGGGCGTGCCCCAGCGGACAATCCGGCAGAGCCTGATCAAGTTGCGTGCCGCGGCGAATCGCCTCCGCATGCCGACCGGCCAGCGGAACTTCGTGATCGGCTCTGCGGTCGAAGAGGCGATTCTTGCTGACGACCACCTGGTGCTCGCTGACGCAGTGGGTCAGGACATCGCGTCAGCGAGCGTGCGTGAGGCGACCATCGGGCGCCTATACGGGATGAATATCGTGGTCAGCCAGGAAATCCCGGCGGACCAGGGCTACCTGTTCGTGCCGAGCGCGTTCGTGATGTCGACCGCTGCGCCCTCTGTGCCACAGAGCGGCATTGGCGGCAGCGCTGCCGCACGATCCGTCGCCGCGCGATGGGTGCTCGACTATGACCCGACCGTTCTCGCTGAGAGGTCGGTGATTAACACCTACAACGGTGTGCGCTCCGTCAAGGATGTGGTGCTGAACGCTGGCCGCTCGGACGTGATCCGAGAGGGCGATACGGTGGGCGAGTTTTTGGTCCGGGCCATCGCCTATGACCTGGACGCCACTGCCGACGTGCTGCCGGATGCGGACAACAACGCTGACCCGTCTGGCGTGGGTGGTACGCCTGCGGCCGGCAGTCTGCTTGATCAGCTGGTTGCCGCAACCGGCGTGGGCACCCCCTTCACCCCGTAGCCGCCCCTGGAGGTCCAGTGTCTGAGCCATTTGCCCAGGTCGAGGACGTTCAAGGCAGGATCGATTTCACCATGTCGGCAGCCGAGGAGCGCGTGGCCGGCGCCGCACTGGATGACATGTCCGAGGAGGCTCGCTACCACGCTGGCCAGGCGTGGCCGGTCCCCGAGGAGGCACCCCGGATGGTGCGCCGGCTTGTGCTGGTGGCCGTAGCGCGGTACATGAAAAATCTAGATGGCTTGACCCAAAGTCGCGCTGGTGATGAAACGGTCGCGTTTACCGACCTTGGCGACAAGGCGGGAGCACCGTTTTTTTCGGACGCTGAAATTGAAACCTTGCGCCGCCTGGGCGGCGCCGCTCAGGGCGGGTTCGTGAGCGCCGAGGTAACTGCCTACCGCACAGACCTGCGACGCTACAAGCACCATCAATGCACGCTGGTCAACACGGACGGCGACCCGTTCCCACTCAACGAGGAGTGCTGGGGTTTTGGCTGCGACTGCTCTACTTGGCACCCTAGCGGGGGGTGCCGAAGCGGCTACGGGTACGGCTACTCCACCTGGCATCCCCGTAGGGGGTGCTGAGGCCGATGCCCTCCATGCAGCGTAGGCGTGGTCAGTCCGCCACTGTTTATCCGTACAGGGAGGTCACGGACCGCCGGGGCCACCGGGTGCGCGTGGTAGATGAGGACAACCCCGTCGTGGTGGTCGCGGCATTCATCCCTGATCGCAGTTCGCGCGCCGAGCTACCCGGGCAGCAACAAATCCACGTCGTCAAGATGATCGTGCGCGACGACGTGGCCGGTTGCGAGCTGTGGGCTCAGGTGGAGTGGCGCGGCTCACGGTGGGATGTCGTCACGCCTCCGGCCTATCACCATGGCACCCGGCACACGCGTCACGTGACGGTGTCGCTACGGCGCCGCCCGCTGACCCCGACGGAGGTGTGATGGCCCAGGTCTTTCGCCGCGTAGCCGGACGCAAGATTGAGGGGGCCATAGCCGATCTGGATGGTGTGCAGCTCTACCTCTCGGGAGAAACGTTCGCCATCTACGGCCGAGCCCAGGCCAACCTCCAGGCAGCCCGCGATGCGGGCGCCGTCTCGCCCGACCGGGGCGTAGGTGGTGGCGCTGAGGTGACCTGGGGGCAGGAGCGCGACCGCGAATACGGTCACCTGGATTGGTATGTGGGCCTTGATGACCGCAATTCCGATTTCGGCGCGTTGAGCATTGAGTTCGGCCGCGCCGACCATCTGATTGATGACAGTGGTCGCACTTTCGGTGGCCACGAGGGGCTGTATATCTTGACGCGCGCCGCGAACCTCGGCATCAAGCGGGGTCGGCGGGTCAAAACGCGGCTGCGTCGCATTCGGGTGCGCAAGGGTCGAGTGATGGGGGTGCCGAACGGTGGCGGGCCTTCCTCCTAGTGTCATCGCCGCGCAAGAATTTTCGCCGATTGAGGATCTACTGCTCGCTGCACTTGCGTACTACCTGCCGGATGTCAAGGCTGGCACGCTGATTATGATGGCTCAGACCTTTCCATTTATCCACCTGCGGAGACTGGATAGCTATGGCGTCTGGGCGGGCGACGAGCGTTTCATAGACGACGCTCACATGGCGATTTACGCCTATGCCGAGGACCCCGATGGGGACGAGGATGCTGGCCGCCTCGCCGAAGCGGTGCGCGCCTCGTTGATGCGCGCTCGGCGTGCCCGCTTCGGCGTGCCCGAGCTTGGCCACTTCGTGGGCCTCACGATGACCGCCTCGCCCCGACGCGTGCCCGACTGGGCAACCGCGACCGGCCCGGTCCAGTACGCGGATCTCCCGGCAGGCGTCTGGCGATACGAGACCCGATTTGACGTGACTGTTCGCCGGCCCCGGCAGCAGCCCTAAATCCAAACCCCTGGGAGCGATCATGCTCAACGATAACGCGACCCTTGTTGTGGGGGCCGGCAATTTCTTCCGCGCCCCAACGGGCACCATTGCACCATCTGACCTATTCAGCATTGACTCGATGTGGGAGAACGTCGGCCACACGAGCCTGGAAGATATCTTCGGCATAACCAGTGAGGGTGGCGAAGCTACGACGCTCGGAACCCTCCAGGCGCAAACGCTGCGCACGACGTACGCGCCGCGGACTGAGAGTTTCGCCTTCACCCTTCAGCAGTTCGACCGCGCCGGCCTCCGGCTCTACTATGGCTCTAACGCCCCGCTGCTCGCGGATGGCTCGCTCGGCGTGCCAATGTCCCCAGTGCCAACCGAATGTGCCTTTTTGGTTGTGTTCTACGACGGCACGAACGCCTTCGCGTTCTATGCGCCAAAGGCCGAAATTTTTCGTGCGGACGACCTTTCCGTATCGGATGCTGAGTCGCTGGCCGGGTTGCCGCTCAGCGTCAAGCCCTTGGTTTTCGGGTCCAACGCCTACGCGTACACGGTGACGCCGATCGGCGGTATTGAGGCCGAGGGCGCAAGCGCTGGCACTCCAGGTGCTTTCAGTCCAGATGGCGCGGACACCCCGTACAACCTGACCGCCCTCGCCGGCGTCACCGCCTCTCCCGCCACGGCCTGGACTACGGGCCAGTACGTCGATCTAGAGGACGGCACCACGGCCTACTGGGACTCCTCAGTTTGGGTCGCGGGCGTCGCCGCCTAAACAAACTTTCCGGCCTATGTCTCGAAACCGAAAGCAGGCTGCTCGTGAGTGATCAAAACGACCTGACCCTAGACGACATCCGCGCGGCAGTGGAACGCAAATACGCGGCCCTGCCGGTGAAGCTCGGAGACGGCACGAAAGTGATGCTGCTCAAC